>JAISCU010000411.1 GCA_031265345.1 Bifidobacteriaceae bacterium
GTTCGACTTGCATGTGTTAAGCACGCCGCCAGCGTTCGTCCTGAGCCAGGATCAAACTCTCCAACAAAAACAGAAAGAAAAACCCGGCACACGCCCACCCCAACAAACAGAGCAGACGCCACCAAAAAAATAAGCGTCAACAAACTCATAATGGCACACTATCGAGATGACAAACAACGAACCCACGAGGCCTAGGGGCCGCACTCATCACAGCCCGGCACTAAGCCGGCCAACATGAGGGGCTGCGTTCCCCTGCGGGTCCGGACTCGCTTCGGCTTAGCGCCTCCGCTCAAACCGCTCCCGGCCTCGGGCGAACCTGCCATACAGTACGGGCCCGCCCGGCGCGTGTCAACTCCAATACGTACCTCACATGCCTTGAGTGCGAGGCACCTCGGGCCAATCCGACGGCAGCCTCACCGTCAGGTGCCTGTCGCCGTAGGTGTCGTCAAGCCGGCGCACAGGCGGCCAGTACTTGTCCGGATCGGGACCCGCCGGATAGACCGCTACGCTCCGCGAATACGGATGTTCCCAGACCTCATCCAGCGCGGCGCGGGCGGTGTGCGGTGCGCCACGCAAAGGGTTGTCGCCGGCGGCCGCCCGCGCCTCGTCATCGTCCAGGCCACCGGCGCGGCGGTCCGCGGCCTGCGCCGCCTCACGGGCTATCGCGGACATCGCGCCGCAGAAACGGTCCAGTTCCGCCAACGGTTCCGATTCGGTCGGTTCCACCATCAGCGTCCCGGCCACCGGAAAGCTCATAGTGGGAGCGTGGAAGCCGTAGTCGATCAGCCGCTTTGCCACGTCACCGGCGCTCACTCCGGTGCGGGCGCTCAGCGGCCGCAGGTCCAGGATGCACTCATGGGCCACGAATCCGCCCGGCCCTCGGTACAACACCGGATAGTCCCCGCCCAACCGTCTGGCCACGTAGTTCGCTGCCAGCACGGCACCCTCGGTGGCGTCGGTCAATCCTTCTGCGCCCATCAACGCGATGTAGGCCCAGGCAATCGGTAGCAGCAGAGGCGAACCGAACGGAGCCGCCGCCACCGGATGGTCCAGCGGGCCGCGCTGCGCCAGCGGATGACCGGGCAGGAACGGCGCCAGATGCGCCCGAGCGGCCACCGGTCCCACCCCCGGGCCGCCGCCGCCATGGGGCAGCGCGAACGTCTTATGCAGGTTGAGATGCGACACGTCGCCGCCAAACTGGCCCGCCGCTGCCCACCCGACCAGCGCGTTGAAGTTCGCACCGTCGATGTAGACCTGCCCGCCCGAATCATGAACCGCCGCGCAAACCTCACGCACGCCCGGCTCATAGACGCCGAACGTCGAGGGATAGGTCAACATGATCGCCGCGACCTGGTCGCGATGAGACTCCAGTTTGGCTGCCAGATCATCCATGTCAACCGACCCGTCGGGCCGGGTCGCCACCCCGACCACCTGCAGGCCCGCGAGTGCCGCCGAGGCCGCATTGGTACCATGCGCCGATGTTGGTATCAAGCAAACGGTCCGCCCACTTCGCCCGCGTGAGGCGTGGTAGCGCCGGATCGCCAGCAAACCGGCCAGTTCGCCCTGCGATCCAGCGTTGGGCTGCAAACTCACCCGGTCATACCCGGTGATCGCTGCGAGCCAGACCTCCAATTCCTCGATCAAGGCGAGGGTTCCCGCAGCGTCTGACGGTTCCACAAACGGATGCAGCAGCCCGAATTCCCGCCAAGTAAGGGCCGCCATCTCCACCGCCGCGTTCAGCTTCATGGTGCAGCTGCCGAGGGGAATCATCCCCCGGTCCAGCGCGTAGTCCCGCCGGGCAAGCCGCCCCAGATACCTGGTCATCGACACTTCTGTGCGGTGAGCGGCAAAGACATCGTGTGTCAGGTAAGGCGTGTCGCGCCGCAGCGCCTCTGGGATGGACGATGGCGCCTGCCCGGCCTGCGCCGGATAGGTCAGGCCGGCCCCATTGACACCGAAGGCGCGGGCCACCGCCAAGATGTGATCGCGTTCGGTGGTCTGGTCCACCGTCACCAAGACCGTGTCGTCATCCTGCGCGAACAGCGCGACCCCAAGCTCCCGGGCAGTCTCCCGGACGGCCTGGGCGCGACCGGGTACCCGGACAGCTACCGTGTCGAATCCCGGCCCTCCTGCCAACGTCGCACCGGCATCGGCCAGGATGGCAGCGAGCGCCACCGCGCAGCCGTGGACATGGGCCGCGATCTGGGCCAATCCTTCTGGACCGTGCCAGACCGCGAACATGGCCGCCATGACGGCCGGCAATACCTGGGCAGTGCAGATGTTGCTGGTAGCCCGCTCGCGGCGGATGTGCTGTTCACGCGTTTGGAGAGCCAGCCGCAGGGCGGGAGCGCCATCGGCGTCCCGCGAGACACCGACCAGGCGGCCGGGGAGTTGGCGTTCCAGCCCTTGGCGGACGGCCATGAACGCGGCGTGTGGCCCGCCGAAACCGAGTGGCATGCCGAACCGTCCGGTCGAACCAACCACCAAATCGGCCCCCGCCTGTCCAGGCGCACGCATGAGCGTCAAAGCCAACGGATCGGCCGCCACGCCCAGCAGTGCTTGAGCCTCATGGACGCCAGCCGCCAGCGGCTCCAGGTCGATCAACCGGCCACTGGTCCCCTGATACTGGACAATCGCGCCGGCCACGCCCTCGGGAATGGGATCGACCGTCGGATCGAATGGAACCAAGGTCAGACCGAGCGGCTCGGCCCGGCTGGCCAGCACCGCCCGGGTCTGCGGGAACAGTTCCACATCGACGGCGATGGCGGGACGCCGGCCCCGATCTACGCGGCTCATTAGGGTCATCGCCTCCGCCACAGCTGTGGCCTCATCCAGCAAGGATGCGTTCGCCACCGGCAGGCCGGTCAGATCGCTCAGCATGGTCTGGAACACGAGCAGCGCTTCGAGCCGTCCCTGGGAGATCTCAGGTTGATATGGCGTGTAGGCGGTGTACCACGCCGGATTCTCCAGGATCAGGCGCTGGAGCACCGCCGGCGTGTGGCAGTTGTG
>JAISCU010000044.1 GCA_031265345.1 Bifidobacteriaceae bacterium
CTTCGACGCGCGGGGCGTGATGGGCGCCGCCCGGGGCGCCGGCGCGGACTTCCTGATCCGCGGGAAGGACCGCCGCCGGCTCCCGGTCCTCGCCCGTCACCGGGACGGCTCGTGCACCAGCGTCGTCGCCGGGCACGAGGTGCGGGTGGTCGACGCCGAGGTCGCCGTCACGACCGGCGCCGGGCGCGCCACGGGCTGCTACCGGCTGGTCACGAGCCTGCTCGACCCGGCCCGGCACCCCGCCTGGGAGCTGGTCCGGCTCTACCACGAGCGGCGGGAGATCCAGACCGGCTTCCTGGAGCTGAAGTCCTCGATGCTCGGCGGCAGGGTGCTGCGCGCCCGGACCGCCGAGGGGGTCGACCAGGAGGTGTGGGCGCTCCTGGTCGCCTACCAGGCGCTGCGGACCGCGGTCGCCGACGCCGCCCTGGCAGGCGGCCTGGACCCGGACCGCGGCAGCTTCACCATCGCGTTGGAGGCGGCACGCGACCTGGTGGCCAGGGCGGAGGCGGCCGTCGCCGGCGCCCGGGTCGGCATCGTCGGCGAGATCGGCCGCCAAGTCCTGGCCTCGCCGCTCCCGGACCGCCGCCTGCGGGTCTGCCCCAGGGTCGTCAAACGCGCGATCTCGAAGTACCAGGCCCGCGGCCCCGGATTCGACCGGGCCTGCCGCAAAGCCACCCTGGAGATCAACGTCCTCGCCGGCGAGCCGCCTTGACAACCACGCCGAGGCCCTAACTTAACAGCCTTGGGGCTAGTGTGCAGGATGGGCCACGCGGCGCGTGTTCCCTGGTTGGGGTACGTTTCCCAGTGGCCTCCCTCCAAATCGGACGTGACGTCTTCGCGTCATCCGACTTTCCAACTGGTGGTTTGGACGTGAATGAGGTTCGCGTGGATGGCGGTATGGCACGGGGCCCAGCATCGACAATTCCATGACGTTGCGCAGCCCGTGCAGCCAGTACACGTCTCCGGAAAGCAGGTAGTACTGGACTGATCGACGGGTCGCGCAAGACCATCTTCAACGTCTTGTCGCTCCACGGGCCGCCCTGCACCGGTAGCCGAACGGGGGCGTCCCCCCGCGCCAGGCACCTTCCACCGCCGAACTGCTGCTCCAATCCGCTCTGGCCAATGAGCCGTGGCTCCGCGAACTCGGCCCGAAACCCACCCACCGGCTAGCCCGGCCGTCTGACGCCAAGCCGCCCTCGCGGCCGTCGCATACCGTGATCGACACCAAGCTGCCGGCCCCTCCCTGCTCGGCGCGCCCACCACCCCCGCGCAAAGGCGAGCCGCCGTCCGCGTCCGCGGCCTCCTCAACCGAGTTGCAAGCGCCACGAACCCGCGACCCATCCCGGTGCCCCGGCCACCGACAGCCCACACAGCGCCAGCCCCCGGCCTGCGACACCCGCGCCTCAAACCAGCACCGGGCACCGGAAGCCAGCGCCCCACGCCCGTCCAGCCCGAATCCGGCAGGCACGCCGCCCGGCACTCAAAGTCCCGCCTGGGCGCTCCACGGCGCGGACTTTAGCTGGTTCGGAAACGGCGGGTGGTTTACAGGTTAACGCTCGCCTCGGTTCAACGCGGAGGGGCTATCCACGTTCTCCTGACCTCGGGAGAACATGGACTACGCCGCGGTTTGTCCTATGCCGCGGGTTGGCGTGTCGCGCCTGATCGGGGGTCGTTCGGCGGTTGGTTTTGCGGCATAGGGTTTGGCCGCTGGTTGGCTTCTTGTCGACGACATTCATCGACAGGAAGGGAAGACCATCATGCCGTCGCAATTGGAGGTTCCGGTCGCCGGTCTGGTTGCCGCTGTGATCGCCGGGATGCGCCGCGCGGGGTACGCCGAGTCCACGATCCGTGGGGCGTTGTCGCGTCTGGCGCGGTTGGAGGAGTTGTGCGTCCGGGAGGCGGGTGGCGTCTATTCGGCGGAGTTGGGCTGCCGGTTCGCGGAGGACGCGGCGGCTGGGATGCTGCCCGGCGGCGCGGGGCCGTGCGGGCGCCTGGTCTGGCTGGCCGACCGTTATGCGGAGACGGGCGTGGTCGATTTGTCGGTCAGGCCCAGACGGAAGCCGGAGCCCGCCGCAGGGGCGTCGCGGCGCCTGTTGGCTGGCTGGGGGGATTGGATGCGGGACGCGGGCTGGGCGGCGCAGACGGTGCGCCATTATTCGTCTTGCGCGCGCCGTTTCCTGGTGTG
Source organism: Bifidobacteriaceae bacterium (assembly GCA_031265345.1). Next base: position 2,186 of record JAISCU010000044.1, read on the forward strand.
GCTGGAGGGCCGCGGAGTTCCGGGTGTCGACGGGGCGGGGCTGGACTGCGTGGACGGGTTCTTGCGGGCGCTGCGCGAGACCTGCGCGGCCACGACGATGGGGCCGATCAAGAACATGTTGGCGGCGTTTTGCCGGTTCGCCGGCCGGGACGACTTGGCGGAGGGGTTCTCGCAGGTCAGGGCGCAGCGCAAACGGCAGCCGCTGGCGGTTCTGACCGACGAGGAGTCCCGGGCGGTGGCGGACGCCTGCCAGGGCGCGTCGTTGAGGGACGCCGCTATCGTGCTGCTCGCGTTGACGACTGGGCTGCGGGCCTGCGACATCTGCGCGCTCGGCTTGGACGACATCGATTGGCGGGAGGGAGCGGTCTGCCTGGTGCAGCAGAAGACCGGGAACCCTTTGCGGCTGCCGTTGCCGGCGGCTGCCGGCAACGCGATCAGCCGCTACCTCTTGGAGGCCAGGCCCGACACTCCGGACCGGCATGTGTTCATCAGGGAGGTGGCGCCCCGCATCCGGCTGGGAGGCAACAGCGCGGTCCGCGTGGTGATGAAGAAGGTGTTCGACCGGGCGGGCGTCGTGCCGGAGCGGTTGGGCACGAGGTTGACCCGGGGCAGCCTGGCGTCGAAGATGCTGGCCGCCCGGGTCGGCGCCCCGACGATCGCGGCGGTGCTCGGCCATGCCGACCCGGCGTCCGCTGACGCCTACCTTGAGACCGACCTGGAGCGTATGCGCGGTTGCGTGCTGCCGCTGCCGTCGGGGGCCGGGCTGTGACCGGCGCCGCGACGATGGCCGTCCTGGTCGCGGCCTACGTTGACTCCAAACGGGCGATGGGCTTCGTGTACGACAGCGGGGAGCGCTGCCTGACCCGGTTCGCGGAGTACTGCGACCAGCGGGGGCTCGCGTCGGTGACGCGAGAGGCGTGCGAAGGGTTCGGCGCCGAGAGGGGCGCCTGGTCGCGGGAGCTGGTGTCGTGCCTGCGGGGGTTCGCCCGGTGGGCGCGTCTGCGCGGCGACCCGGACGCGTGGGAGCCGCCCAGCGGCTACGCCCCGAGGAGGCCCCGGCCGGAGGTGTACCTGCTCGCCTCCTGCGAGGTGGACGCGTTCTTCGCGGCCGCTGGCGGGTCCGGCTGCGCCGAGCCTTGGCCGTGGCAGGCCGCGGCGTTCTTCGGGGTGTTGGCGTCGTTGGGGCTGCGCCCGTGCGAGGCGCGCCGCCTCGGGCGCGGCGATGTGGACGCCGCCGCCCGGACGGTCCTTGTGCGCGACTCGAAAGGGCCGCGCACCAGGCTGCTGCCCGTCACCGGCGAGGTGTCGGACATGCTCGCCGCCTGCGACTCCGCGAACGACAAGCTGTGGCCGGGCAGGCAGACGCTGTTCGCGGGCGGCGACGGCGGCCCGGTCCGCCCGAAAACCCCCCGCGCGGTGTTCAACCGGATCTGGGAACAGGCCGGGCTGCCCCGTCCAGACCAGCCGCCCCGACCCCGCCCGTATTCATTCAGGCACCGATTCGCCTGCGCGAACATCGAGCGGTGGTCCCGCGAAGGCGTTGACGCCGCCGCGATGCTTCCCTATCTGCAGCGTTTCATGGGCCACGCGTCGCCGGAGGCGACCCTGTACTACCTGCACATATCCCCCGACTACCTCCACGCCCGCGCCGGGGCCGCCCAAACCTCGGCGGCGCTGCTACCCGAGGCGGGTTTCGATGCCTAGATGATCTATTCCAGGGGGTGTCAGTGGTCGTAGGCGGTCAGTGAGCGCAGGACCGGAGCGCCTGAGCGTTCGTTGTGCCAGACGGCGGCGGTCAGGGCGAGCAGTTGGGTGGCGA
>JAISCU010000123.1 GCA_031265345.1 Bifidobacteriaceae bacterium
CGTCTACGGCGCCGAGACCTCGACCATGAACCTGACCAAAGTGGCCCCGCGAATCCTCGTGACCCTGATCGCGGGCGGTTGGCGACGGATGTGGCGCAAGCACATCCTATGGAGTTTCTCGCCCATCGCCCTGCTGGTGCTCGCGGGACTGGTCTTGACCGTGTTCGGGCTGGCGGTGGGCATCTGGGCCACGGTCTGGTCGCTCTCGCACGGCGTGTCCGCCTCGACCGGGACCTGGCTGTTGGGGGTGGCGCCGACCATTGTCGGCATCCAGTTCCTGGTCGAGGGGCTGGTCCTGGACATTCAGGCAACGCCTAAGTAGAACGATGCCGTCGTCTAGGCCCCGTCCGGATCGTGAGCAGTTGCGGGCGTTGTTTCGCGCCATGTTCTTGTTCTGGGTGGTGGGCACCGCCTCCACGGTGGTGGACTTCGGCGGGTTCCTGCTGCTGACCTGGCTGGGGCTGTGGGAATGGGTGGCGAGCGCGATCAGCTTCATGGCCTCGTTCGTGGTCAACTACCTGGGCAACCGCGACCTGGTGTTCCGGGCAGGGTCCGTCCCGGGCGCGATGCGGCGCTATGTGGTCCTGGTCATCTTCAACTGGGTCGTCTCGACCGGCATGGTGGCGCTGTTCGTGGAACTGGGCTGGGCGGGCTGGATCGCGAAGCTGGTGTCGATCGTGGTGATCGGCGTGTTCAACTTCATCACGCTGCGGGCCTGGGTGTTCAAGAAGAGGGATTGACCTCGGGGCTCCTGGGCTCTGGCCCAGCGTGCCGAATGTGATCTTCGTCGCAAAAGCCCAGGTCACGGGCTTTCGACCGCGAGAGCCGTGTTATGGTTGTTGGCAGAGGCAATCGCCACACCGTCTCTGGACTATCCAGATGGACCCCCTCCGTCGGCACGACAATCATTCGAGCCCATAGGAGGGAGAGCAATGGCATCCAAGACTGCCGTCGGCGCGTTGGCCGCCCTATCGATGACGGCCCTGGCCCTCGCCGGATGCACCAGCGGTCAGGAGGGCGCAGAGGCGCCGGAGCCCACGGATTCGCAGAGCGGGTCGATCCGACCGGTGGATGCGACTGGCGTTGAGCTGCCGGAGGCGCGCTGGTGGATCGAGTCGCCGGTGGAGCTGCCGTACGCGCCGCACCTCGACGCGATTGAGGCCGCCTGGGCGGCTGCCGATGACGGGCTCGCCGCACAATGGGCCCGGCACCACGATCAGGTCGACCAATCGGTCGCTGCCTGTATGGCCGAGGCCGGGTTCGACTTTCAGCCGCGCCCGTACCACCCTCCGGAGGACCAGACCAGGGAGGACAGCCCGTACCAGAATTGGACCGTCCTGCCGATCCAGTGGTTGCCGGCCACAATCGAGGAGGCCGAGCGGGTCGGTTATGGGGTCGAGTCGGATCCGCGAGCGGAGGATGGGCACGACCTCGTCGGGCCCGAGGACCCGAATGCCGCGTACGTGGAGTCTCTGTCAGATTCCGGACGCGCCGCCTATGAGAAGGCTTTGAACGGCACGGATCCGGAAACCGGGAAAACCGTCAACCCGGACAACTGCTTCTCCAAGGCTTGGGAAGAGTACCCCGACCCGGCTGGCCCGGACATGTCGTTCCTGGAACCCGCGGGCGGAATGGACAGTCTTCACCAAGGAGTCGTGATCAATTTTGAGACAGGGCCAGAGATTGACCCTTCCGACCCTGACGCAATTGCGGCCGACCCGGAGATGGTGGCGCTGCGGGACGAGTACGAGCGATGCGCGTTGGCCAGCGAGATCGGGCAGCACTTGCTCCCCGGATGGATGGATACCCACGTGTTGGTCTCTCTGGCCAAGTCCACCGCCTCGGACGGGTCGGTATTGGACTTGCCCCCGGGGCCATTCGATCCTGACGATGTTCCTCCTGAGCAGTTGGCGCTGGTCGGCTCGCAGGCCGAGCGGGACGTGGCGGTGGTCGATTTCCAGTGCCGCGAGGAGACGGACTACGTGAACCGTTACGCCCAGATTGTCGCTGACGCAGAGGCGAAGTACATCGCTGAGCACGAAGCCGAGATCGACAAGATGATGGCTCAGATCGAGCAGTTCCTGGCCGAACGCAAGAAAGGCTGACCATTCAGGCACCTGGCTCGGCTGCTCGCGGGGCCTTTCCAACGGCGAGAGCCGCCAACGCCGCCAACCCCGAGAACACGGCGAAGCAGACCAGCGTCATGGCGTGCCCCGACGCGGTGGGCTGCGGCGGCGCGCCGGGCGGGCTGGCCGGGCCCGGTTGCGCGGCGGTGACCAGGAGCATGAACGTCACCAACTGGGTGCCCAAGTCGCCGCCCAGGGACTGGCCCAGCGCGGCCACTCCGGCCGCCACGCCCTGTTCGTGAGGAGCTGTGACCTGGGCGATCAGGTTCGGGATGGCGGCGCTGGCCAGGCCGGTGCCGATTCCCGCGAAGCAATAGGCCGTGATCATCCCGGACTGCGACTCCAACTGTGTCGCCATGACTGCGGCGGCGATGGCCAGCACAGCCGCGCCGGCCACCATGATCGGTTTGGGCCCGATCCGGCGCAGGGCGATCCCGACCGCGAAACCGGTGGCCAGCGACAAGGCGCCGGCCGGGACTGTGAAGTAGCTGACACCGAGCGGGCTGAGCCCGAATCCGTAGCCCGCCTCGCGGGACGCGGTCGCTTGGGCGATTTGGGGGATCACTATCGACACGCCGGTGATGGTCGCGGTGACGAGGAACCCGGCCGCGATGGTGGCCGCCATCCCTCGGCGCCGCACCAACTGCCACGGCACCAGCGGATCGCGGGCCCGGCGCTCGGCCACCACGAACAGGGCCGCGCAGATCGCGGCCGCCGCCAGACAAGCGAAGGTCTGCGGGCTGGTCCATCCCCAGACCGCGCCGCTGGACAGGCACAGCAGGGCCGCGCCCACGGTCAGGGCCAGCAGCGCCGCACCCAGGTAGTCGATCCGGGCGGCGAGCCGGACCGTCGACTTGGGCACCAACCAGATGGTGCAGGCGAACAGCGCCACGTCCATTAGCCCCAAGAACCAGAACACTCCCTTGAGGCCGAACTGGTCGACCAGCGAGCCGCTGATCAGCGCGGCCACCACCGCTGACAGGCCGGAGCTGGTGGTGGCCAGGGACGCGCCCATGGCGAACCAGCGTTTCGAGAAGATGTCCCGCATCAGGGAGTAGCCCAATGGGATGGTCGGGAATAGTAGGCCCTGGAGGCCCCGGCCGAACAGGAACAGACCGTACGATGACGCCATGGCGGTGATCACGCCGCCGACCGCTCCGGCTCCGGCCGCCGCCACCAGGACCCGTTTCTTGCCCAGGATGTCGCCCAGTTTGCCTAGGATGGGCGAGGCGACCGCGCCGACCAGGCTCAGCACCGTCACCGACCACCCCACCTGGACGGTCTCGAAATACTCGCCCAACTGCGGCATGACGATCGGGACCAGGCTGAAGGACAGCGCCACCGCGACGGCCAGCGCGATCAGTGTGGCCATGGCCGCGATGCGGCGGCCGGGCGTGAGGTCTTGCCCGCTCTCGCCGGGCGGCGTTGGTCCTGGCGGCTGTGGCATTCGGGCCTGGCCGTTCCTTCCCTGGGGCGGCGGGAAACGAAGTGGTTCTCGGAGGCGAAGCCAACCAGTCGGATCGAGGTTCCCCGGGGCCGGGACTCGGCGGTTGGGCGTTCGGCCCAATTGGAGCACTCCCGGCCCAGTCCGTCAAGCCCTGGGCCGAATTCGGTTGCGGAATCGTGCCCTGCCGATCCGTCGGGCGCTCCACCAGCCACCTGCCTGTGTCCAGAATTGGCTTGAACTCGTGGCGCGGCCGAGTTCGAGCCACTTGTGGACGCCGGTGCCCGCTGCCAAGCGCTTGGCGGCCCCGAGAATGTGTACAGGTGACCGGGCGGCATCGTCCACTAGGAGCACCGGACCAAGGCGCGGGCCTTCAGCCGACCGGCGACCGGGCGTCGATGTAGGTCGCCAGGGCCTCGCGCACCACCTCGGATTCGCGGCGATGTTCGCGGGCCGCCAATTCCGTCAGGCTCTCTTTCAGGGCTCGAGGCACTCGGGCGTGGACCACCGGCGAGGGTCCCAAGCCGCCCACAGGCGGTCGCCCCAATGCGATCCGGGTGGCCTCCTGAAGGGTCGACGCCCCGGTCGCGGCCAGCAAGTCGCGGCGGCCCGCCTGCGCTGCCGCCCTTCCTCGCAGCACGGTGCCAGGCTTGACAGTCAACAGGCCCCGCTCGGCGCGGTCGGCCAACTCTTCGTAATGATCGCTCATGTTCCCACTCCTCCGCCGCCGTGCAGCGACGCGCTGTAGGCTCCGACGAACCCCATGCCACCCAAGTGTGTCACAGAATCGAGTCACACAGGCAACATCGGTTTCTTACGAGAGCCATCGTGGACGCAGAGTCTGCCGCGCGGGCAGGCGACCGGGCGGCATCGTCCACCCGGAGCCCACGCACCTAGAGCGTGCGCACGTTGTCCGCCGCCTCGTGGACCAACTCGGGGACGTCGCCCGCGAAGACGCGCTTGAGGACGGACAGGGTGAAGCCCTCGACGGTGGTGCGGGGCAGGTGCGACGGCATGGACAATGCGGTCGGGTCCACCACCACGTCCAGCACGACGGGTCCGTCGCCGTAGGAGAGCGCCTCCGCCACGGCACCGCGCACGTCGGCGGGGTCCTCGAGCCGGATTCCGTGCGCGCCCAGAGCCGTCGCGACCGCCGCCAGGTCGGGGTTCGGCATGTCGGTGCCGAACGGGATGTAGCCCGCCTCTTGCTGCTCGATGTTGACGAAGTCGAGTTGGCCATTGTTGAAGATCACGTTGACCACCCGCGCGCCGTAGCGGACCTGCGTGATGAGGTCGCCCAGGCCGAGCATGGTGAAGCCGCCGTCGCCGCACATGGCGATGGCCTGGCGGCCGGGCATGGCGAGGGCGGCGCCGAAGGCATAAGGCGCGGCCGAAGCCATCGACGCCCAGGTCAACGAGCCCATGAAACGCCGGTCGCGGCCCGCGCGGACGTGGCGCGCGGTCCACATGCAGGGGGTGCCGGTGTCGGCGAAGAAGAGGGCGTCGTCGTCCGCCAGGTCGGAGATCGTGGCGGCCAGGAACTCGGGCCTGATCGGTTTCATGTCCGGGCCGTGATCGACGTAGCGGTCCAGCTTGTGACGCCACTGCTGGGTTTGGCGGATGTGCTTGTCGAGGTGGGCGGTGTCCGTCCGCCGCTTCAGGCGCGGCAACAGGCGGTGCACCGTGTCGCCGACGTCCCCGACCACGCCGAGCGAGATCGGCACTCGCCGCCCCAGATGGCCGGGATTCTTGTCGACTTGGATGGTCGGCGTCCCGGAGGGCAGGAAGCCGGGGAACGGGAAGTCGCAGCCCAGCAGCACCAGCAGGTCGGCGTCGTGGAGGGCGTCGTAGGCGCCGCCCCAGCCGAGCAGCCCGGTCATGCCGACGGCGTTCGGCGTGGCGTGCTCGATCCATTGCTTGCCCCTAAAGGAGAAAGCCACCGGCGCGGCCAGGACCTCGGCCATGGTGGCGACATCGGCCACGCCGTCCCGGCAACCGTAGCCGGCCATGATGGTGACCTTGCCCGCCTGGTTGATCATGTCCGCCATCGCCACCAGGTCCGCTTCGGAGGCCGGCGGCGGGGCCGTGTCCAAGCGCGGCAGCGAATAGTGCGCTTGGGTGGACTTCTCCTGCGCCACGTCTCCGGGAACCGAAATCACCGTGGGGCCGCCCTTCAGCAGGGCTGTGGTGATGGCCTGGGATATCACGGCCCGCGCCTGGGCGGGGTCCACGATCCGACCGGTGTAGAGCGAGGCGGTCTGGAAGAACTGGTACGGGTTGAGCTCCTCCAGCCCCTCGGTGTCCATGATCCCCCGTTCCACGTCGCCCGCCACGGCGATCACCGGCGCGCCCTCGTGTTTGGCGTCCAGGAGCCCGTTGATCAGGTGGGCCACGCCCGGCCCGGCGGTGCCGCAGACCGCCACCGGACCTCCCGTCAGCTGGGCTTCCGACGCGGCAGCGAAAGTGCCGTACTCCTCGTGCCGCACATGGACGAACTCGACCCGGCCGTTCCGGCGCAGCGCGTCGATCACGGGATTGAGCGCGTCCCCGACAATGCCGTAGCAGCGCCGCACCCCCGCATCCGCGAGCATCTGCCAGAGCTGGTCCGCCACGTTGTGCGTCATTGTTGGTCTCCTTCGGGTTAGCCAGGTTTCGCCGTCGCTGGCAGGTTAGGTCGCCGATGCCGCCGGTTCGGCCCCGGCGCTGGAACGTCCCGCCCTGCGGACAGCACTATCCGCCAGCAACCGCGTCGGGATCGACACACCGGTCAGCGGTTTCGGGGTCCAACGTGACAAAGTCGCCTTTACGTGAGCGCCTTTCAGGTGGCCACCGCGCGGGGAGTGTCCGTATGGTGGGGCGCGTAGGGTCCGCACGCACAATCGAAAGGAATCCCCAATGACCTCCGCGCTCGCCGAAGTCCTCGCCGCCAACCAGGCCTACGCCGCCGATTTCGGTGACAAGGGCTCCCTCCCGCTCCCGCCCGGTCGCGCCTTCGCGGTTCTGACCTGCATGGACGCCCGCCTCGACCCGGCCAAGTACGCCGGGCTGAGCGAGGGCGACGCCCACGTCATCCGAAACGCTGGTGGCCGCGCCTCCGACGACGCCATCCGTTCCCTCGTGATCTCCCACAAGCTGCTGGGCACGCAGGAGATCTTCGTGGTCCACCACACCGACTGCGGCATGTTGACGTTCACCTCCGACCAGTTGGCGGACCTGCTGCGTGACTCATTGGCCACCGCCGCGCTGACCCCGGACGGCTGGCGGAACGTCACCGAGGAGGGCGGGTCGGCGGAAGGCGCGTACATCGACTTCCTGCCCTTCGCGGACCTGGAGCAGTCAGTCATCGATGACGTCCATCGGCTGCGGGCGCATCCTCTGATCGACCCGAATGTGCCGATCCACCCGTTCGTCTACGACGTCACGAGCGGCGAGATCGTCCCCGTCGCCGCCTGACTCGTCAACCGCGGGGCGCCTCGACCTCTTCCATCAGGGCATCGACCGGCGCGGACTGGCCGGGTCGGGTCGACAAGACGCGCCCGAGGGTCGCCGCGAAGGCTCCCACCAGGACGATGCCGCCGCCCAGCGACAGGGCCGGCCGGTAGCCCGCCTCTGCCAGGGCCCCGACCAGGGCCGGACCGACGATCTGCCCCAGCGCGTAGCCCGCTGTCAGGATGGCCACGGCGCGGGGGAACGCCAGCGCCCGCCCGGCCGCCATGGTCAGGGCGACGGCGCCCATGAAGGTGGCGCCGAAGAGCAGCGCCGATCCGACTGCGGCGACGGGTCCGTCGAAGACCGCGGGCAGCGCGATCCCGAAGGCTTGGACGGCCAGGGCCGCTGCCAGGAGGGTCGGGATGGCGAACCGACGGGCCAGCCAGGTCCAGGCGGCGCACGAGGGCACGGCCGCCAAGCCGGCGATCACCCAGGCGCTCGAGCCGACCCAGCCGGGCGAGTTCTCATCGATCGCGGCCACCAGGAAGGTCCCGGCGATCACATAGCCCGCGCCTTCGAGCGAGTAGGCGACGGCCAGGGACACGAAGGCCCGGCTGGCGCCCCGCCGTGGCGGAGCAGACGTGGAAGCGCGGTCCGGGACGGCAGCATGGTGCAGCTCCAGACGCATGGTCCAGCAGGCCCAGGCGGCGAGCGCGGCCAACAGCGCGGCGACTTCCCAGCAGACGGCCCAATCCGTGACCTGCTGGAGCAGAGCCACGGCCAAGCCGGACGCCACGATCCCGGCACCGACCCCGGCGTACCCCCAACCGGCCAGATGGGCGCGGCGGCCGTGGAGGTGGGCCAGCAGGCTGGCGGCGCCGGTCATGAAGATGGCTGCCGAGGCGATGCCGGAGGCGCAGCGCAGGGCGCTCCACCAGCCGACCGAGTGAGCCAGCGGCATGGCCGCCAGCGAAGCGATCTGCACCACCAGGGCCCAGCGGAAACCGGCCTTGAAGCGCACCAGGCGGGGGAGCGCTATGCCGAGCAGCGCGCCCACGAAATAGCCCGCGTAGTTGGTGGCAGCGATGGCCGCGCCTCCCCTGGGCGTGAGTCCGGCCTGGTCGATCATCAGCGGCAGGATGGGCGTGAAGGCGAAACGTCCGATCCCAATCCCGACCACCAGCGCGGCGGCGGACTGGGCGACCACCCGCGAGGCAGGCAAGTCAGGGCCGTGGCTAGGTAAATTCACTCAGTGATTATCGGTGAATAGTCAAGGTGGGGCAAATCTTGCGTCAACTGTCTCTCGCGGGCATTGGCCGATCATCCCATCGGCGCGCCCAAATCAATGACATGATCATTGCGGCGCCGCGCGCCGACCACCCGACCACCCGAACGAAGGACCCACACCGTGACAATCGACCGCAACCCGGAATGGTGGCGCGACGCCGCCGTCTACCAGATCTATCCGCGCTCGTTCGCGGACGCCAACGGCGACGGGATCGGCGACCTTGCCGGGGTGACTTCGCGGGTGCCCTACCTGCGGGAACTCGGGATCGATGCCGTCTGGTTGAGCCCGTTCTACCCTTCGGCCCTCGCGGACGGCGGCTATGACGTGGACGATTACCGCGACGTGGACCCCCGGATCGGCTCGCTGGAAGATTTCGACCGCATGGTCGCGGCGCTCCACGACGCGGGGATCAGGGTGATCATCGACATTGTGCCGAACCATTCCGGGTCTGGCCACGCCTGGTTCCAAGAAGCCCTGGCGTCCCCAGCCGGGTCGAGAGCCCGCGCCCGCTACATCTTCCGAGACGGCAAGGGCCCGAACCGCGCGGAGCCGCCCTCGGACTGGCTCGCCAGCTTCGGCGGCCCTGCTTGGGAGCCGGTGGGCGACGGCCAGTTCTATTTCCATCTGTTCGACCCGGCGCAGCCCGATTGGAACTGGGACAATCCCGAGGTGCGGGCCGAATTCGAGCGCACGTTACGGTTCTGGGCCGACCGCGGGGTCGACGGCTTCCGCGTGGATGTGGCGAACTCCCTGGCCAAGGACTTCTCCGCCGACCCCTTGCCGACCGCCGCCGAACTGGAGACGCTTCGGGCCGGTCCGCGTCACCCGTTCTACGACCGCGACGAGGTCCACGACATCTACGCCGAGTGGCGCACCGTCTTCGACTCGTATGATCCGCCCCGCGCCGCCGTCGGCGAGGTCTGGGTGGACGATCCGACTCGCCGCGCCCGCTACGCCACCCCGGCGGGTCTGGGGCAAGCCTTCAATTTCGACCTGTTGTTGGCCGCCTTCGACGCCAAGGAGTTCCGTCAGATCATCGACCACAACCTCGAGCTCGCCGCCGCCACGGGCTCCAGCTCCACCTGGGTGTTGTCCAACCATGACGTGATCCGCCACGCCTCGCGCTACGGCCTGCCCGGCGCCGCCAGCGAGGACGAGCGCCGCGACCTCGGCCGACGCTGGTTGCTGGGCCGCGGCTCGGAGCCGCCCGAGGACGCGGCGTTGGGGCTGGCCCGCGCTGAGGCGGCCAGCCTGGCGATCATGGCGTTGCCCGGCTCGGTCTATATCTACCAGGGTGAGGAGTTGGGCTTGCGTGAGGTCGCCGATCTGCCCGATGCCGCTCGCCAAGACCCCACGTTCCGCCGGTCCCCAGGGGTGGACGTGGGGCGGGACGGTTCGCGCGTGCCGCTGCCATGGACCGGCGAGGGTTCCAGCTTCGGGTTCGGGCCGGGCGCTGCGCATCTGCCGCAACCCGACTGGTTCGGTCAGTTCGCGGTCGCGGCCGAGGAGGCCGATCCGGGTTCGACGCTCAACCTGTACCGCCGCGCCCTGGCCGCCCGGCGCCGGTTGCTCGCGCGCGAGGACGTTCGAAGGGCTGGTTTGAAATGGGCCGAAGCGCCGGACGGGGCCATGCATTTCGCGCGCGGGCCGTGGCATTGCCTGGTCAATTTCTCGGCCGCAGGCGGTGTCGCGCTGCCTCCGGGACACCTCGTGGTGGCGTCGGATCGGTTGCGGGACGGTCGGTTCCTGCCGCCTGCGGCCGCGGCCTGGGTGATGGTCTGAGTAAGTAGGGCGGCGCGGCACCGTTGCCGCGCCACCGTCGGGGGTCGGTGGTCCGCCAGGGTCAGTGCTGGTGGATCAACCGGCGCAACTCATGCATGGTGATGTGGTCGGTGGTGGCCTGACGGCCAGCTTCGGCGCTGGCCTTCCATTCCGCGCCCACTGGTGTGCGGTCGAATTCTTGGTCGAGGCTCCGAGCGGTGCTCGGCTCCGCGAACACGGCTTCGATCCGCTCGATCAGGTCGGCTAGTTCCGCGAAGTTCAGCTTCTCTGCCCATTCGACAGAGCCCGTCTGCAGGTACACCATCACATCGTGCTTCTCGCGAGCAGACAACTCGTCAAGGGCGCTGAGCAAGTCTTGGCTGATCATGGCAACAGTGTATGGTCAGCGCCAGGCGAACGGGCAGTATTTTCACCCCCGTTTTCAGAACTGGGACTGGTGTTTCCGGACCGTCCGAGTACACTCCAGCGCTCGTGCTCAGGCCCCCAGCGGCCCATGGCCGTTGCCGCAGGTGGCCGCGAGCGACCTCGCCGCACGCGTGGCCGGGCTCCTGACCAGCCAATTCGCGACCATGAGGGGCGCCGCCGGACGACCGGGCGGCATCGGACAGGCACTCCACTCGGGCGCGCTGACCGGCTCCGACGCGGCGCGAGCGCCAATTTCTGCGTGCCGGCCCGGGTTCATGGTTTCTACCGAGGGACAAATGGCCCAAAACGCCTCACGAGGGTCTTTCGCGGGCTTTCGGCGCGAGACAGAGCCCCCACGAATTCGCAGGGATCATCAAGATTCAGGCGCACCACCGTGACCGGCCCCGGCTCGGTGGCGCGGCCCAACCAGGTCGGCAGGCAGGCGTTCACAGGACGGCGGAGCCGCAGTTCGACGTTGGTGCCCTCGAAGGTCGCCAGCACCGCCTGGCCGTCCCTGATCTCGGGGTTGACTGGGCTGAAGCGGCGGTTCGCGGTCACGGCGGCGATGTCCGCGCGGTCGATCCGGGCCACCTCATGCGAGCCCAGCTTGAGGACCACCTCGCGATCCGTCACCAGGTGCGGGTTGACCACCCGTCCCGCCAGCATCCCTAGCAGCAGGGCGACCCCGTAGACGGTCAGGGCCAACAGCGTCAGCCGCAGCCACTGCCACGGCACGATCAACTCGATCACCACGACCTCCACCGCCGAGAGGGCCGCGAAAACGACTGGCAGCATGAACATCCCTTTGGTGTAGGCATGGATCGACGCGTCCGGAGCCCGGCCGTTACGCCTGCCGCGCGCCCAGCGAGCCAGGTTGGCGAAGGTGCCGAGTTCCGCCCGCGCGGCCCGGCGAACCCCGATGGGCACTACCACCCGGACCAATTCGCGAAGGGCCGGGACGATGCCGCCCGCGCGTCGCGAGCCCCAAGCGACCAGTATGGCCGTGGTCACCCAGGTGGCGTCCAGGGCGGAGGCCTCCGCCAGGACCACGACCCGGCCCGCCCTGGCCAGGTCGATCACGCCGCTGGCGACCAAGGCGGCGTTGACACCGGCCACAGCCAGGGCCAGCGCTCCAATGGTCCGCAGCGGCCAGATCCGCCAACCGTACATGCCTTGCATTGAGGTTCCCCCGATCCTGTTCCCTCCATCCAGTATGAGTCAGGATCCTGGTCCGGCCGAAAGGGGCGTGCTAGCATGAGTGCTGTCAATGATGCTGGCAACGAAGGACATCAGGAGGGTGAGATGCCGACTCTGACGGTGCGGAATCTGGATCAGGATGTGTACGACAGCCTGAAGGCGCTGGCTTCGACGCGTGACAGGTCAATGGAGGCCGAAGCAAGGGATGTTCTGCGCGCAGGCGTCAATCGGCGGCTGCGATGGCAGGGCGCGAAGCTGGCCGACCTCGCCGGAGGCCCGGAGCTTTGGGACATCGAGACGCCTTACGTCCGTTCCGCCGACTTTCCGCGCGACGTGGAACTGTGACCGCATTACTGCTCGACACCCCAGTCACGTCCGAATTGCGCCGGATGCGCCATCCCCAGGCCGACCCGACCTTCGCTGCTTGGGCCGCCAGGACCGATTTGTCCAAGGCCTTCATTTCGGTGATCACGGTTCACGAGATGGAGCGAGGCGTTCGGTTGGCCGAGCGCAGGGACCCCTCTCAAGGTGCCGTCTTCCGCGCCTGGCTGGAGAACTTGCTCGAGGCATTCGCGGGGAGTGTGCTTGACCTCACCCCGGCGGCGGCGCGGCTGGCGGCAGGCTTCCATGTGCCTGATCCAGCGCCGCTGGCGGACTCCCTGATCGCCGGGACGGCAGCGGAGCTCGGCCTGACTGTGGCGACGCGCAACCTTTCGGATTTCGCGCGGTTCGGCGTCCCGTTGCTGAACCCTTGGGACGAAACGCGTTAGCGCCGAGTCAAAGCACGTCGATTCCCGTCCGCGGGCGTCAGGCGGCGATGGCGTCCAGCACCGGCACTCGCGCGGCGCGGAAGGCGGGCCAGGCGGCCGCCGCGACGGCGGCCACGCACGTCAGCGCCAACATGGCGGCCAGTTGTCCCCAGGGCACGGCCAGTTCGCGCAGGCCTTGGTCCGCCAGGACGGACGGCAGCGCTGCCGCCAGGCCGACCCCTATCGCCAGGCCGGCCACCGCGCCGAAGACCGCCAGCAACACCGCTTCCAGTGAGACCATGGCCCGCAGTTGGGCGCGCCCCAACCCGACCGCTCGCAGCAGTCCGGTCTCGCGGCGGCGCTCCAGCATCGACAGGGCCAGCGTGTTGACTATGCCCAACGCGGCGATCACCAGGGACATCGCCAACAGCGCGTACACCAGGGCCAACATGGTGTCGATCTGGGCCGACTGGTTGTCGATGAATTCGTCGGGGTCCATGACCGCCACCACCACGAAGGGCTCGACGGCGCCGCTGACGGCCCGGTGCAGGTCCGCCGCCGCGACCCCCGGCTCGCCCTTGACGAAGACGGCTCGGAGGGCATCCTCGCGAGCGGCCACCAACTGGTCCAGGACTCCCAGCGGCCCCAGCATCGGGCCGACCGTGGCGGCGTCGCGCAGAGCCGCCCCGATCCGGACGCCGACCGCGCCAGCCTCCGACGTGAGCGTGATCCGGTCGCCCAAGGACCAGCCGTGCTGGCGCATCACCGGCGCGGCCACCGCCACGCCCCCCGTCTCGACGGCCCCCCAAGAGCCCTCGGTCAGCTCCACCTCGACGCTCCGGCCCAGCACCGCCCGGTCGGCCGCAGTCAAAGACAAGAGCTCTTCGCCTATCTGAACTTCCACGCCGTAGGTGCGGTCGGCCAACGCCACACCCTCTGCGGTCTCCACCGCCTCAGCCGCCCCGGCCGGCATCACCGGTCCGAGCGGCGCCACGTACAAGTCGGCCAGCAGCGCCCCACGCGTGATCTCTTTGACAGACACCTGGAACGATGCCGCCAGCACGGCAGCGCCGGAGACCAGCGCCATTCCGATCATCAAGGCCCCGGCGGTCGATGCCGTCCGGCGCGGGTTCCGGGTGACGTTGCGGACCGCGAAGCGGCCGGTCGGGCGCACCCCGAAGGCCAGGGGCCAGCCCAGGAGCCCGAGCGCCGGACGGGCCGCGGCCGGTGCCGCGACCAAGGCTCCCAACAGCACGGCGACGGCCCCTACGCCCAAGAGCGGAAGCCGGGGAGCGGCATCGTCCAAAATGACGGCGGCAACCGCGCAGCCCACGCCGCCGCCCAGGAGAACGGTTCCAAGCGCGCCGCGCAGCCGCAGCGGCCGTCCGGCGTCCAGGCCGACCGCGCCCATCGCCCGAACCGGCGGGACCTGGGCGGCGCGGCGGGCCGGAACTGCCGCCGAAAGAACCGCCGCGACCAGGCCGATAGCCACCGATCCGAGAACGTTCCCCCAGGTCAGGCCGTTCATTTGCTCCAATTCCAGACCTCCCGACCGCATCACGGCGCGGATGACCTGCAACATGCCCACGCCGACCGCGATCCCCGCCGCCGCTCCGATCAAACCGACCACCGCGGCTTGGCCCAACACCACGGAGAACACCTGGGCCGGGGATGCGCCGACGGCTCGCAGCAAGGCGAACTCGGGTGTGCGCTCGCGAACGGTCATGGTGAAGGTGTTGACGATGATGAAGCCGCCCAGGAACAACGCCATCCCGGCGAACACCAGCATCAGAGTCTCGACCATGCCCAGGATGGACGCGATCAGCTCGCGGGACTCGTCCCGGATCGCCTCGCCACTGACGGCCTCGGCCCCAGGGGGCAGCACCGAGGCCACGGCTTCGGCCAAGGCTTCAGGGCTGAGGGTGTCCGAATCGACCGAGAGGAACTCGATCAGGCCGTCCGGGTTGAAGTCCGCCAGCGCCGTGCCGAGGTCCATCAGCACCACCGAAGCTCCAGCCATGGAAGTCATGGTGGCGATCCCGGTGACAGTGACCGGGCGCAACTCGGCGCCTACCATGATGCTGGTCCGGTCACCCACGCCCAGGCCGGCCAGTTCGGCGGTCGAGGCCTCGAGCGCGACCTCGGAGGCGTCGCGCGGTCCCCGGCCCTGGGCGAACTCGGTGTCGTAACCGGGCTCCCAGCCGATGAACACCCCAGGAGCCCCGCCTTTGGCGACCGGCGTGCCGTCCGAGCCGACCAGCAGGCCGGAGCCGTCGATCTCGATCTGTACTTCCGAGACCCCCTCGACCTGGCGCACCGTGTCCACCAGGGCGGCCGGGAAGTCGTTGCGGCGGTCCTCGGCCACATCTGCGAACCAGACCTCCTGCCCCACCACCTCGCTGCCGCGGACGTAGACGTCGGAATCCGCCGAGACGTCCACGATGGCGTCGAAGGTGGCGTCCATCTGGGCGCGTAGCTGCAAGGTGCCGGACCAGAAGGCCACCCCCAGGACCACTGCGCAGACCGACAGCGCGAAGCGGCCCCAATGGGCGCGGATGGACCGCCAGGCGACGCGCCACATCAGACGGCCGCCCGCGACGTTGGGGCCAGGGCGGCGCGGCCAAGTGTTGCCACGGTATCGGCGGCCTGTTCCTCTTGATGCCCGAGCATCCGCAACCGGTCCAAGACCCGGTCCTGGGTGGGAGCCGCGAGTTCACCGACCAACCGGCCATCGGACAGGAACAGTACCCGGTGGGCGTGGGCGGCGGCGGCCGGATCGTGCGTCACCATGATGACCGACTGGCCCAGCTCGTCCACGCTTCGGCGCAGAAAGCCCAGCACGCCCCGCGCCGAGGTGGAGTCGAGGTTGCCGGTCGGCTCGTCCGCGAACACGACCCGCGGACGGGCTATCAGCGCCCGCGCGCAGGCCACGCGCTGCTGCTGGCCGCCGGACAGTTCGGCGGGCCGGTGGTCGAGCCGGTCCTTCAGGCCGAGGGTCTGCACGATGCCGTCCAGCCAGTCCCGCTCCACCGGCCGTCTGGCGAGGTCCAGGGGAAGCGTCACGTTCTCCAAAGCCGTCAGGGTGGGAACCAGGTTGAAGGACTGGAAGACGAAGCCCAACTGGTCGCGCCTGAGCCTGGTCAGGGCGCGCTCCGGCAGGCCGGAGATGATCCGCCCGCCCAGGGTGACGGTCCCGGAGGTCGGGCGGTCGAGTCCGGCCAGGCAGTGGAGCAGGGTCGAGTTGCCGGAGCCGGACGGCCCCATGATGGCGGTCAGTTGGCCGCCCGCGAAGGCGACCTCGATGTGGTCGAGCGCCCGGACGGCGGTGTGCCCGGTGCCGTAGATTCTGACTAGGTCTGCGGCGCTGGCGACGGTCTTCGGGCTGGTTGGTTCGGGCATGCGACTATTCCTCGGTCGGGGGATCGATTTGAGCGCGTCCGCTGGCACGGGCGCAGGTCGAATCTATTGGTGCCCCCACCCTGAGCCGCATCCGGGAAAGCCCTGATTCCGCCCCTGGTTTCAGCGGCCGCCGCGCTAGGACGGGGGCCGACCGGACGGCATCGTCCAACCTATTCTTTGCTGTGCGGCTCCAGGCCGGCGCCGGGCTCCCGCCCCGCCATGAACGAGGTCAGCCAGGCGCCCAGATCGAGCCCGGTCGCGGCTTTGACCACGGCGGGCAACTCGGTCAGGAGGTTGGTGGCGATCCTGGTCACCCCGGAGGCGGACTCCGCGCCGCCGATCACCGTCAAGTTGTCGATGTCCCCGAGCGGCGCGGCCGCCCCGGCCAGCATCTCCGGCAGGGCAGCCAGGATGCGGTCGATCACGGCCTGCTGGCCGTACTTCTCGTAGGCGGCCGCCAGGAGTTCCTTGACCTCGGCCTCGGCCTGGCCCTTGGCCCGGATGGCCTCCGCCTCCGCCAAGCCTTGGGCCTTGACCGCTTCAGCCTGCGCCAAACCGAGGGCCCTGGTGGCTTCCGCCGCGCCCTGGCCCTCGCGACTCGCCAGGGCCGCCCTGACCTCGGCGTCGGCTTGGCCCTTGGCCTGGGCGGCCTCGGCCTGCGCCAGGCCTTGGACGCGGGTGGCCTCGGCGTGGCCCTGACCCTGTTGCTTGATGACCGCGGCCTGGGCTTTGGCGTCCTGCTCAGCGGTGTAGAGGGCGGCGTCGGCCTGCTTCTGGGCCACATACAGGTCCGCGTCCGCCTTGGCGCGGACGCTGGCGTCCAGCACCAGCTTGGCCAACTGGACCTGCTGTTCGGCGTTGGCCTGCTCGGCCTTGGTGATGGTCGCGTCCTGCGCCGACTTGGTCTTGGGGCCGACGGCGTTGGCGACGGCCTGGGCCTGGTCCGTCTGGGCCTTGAAATCCGCCTCCTTCAGCGCCGCGTCCTTGTTGGCCATGGCGATGGCCACCCTGGCGGTGGCCCGCGCCTCCGCCGACTGGCGCTCGTTGTCCGCTTCCGCGATCTCCGCCAACCGGCGGGTCTCTGCAACCTGGGGGCGCCCCAGGTTGGTGATGTAGTCCTCCGGGTCGGTCACGATGTCGTTGATCTGCAGGGTGTCCACCCGCAGGCCGGACTCCGAGAGCGCCTCAATGGCGGCGGCCCGGATCTTGGTCGCCAGACCCTCGCGGTCGCGCAGCATCTCCTCCACGGTCATGTTGCCGATCACGCCGCGCAGCGCGCCCGCCAGGATTGACCGGATGTTGTTGGCGATCTCCGAATCCGAGTCCAAGAACCGCTGGGCGGCCGCCCGGACGCCTTCCGGCGTTCCGTCCACTTTGGCCTGGGCCACGGCATCGACACGGACCTTGATGTTGTCCTTCGACACGCCCCCGGAGACGGCCAGCTCGATCCGCATCGCCTCCAGCGAGATGACGGTGCACTTCTGGATGAACGGGACGATGAACGCGCCGGACCCCAGGGCGATCTTGACGCCGCCCTCCGAGCCACGGGCGCCGGTGATCACCAGGGCCTCGTTGGCCTGGGGTATGCGGTAGCGCCGCGCCACGGCCAGGACGATCAGGCCCAGCACAAAGATGATGCCGACAATCGCCACGACGGAGCCGTTGCGGTCCAGGAATTCAGTCACGGGGGTGGCCTTTCGTTTGACTCAGTTGGGTTCGACTCGGACGGTCTCAGGGTCGATCAATTGCCGCACCGTGACCAGGATCCCGGCTTTGAGCGGCTGGTCGGCGAGGGCCTGCATGGTGCGCGCCGCGCCCAGGTAGGTCACCGCGACCGTGCCGGTGGTCGGGTCGCCTGGCGCCACGTTGCGGATGGTGCCGGTTGTGCCGACGATGCCGCGCATGGACAGGTCTTCCTCGTCGCCTTGGGCCCGCTGCAGCCAGGTGTACCAGACGGTCGCCGCGGCGGCGATGATCAGACCCGTCCCGGCCGAGGTCAAGGTGACCAGCGCCCAGTTGTCGCTCATGGTCAGACCGAGTATGCCGCCGAAGCCGATGCCCGCGACCAGGCCGCCGATGGAGGCCCCGGAGATGATCCCGGCGCCGCCGGAGCCGAAGTCCAACGCGTCGCCGATACCGTCCACCAGGGTGGACGCCAGCAGCAACGCCAAGCCCACCACCGCGACGACGATGAAAATGGTCATCGCCAACCCCCTTTCCGCCTGGTTCAAGCCTAACGTGGCCGGGAGGTCGGCCCGACGGGCGCCTGGGCGGCGAAGGCCCGCAGCAGCGGCAGCGCCGCCATCAACGTGCCGTCGATGGCGTGGTCCGCCGCCGCGGCCACGGCCGGTTTGCCGCCGTACGCGATCGACAGTCCAGCCGCCGCCATCATGTCGAGGTCGTTGGCGCCGTCGCCCATGGCCGCGACCCTCGACGTTGGCAGGCCGAGGGCTCCGGCCCACTCCAGCAGAGCTGCCGCCTTGGCCGCCCGGTCGACGACTTGACCGTCGAGGCGGCCTGTCAAGACGGCATCGGACATCTGGAGGGCGTTCGCCCGGTGGAAGTCCAAGCCGAGGTCCAGGGCCAACGGCGCGACCATCTGTGCAAAGCCGCCCGAGACGGCGCCGACAGCCCAGCCGTCGGCGTGGAGCGCGGCGACCAACTCGCGCGCGCCCGGCGCGAGGCGCACTGACGAAGTCGCCCGCGCCAGGCCATCCACCCCGAGGCCACGCAGTAAGCCCACCCGTTCCTGCAGGGAGGCGGCAAAATCGAGTTCGCCGCGCATGGCTCGCTCGGTGATCGCAGCGACCTCGGCTCCGTGTCCGGCCTGGTCGGCCAGCAAGTCGATCCCCTCGGTCGTGGTGAGCGTCGAATCGACGTCCACCACCAGGAGCGCTGCGGCGGTCACGGCTCGACGGTCGCGCCTTTGGGGACCACCGTGATCCCGCCGGCGGTGACGGCGTAGCCGCGGGCGCGGTCCAATTCTTGGTCGATCCCGATGGTCGCGCCCGGCGCCACCGTCACGGACTTGTCCACGATGGCGCGGTTGACGTGGGCATGGCGTCCGATCTCGACATCGTCCAGGACCACCGAGTCGGTGACCTGCGACCACGAGTGCAGGTGCACGCCGGGAGAGACCACCGAGCCGGAGATCGTGGCGCCGGACACGATCACGCCGGGAGAGACCAGCGAACGCGAGGCGTGGCCTATCCGTCCAGGCTCGGCGTGGGTGAACTTGGCTGGCGGCAGCCCGGTGTTGCCGGTGATCAGCGGCCAGCGCCAGTTGTAGAGGTTGAAGACTGGAACGGTCGAGATGAGGTCGCGGTGGGCTTCGTAATAGACGTCGAGGGTGCCCACGTCGCGCCAGTACGCCCGGTCGCGGTCGGTCGACCCGGGCACGTCGTTGAACTTGAAGTCGTAGAAGCCGGCCGCGCCGCGCTCCACGAAGGCGGGCACTATGTCGCCGCCCATGTCGTGACGGGAGGACATCTTGGTGGCGTCCGTCAAGACCGCGTCCATGAGCGCGTCGGAGGTGAACACGTAGTTGCCCATCGACGCCAGGACCGATCCCGGGTCGTCCGGCAAGCCCTGCGCGTCCTTGGGCTTCTCGCGGAACTCCTTGATGAAGCCGGGGTGCTCCGGATCGGTCTCCAGGACACCGAACTGGTCGGCCAGGGCGATGGGCTGGCGGATGCCCGCCACTGTGAGCTCTGCGCCCGATTCGATGTGCTGGCGCACCATCTGCGAGAAGTCCATGCGGTAGACATGGTCCGCGCCGACCACCACGACGATGTCCGGCTTCTCGTCGTCGAGCAGGTTGAGGGACTGGTAGATGGCGTCGGCCGAGCCCAGGAACCAGTTCTTGCCCTTGCGTTGCTGCGCCGGCACCGGCGCCACGTATTGATGCAGCAACGAGGACAGGTTCCAGGTCGACGCGATGTGACGGTCGAGCGAGTGTGACTTGTACTGGGTCAACACCACGATCTGCAAATAACCGGAGTTGACCAGGTTGGACAACGGAAAATCGATCAGGCGGTAGATGCCGCCGAACGGGACCGCTGGCTTGGCGCGGTCGCGGGTCAACGGCATCAGCCGTTTGCCCTCTCCGCCAGCCAGAACGATCGCCAAGACCCGGGGTGTAGCCATGTCTAGGAACGTACCCTTTCTCGCGTCGGCTCGGGGTCGCAGCCGGGGTTTTTCTTGTCGACTGGGACGCTTACCACAGCCCAGCCGACTGACCTGTACAGCCAGATTAGTCGTTGTCGGCCGGGCCTCGCGCCAGATGGCTAACAAAGGTTTGCCGATGCCGCCGGGCCGGCCCGGTGTCACCGGGGCGTGGGAAGATCGTCTGCATGGCTGATTCGTCGGCGCGCAGCCGCGCTGTTCCGTGGGACCGCATCGAAGCGGATCGGTTGGTGCTGGTGCTCGGTCCCGAGGATTTGCTGGCAGATCGAGCCGTTCAGCGGTTGGGACGTCTGGCACGCGAGGAGCATGCCGATCTCGATTTCACCCAGATCAACGCCGCCGACGCCGGTCGAGACGCTTTGGCTGCGGCAGCCAGCGGCTCCCTGTTCGCGGATTACACGGTCGTCGTGGTGAACCAGGCGGAGAAGGCCGGAGCTGATTTCTTGAACGGGGCGCTGGCCTATGTCGCGTCCCCGAGCCCGGACGCGATGGTGATTTTCCGTCACGCGGGCGGTCGCTCGGGCAAGAAGTTGGTCGATGCGCTGCGGAAGGCTCGTGCGGCCGAGGTCCAGGCCGACCCGATCCGTTACGACCGCGACAAGGAGGCCTTCGCGAGGGCCGAGTTCCGGCGTGGTGGCCGGGGCGTCGACGCGCGGGCGGTCACGGCTCTGGTCGAGGCGGTGGGCTCGGACTTGCGTGAACTGGCTTCGGCTGCCGAGCAGATGATGGCGGACACCACCGGGCCGATCACCGCCCAATTGGTTGAGCGCTATTACGGTGGTCGTCTCGAGACCACTTCTTTCAAGGTCGCCGATGCCGCCGTGGTCGGCAATGTCGGAGAGGCCTTGCGCCTGGCGCGTTACGCGTTGGGCTCGGGGGTCGATCCGGTGCCGATGATCGGAGCGTTGGCCGGGAAGCTGAGGACCTTGGCGAAAGTCGGCGGGGCGGTGCAGGTGGGAAAGGACCCGGTCAAAGACCTGAAGATGAACAGTTGGCAGGCCGATCAAGCTCGCCGGGCGCTCCAACATTGGGATGGCGCCGGCTTGGCTCGCGCGATCCTGGCGGTCGCGAAGGCCGATGCTCAAGTGAAGGGTCTGGGCGGGTCGAGCTCCAAGACCGCCCGCCAATACGCTGTCGAACGGGCCATCGTCGCGGTCGCGACGTCAGCGCGGGCCTGACTCGACTTCGAGAGGACCAGCGGGGCCGACGTTTCGCGTTGTCTTTCGTATTCGCTGGTCCGGCGCGGGCCGAGCCGAATCGCCGCAGCCGCCCCTGGCCATGTGCGTGTCGGCTCATTCCCGCTGACTGGTCAGAACTGGTGGGCTGTGTGGCGGGGTGATGGTGGTCTGGCCGGTGGCGGGGTCGTGGTTGTGTGCCCATCCGTGGTGGGTCTTCAGCTGGTGGTGGGCTTTGCATAAGAGTTGCATGTTCGAACCGGTGGTCTGCTCGATGGCGGGTCTCGACGGGTCGTAGGGGACCCGATGGTCGGCTTCGCACCTGCCTGGCGGCGCGGAGCAGTTCGGCGCCACGCAGCCGCGGTCCCTGGCCTCCAGCAGGAGCCTCAGCTTGGCGCCCGCCTGGTAGGAGTCGCTGGCGATGGTGTTGGCGGGCCAATCGGCCGGGTCCGGCAGTGCGCCAGGCGTCCCGGTTGCCGACCCGGCCGCCATCCTTGCTGGGCTGGTCGCCGTCCCACCGGTCGTGTTGGGGAAGGCGCCCGTTGGCCAGTCTGCCGGGTGGACGACCAGTCCGGGTTGCAGGACCCGGTCGCCGAGTCCGACCAAGCGGCCGGCGTCCTCGACCAGAGCCTGCCAAGTCGCGTCTTTCGCGAGTTCGCGGATCACGTCGGCGGGTATGGGGGTGTCGTCGGACAGCCAACCCGGCTGGTCCGACGAGCCGAGCAGGGTCCCGGCGGGCACGTGGATGAGCATGTGCGGGCGGGCCATCAACTGGTTCACGGACTTCGCGCGCTCCTCCGGGGCGTCGCATGGCGTCCACATCGAGCAGAACACGTCGAACGACCGCTGCGCCGGGGTCCTGGACACCTCGAGGTCTTTGTCGAACTCGGCGGTCTTCCTCGCGGCGGCCTCGACCCCGTCCATCACCGTCCGCAGCTCCACGGCCGGGCCGAACGCCGTAAGCTGCGCCATGCCGTAGGGCTTGGGCACGAGTTTAACGTTGCGTTTCTCGACCTCCTGGGCGTGCCCCTTCTGCAGCGCGGCCGGGTCGAGGTGGGAGACCAGCCGTTCGGCGAAGGCCTTGACCTTCCCGGTCGGCTGGTCCTTCGCCAGCCTCACCCCGGACTCGACCACCTTCTGCTGCACCTCGGGGTCGTCCGACCTGCGGGCGGCGGTGACGACCGCGTCCGTCGACTCGACGGTGAGCTCGCCCCGGTCCTGCGCCTCGCGCACCACCGGCAGGTCCAGCCCGGCCGCCCCGGCCCTGGCGGCCTGTTTGGCTTGTTTGCCGGTCATCGCGTTCCGCAGACCGTGCTGCGCGACGACACCCCAGCCCGACCGCTCGCGCTG
>JAISCU010000104.1 GCA_031265345.1 Bifidobacteriaceae bacterium
TTTCGACCCGGTGATAGCGGGGATCGGATTCTCGGCTGAGGACACTGTGGCGGCGGTCACCGGGTTGAGCTTCAACCCGGCGCGGCTGTGGGACCAGGTGAGCGGCATCGGGCAACAGACACCCGTCCTGATACTTGACCGCCCGGCGCTGGAAGCTCATGTCCAGGAACTGGCGGCCCAAACCCAGGCCGAGCCGGTGGGCGGCACCGTGACGGTCGCGACGGGCGAAGTCCAAACCACTGAGCCCAATGCCGGGCGGGCGCTGGACACGGCGGCGGCTGCCAGCCAGATCGAGAAGGATTACCTGGCCAAACCAGGGCCGTGGCAGTTGCCGGTCGAGGAGGTGGCGCCGAAGATCGGACAAGCCGAGGTTGACCAGGCCGTCCAGACCATCGCCGAGCCGCTCTTGTCCGGACCCGTCCAGGTCAACGTGGGAGGAGCCCAGGCAGAAGTCCCGGCGACGGAGGTCGCGGCGGCGGCGGTGATCGAACCGGACGCCGACGGGGGCGAGTCGCTGGTCCTGAGCTGGGACAAGGAGCTATTGCGGGCGGCGGTCTCGAAGCGCCTGCCCGAGGGGACCGAGACCGGCGCGGAGGACGCGCATTTCGTGTTCGTGGACGGCCAGCCGACCATCGAGGACGGCCGCCGGGGCAGTCAAGTGGACGCTGACCAATTGGCCGAGGCCATGGCCACGGCGGCGCTGGCCAGCGGGGACGCGCGGCAGGCCACAGTGGAACTGACCGAGACCGATGCCGCCGCCGGTCGCGCCGAACTGGAGAAGCTCGGCGTCAAGGAGATCATCGGCCGGTTCGAGACCCAGGCCACGAACTCCGCCGACCGCACCAAGAACCTGCGCAAGGCGGGCGAGATCGTGACCGGGATGCTGGTGGGGCCGGGCGAGACGTTCTCGCTGGACGACGCGTTGGGCCATCGTAGCCTGGAGACGGGCTGGTTCAATGCCGGGGTGGTGGTGTCCGGGGTGTCGCAGGACGGGATCGGCGGTGGGCTGTCGCAGTTCTCGACCACCCTCTACAACGCGTCGCACCTGGCCGGGATGGTGGACGTGGAGCACACGCCCCACTCGAACTACTTCTCGCGCTACCCGACCGGCCGCGAGGCCACCCTCTGGGAGGGCCAGATCGACAACAAGTTCAAGAACGACACCCCCTACGGCGTGGTGCTGCGGGCGGGCGTGTCCGATTCGTTGAAGGTCTGGGTCGAGCTCTGGTCCACCAAGTACTGGACGGTCGAGGCCGAGATCGGCCAGCCCTACTCGTACGTCGCGCCGCGCACCATCGAGTCGACCGCCGCCGATTGCAAGGCTCAATCGGGCGGCATCTCCGGCTTCCAGGTCGACTATTGGCGCGTCAAGACCGACCCGGACGGCAATGCCCAGGCCAAAGAGGATTGGCATTGGCGCTACGACCCGATGAACGCCATCGTCTGCAAGAAGCCCGGCGAAGGGGGCTGATTTAGGGCTACAGGTGTACGATGCCGCGCGGTCGGCCGGGTCGCGTACGTCGGGTTGGCCTGGGCCTGGCACGAGCGTCGGGTTCTTGGGACACGGCCCGGCAGTGGCTGTGTTGCGCGTCTTGCCAATGGGGTCGACAATTGCCGCAACCCCGGATCCCCAGAAGGGGTTCCAGGACTTGGGGTGGCGTGCCGCGGCTCCGATGCGAGTTCTTGTCTACCCCGGGTTCAACTCGCGGTATTCGAGGGTCGAAAAGAACGCCTGACCGGCTGGAACCAGGCGTTGCCCCTTGGCCCATAGCACCAGGGCGCCAGAGCAGGCGTTCTCCATCATCTCGTGGCGTTCCTCCGGGGTCAGCGGGGAACGGGAACCGCCCTTGCGATCGATTCCCTTGACGAACCAGCGATGATCCTTGAGTTGCTCGTTGCCTCGGGCGCCGACAATGGTCACAATAGCGCCGAGCCCAAAGACGGCGAAGTCCAGGTAGGTGACCCAGTTGTAGTCGGCCCCAAGTCCCAACATGGGCAGGGGCAGGAAGGCAACGACCGCCAGTCCGAGCAGGACCAGGCCGACCGGCAACAGTTTCGGCGTCTTGGCCAGGCGCGTCTCACGGAGTTCCTGGAAAGTGTTCCAGCCGACCTCGCAGTAGCTTCCCGTGCGGGGCTGGACGTTCCGATAGGTCGTCGTTCGCGTGGTCTGGAGCGCCAGACCCTGACCGCCCGATCCGCCGACAAGCTCCCTGTTCTCGCTGACATCTATGACTTCGCCCACGTAGTAACAGATGTCAGCCATGGCGTGTCCGTCGGGGCAGCGGTCGCCGGGTTCAAGCGTGAAATGGTTCATGTGCATGACGTTCCTCCTTTGAAGCGGTTGATCACCGGCCACGTTAGTTCGCAGCTAGCCCCGCGCGGTCTGCGCCGAGCAGACAATTGGTCACAGGCAAGTGCCAAATCTTCCCGACGCCGCGCCAAGGCTCCCGCTGGGTCGGGGCTCCTTGAGCGAGTCCCTCGTTCGGCTTTGATCGCAAGGTGGTGGACTGGCGGCAGTTGGTCAATCAGATCCATGCCCCCTTGGCAGAGTTGCGGATCAAGCAGCAACTTCCCCGCTGTCGGAGCCAAACCTGCTGATCGATCAGCAACTGCCGCAAGGCCAAGGTCGAGCTGGCGACAAGACTCCGCAAGTCGTCACTCGCTGCGCCCATGCGTCCGTGCGACCCGAGCGCCCGTATTCTCGGCAACATGTTTCCACTATTAAGCGAAACGCACTTCGCGAAATATGTGGATCACTCGGTGGCCGATGCCGCGCCAAGACTCCCGCTCGCCCGCCCGGTTGGTTCTCTGGCTGGCCGGCGAGCCATCTTCCGGATGGCGTGTCGGCAGCGGCCGCCGTTGCGGGTGGCCTGGGTCGGCCGGGGCCTGCTCGGCGCGTGCGGGACGCGTAAACCGACGGTCTCGACCGGCTGAAGGCTGCGAACCGATGGTCTCGACCACCGGCGACCGCCGAGACCATCCAAATGCAGCCTCGACGGGCACGAGACCATCGTTTTGCAGATCATGGTTTTCTGTTTTCCCTTGTCAGGGGGTTGAGCGGGTTGGCCGCGACCTGCATTTGGATGGTCTCGACCGGCCGAAGACTGCAAACGGATGGTCTCGCCCACACGAGAACGCCGAGACCATCGAAAAGCAGGACGGGCGGGCTCTGCTGGAGTATCTGGCTATCGCCGGGTCGGGTTTCCCGGGAGTCCAGCGAGAGGCGAAGTTGAGGCTCGCCGAACTCAAGAACGGGCGGTCCTAGCCTCGGCGCACGAGCAGCTAGGCATCAGGCGAGCCATCGGCGCGGCTTCGCGTCTGTGCCGGTCAGTTGTCCGATGCCGCGCCGAGGCTCCCGTTCGCCTGCCCGGCTGGTTCTGGGATCAGGTGGGCGATCGCTATCGAGTCGGCGTCGATGCGACGCAATTGTCCGCTACGGTGGCGGACCAGGACGTGATCCAGGCTGGCTGCTTCGAGAACGCCGACCATGTCGGCGAAGCCTCCCTCGGGCAGGCGTCGGCGGATTGTCACGCGCACGCCGAGCGGCCAGGTCATCCAGATCGGTTGAGTCACACCAGAATTAAACCGCCAGATGGTGGTCGGGCTCGCGGCGGCCGACCTTATCCCACAGGGCCATGGCCCGGATCGTCGCCAACGGGATCCAAGACGGCGAACCCAAGCTGAGCGGCGGCATCGGCCATCTGTTTGTCGTGGGTGACCATGGTCACCGCGCCTGCTCCCACTCGCAACGCCGATGCCACATGGATCGCGTCCGCTCCGCCGAGCGCCTGGCCCAGGCCGATGGCTTCCGCCAGTAACGCGTCATCGACGGTCAGGAGCACGAACTGGTCCAGGTATTGGCCGACGAGTCCTTGATCGACTCCCGCGTTCATCGACACGCGCCGGACTTCGACCTCCATCAGGCGCGAGGCGACGAACACGTCCCCGCGGGCGCTGGCCCGGTCGAGCCAGTCCTTGGCCGCGCGGGACTCGTCCACGATGGCGCGCAGCAGGACGGACGAATCGACGTACCAGCGCTGGGCGTCAGTCATTGTGGGGGTCGAGCCGGGCGCGGTCGGCTTCGAGCGAATCGCCGAGGTGGGTTCCGGTTGGTGGCGTGCTGCGAGGGATGGGCCGTCGCTGGGCTGTTCTGGCGGGCTGCGCCAATCCTGCCGCGATCAGGGCATCGATGGGGTCAGCTGGCGGCTCGGCCCGCTCGGCGTTGAGGCGATAGGCCACCCGCCCGCGCCGACTGATCTGAACCGCCCCGTCCCTGTCGGCCAGCCGGGCGGCCCGTGACGGGTTCTGATTGAAGTCGGTGAGGGAGATCGTCTCCATGGCAATCTAGTATAAACGCTAGATTGACCGGGGCGAGGTCATGCCGATTTGTCTGCTCAAAGCAGACCCGTCACAGGGGTGTCCGGCCTAAGCTGGCATCGAGGCGTGACCCGCCCGGCGGAGCGGGTTGGAGGCAGCCGGATTCCGATTCGGGAAGGTGAGGGTCATGGGTTTGTTCAGTCCGTGGGACAGCGGTGGTGGGGCCAACGGCGACCGCGAGAAACGGTTGGCCGCCGTCGCGAAGGTGAGCGATCAGCGGAAGCTCGCCCGGATCGCTACCGTCGGCCGCCACAAGGACGCGCGGAAGGCAGCGGCTGAGCGACTCACTGACCAGGAAATCCTCAGAACCGTGGCGCTGGAATGTAAGGATGGGGACGTCCGCATCGCAGCGGTGAAAGGGGTCACCGATCAGACGTTCTTAAGCTACGTAGCCTTGAACGACCCTGACTGGTCCGTCCGCCGGGCGGCAGTGGAGCGGGTCACCGACCAGCGGGTCCTGAACAACGCGGCGCTGAAAGACGAGAGCGAGTTGGTCCGTAAGGCGGCGGTGGAGCGGGTCAGCGACCCGCAGGTCCTGAAGCAAGTCGCAGTCTCCTCGGTTGACCGGCCGGTCGTCGAGGTCGCGCTGCGCAAGCTCGGTCTGGAAGACCTCATCCAGTTGCTCCCGTCCGTCGCTCGCGGTCCAATTCCGTCGTGTCTCGAGGGCTGGCCGAAGGCACCTGAAGCCCTGGGACAGCTTGCCGACGCGGAGATGCTGAACGGGTTGGCGTCCAACCACCAGGATTCCTCGGTGCGGCTCGCGGCGGTGAAACGGATCACTGACCAAGCCATCCTGGGTCATGTGGCGCTTCAAGATGACGACGTGCACGTCCGTATGGCGGCGGTGGAGCGGGTAACTGACCAGGATGTCCTGAAGCAGGTGCTGCTCGTGGATGCCGATTCCGGGACACGTAGGACCTCGGTGGGACGGATCACCGACCAAGCGACCCTCGAACAGGTGGCGCTTCAAGACGACGACGCGGGTGTCCGCACGGACGCGACGCGCCTCGTCAAGGATCAGTCCGTTCTGCGCCGCTTGGCGTTGGAAGACGCGGATACGCTTGTTCGTCTGGCGGCGGTGCGGAGGGTCAGCGACCAGCGAGTCCTGAATAACGCGGCCCTGAAAGACAAGAGCGCGCTGGTCCGCGAGGAGGCGGTGAAACATGTCGCTGACCAAGGGGCCTTGAATCAGGTGGCCCTGATGGATGAGGATTGGGAGGTCCGTTCAGCGGCGATCGAACGGGTGACCGATCCGGAGGTCTTGAAGCAGGCGGCGCTTCAAGACGACGACCCGAGCGTCCGCAGAGGGGCGGTTAAGTTGGTAACCGACCAGGATGTCCTAAAGCAAGTGGCGCTCATGGACGCGGATTCCTTGACACGCAAGACCTCGGTGGAACGGGTCAATGACCAAGCGCTCTTGAAGGAAATCGCTTTGACAACCGATGATTCTGACGTTCGCAAATCCGCGATGGTGCGCGTTGCTGATGGGAGTGCTTGCATCGAACTAGCGCTGAATTCTGAGGATTGCAACGTCCGCCGAGAGGCCGTGATGCGGGTCACCGACCAAGCCGTTCTGAAGCAGGCGGCGCTGAACGATCCGGCCAGTGGAGTCCGGTACCGGGCGATCGAGGGAGTCACTGACCAAGCAGTCTTGCGGCAAGCGGCGCTTCACGAC
>JAISCU010000246.1 GCA_031265345.1 Bifidobacteriaceae bacterium
GGGGCGGGGTTGAGGGGGGCCCGCGTCTGGGACCCGCGTGCGGGCGGGGGCTGGGGGGTGGCGGGGCGGGCGATGGCGGCGGGCGCGGCGAGCGCGGCGCCGCCCCCGCGGCCGGGGAAGATCGACGCGACGTGCCCGTCCGGGCCTACCCCGAGCAGCACCAGGTCGAACACGACATTGAAGTGGCGCAACTCGCCGGAGTAGCGGGCCGCCGCCTCGTCCAGAGACAACCCCAAGTCGGAGGACGGCATGGCATGGATGCCGCCCGGCGCCTCAGGCAGATGGTCCAACAGAGCGCGGCGCGCGGCCAAGTCGTTGCGATCCGGCGACCAGGCGTCCACGAACCGCTCGTCGCCCCACCAGAAATGCACGTCCGGCCAGGAGATCGCGCCCAGCAGAGGGTTGGGGCGGAGCCGTTCCAGCACCGCGATGCCGGTCGCGCCGCCGGTCAGCGCCACATGCACGGGCGAATGGAGCGACTGGGCCTCCAACAAGAACGAGGCCAGCCGCTGGGAGGCGGCGTCCGCCACCGCCACCGGATCGGGCAACACGATCACGTCTCTCACAAGGCGCCTCCATCGGCCGAGCCGGTCGGACAGCCGGTCAGATAGGCGGGCAGGGCGTCCAGGACCAGGCGACCGTAGGCGGCGTCCGGTGTGAGGCGGCGCAGTTCCTCGGCCAGCGCCTCGGCGCGGGAGCGTCGCGACAGCGACACCACCCGGTCGACCTGGTCGGAGATGCGCAGGACGGCTTGGGATTCCTCCAGTTCCTTGTCCAGCAGGATGCGCCGGCCGCCGGAAAGATGGAACTCGACCGCGATCAGAAAAGGCGTGTCGGTGACCTCGTGGCGGATCGGCACGCCCAGGCGCGAGGCCAGCCAGGCCGCCATCAGATCTGATCCCGCGGAGCGTGGCCCCGTCACGGTGGCGGAAGTGATCGGCTCGATCGGAGGGATTTCGAGGCTGGCCGCCAATTGCGCCCGCCAGGGGGTCAGCCGGGTCCAGGTCAGGTCGGTGTCGCCGGGGCTGTACCCACTGGTCAGCCGCGAGAGCGCGGTCCGGCGCTCGGCCGGGTCGGTGAGTTGGCGCTCGCTGGCGATGGCGTCGGTGATGCGGCGCGAGGCGAGCTGGCCCAGACGGTCGCGGGCTGGCACCGCCGGGCGCTGGTCCGGCCACCACACCACCACCGGCGCGTCCGCCAGCAGCAACGGCATGGCCACGGAGTCGAGGTGGGCGCCGGGCGCGCCGCGCAACCGCAACACGATCACCTCCGAGGCGCCGGCGTCCGATCCGACCCTGATCTGGGCGTCCATCGAGGCCGGGCCGCCCAAGTCTTCGGCGGTCAGGACGATCACCCGGCAGGGGTGTTCCATCGACGCCAGGTTGGCGGCCTGGATCGACGTCTCGATATCGCCCGCCTGGCATTGGATGATCAGCGTCAGCACCCGGCCCAGGGCCGCCACGCCGCCGTCCTCGCGGAGTTCGATCAGCTTGGTCGCGACCTGCGCGGTCGAGGTTGCGTACAACGGGATGATCATGGGCGCCTCCATTCACGGCCGTCACGCCTCAGCAAGTCGTCAGCCGCCACCGGGCCCCAGGTCCCTGCCGCATATGCTTCCGGCAGCCCGTCCAACGAGGACCAGTGCTCTTCGACCGGATCGATCACCCGCCACGACTGGTCGACCTCATCAGCCCCAGGGAAGAGCGGGTCGTAGCCCAGCAGCACGTCCAGGATCAGGCGCTCGTAAGCGTCCGGCAGCGATTCGGTGAAGGCGTGCCCGTAGGAGAAGTCCATGGTCACATCGCGCACTTCCATGTCTGTCTGCGGGACCTTCGCCCCGACTCTCAGCGTGATGCCCTCGTCGGGCTGAATGCGCACCACCAGTGCGTTCGCGCCCAAGTAGCGGGTGTCGAGCCCGGCCCGGACCTGACTGGCCGTGCGCGAGAAGGTGATCGCCACCTCCGTCACCCGCCTCCCCAGACGCTTGCCGGTGCGCAGGTAGAACGGCGTGTCCCGCCATCGGTCGGTCGCGACCTCGAGTTTGAGGGCGCCGAAAGTGTCGGTCTTGGAGCCCGCCGGAATGCCGGGCTCGTCGAGGTAGCCGGGCACTTGGATATTGCCCTGCCAGCCAGCCGCGTACTGGCCGCGGACGGCACATTCGGCCGGTGGCCCGCTCAGCCGCACCGCCGCCAGCACCGCCAGTTTGGCCGCCCGCAGATCGGCGGCCCCGAAAGAGACCGGTTCGTCCATCGCCGTGATCGCCAGGAGTTGCAGCAGGTGGTTCTGCATCACGTCACGGGTGGCGCCGATGCCGTCGTAATAGCCCGCGCGCGACCCGACTCCCAACTCCTCGGCCATGGTGATTTGGACGTGGTCGACGTACTCGTGCGACCACAGGGGCTCGAAGACTTGGTTGGCGAACCGGGTGGCGAGCATCCCGCGGACGGTCTCCTTGCCCAGGTAATGGTCGATCCTAAAGACACTGGACGGGTCGAACACCCGCCCCAGGGTGGCGTCCAGAGCCCTGGCCGAACCGAGGTCATGGCCGAACGGCTTCTCGATCACGACCTTGGCGGCGACCGGCGGCCGGGCCAGGCCCGACCCGGCCAGACGATCGCAGATGGTGGCGAACGTGGACGGCGGCATCGACAGATAGAAGACCCGGTTGGCGCCGGTGCCGAAATCGCTGTCCGAGGCCTCGAGGACTCGGCGCAGCCGCTCATAGGTCCCCGGGTCGGCGATGTCCCCGTTCACGTAAGTCATCGAGGCCGCCAACTGCTCCCAGACGCGTTGGCGGAACGGCGTCCGCGCGCCGGAGGCGACAGCGGCGTGGGCCTGCCCCACGAACTGCGCCGTGGTCCAATCCGACCTGGCCACGCCGGTCAGCGAGAACCCGGCCGGCAGGAGCCCGCGATTGGCCAGGTCGTAGATGGCGGGCATGACCTTGCGCCGGGCCAGATCGCCGGTCACACCGAAGATCGTCAGCGCGCAGGGAGGCGGTATTCGCGGCACCCTCTCGTCGGCCGGGTCCACCAGGGGGTTGACCGGGGGGTCGACCGGCAGCGCCGCTGGGAGGTCGGCGGTCATCGGTCCCGCGCGGCGGCGATCGACTGGCGGGCCGCCTCGGCCACATGCTCGGCGGTGAACCCGCGCTCCGCGAACAGATGTGCGCCTGAAGCCGACTCGCCGTAAGTCTCGATCGAGACGCATTGCCCGGCATCTCCCACCAGGCCGCGCCACGGCATCGCGATCCCGGCCTCGACCGAAACGCGCGCCTTCACGGCCGCGGGCAGCACGTCCTCGCGGTATTCGGGGGTTTGTTCGGCGAACCATTCCAGGCAGGGCGCCGAGACGACACGAGCCCCGATCCCCTCACTGGCCAGCAGGTCGCGAGCGCCCAGTGCCAACTGAACCTCGGAGCCGGTGGCGACCAACAGCACGTCGAGCCGAGGCAGCGGCGAATCGGCTAGGACGTAAGCCCCGCCGCAGAGGTCTCGCGGCGCGCCCAGGCCGTCCCGCAGCCGGTCGAACACCGGCAGGTTCTGCCGCGACAGGATCAGGGCGGCGGGGCGGCGGCGGGCCAGCAGGTGCCGCCAGGCCCAGGCGGTCTCATCGGCGTCCGCCGGGCGGATCACGTCCAGCCCCGGCAGCGCCCGCAGCGAGGCCAGCTGCTCGATGGGCTGATGGGTGGGGCCGTCCTCGCCCACGCCGATCGAGTCATGCGTCCACACATAGGTGACAGGCAGCCCCATGAGGGCTGATAGCCGCACTGCGCCGCGCATGTAGTCGGAGAACACCAGGAAGGTGCCGCCGTAGGGGAGGGTCGGGCCGTGCAGCGCGATCCCGTTCATGATGGCCGCCATGGCGTGCTCGCGGATGCCGAAGTGGATGGTGCGCCCGCCGGGGTTGCCGGGCAGGAACGAGGTCGCCCCGTCCATCGTGGTGTTGTTCGAGCCGGCCAGGTCCGCCGAGCCCCCCCAGAGTTCGGGCAACACCGGTCCCAATGCGGAGAGCACCTTGCCCGATGCCGCTCGCGTAGCTATCGAGGTTCCCGCCGGGAAGTCAGGGAGCGCGTCTTCCAAACCTTCCGGCAGCGCGCCTCGGCTCAGCCGGTCCCACAGCGCTGCCCGCTCCGGGTTCTGTTCGCGCCAGTCGGCCAGCTTGGCCCGCCAGGCGATGTGGGCTTTGGCGCCGCGCTCGCGGGCCTGCCGCGTGATCGCCAGGACCTCCTCCGGCACGTTGAAAGTCTTGTCGGGATCCAGGCCGAGGGCTCGCTTCAGCCCCGCCACTTCCGGCGCGCCCAGTTTGGAGCCGTGGATCGCGCCGGTGTTCTGTTTGTTCGGCGCCGGCCACCCGATGATCGACTTGAGCCGCACAATCGACGGGCGTCCGGTCTCCGCTTTGGCCGCCGCCAGCGCTTGATAGAGGGCTTCGTAGTCCTCCCGATACTGGCCGCCCTGAGTCCAATCGACGGTCTGGGTGTGCCAGCCGTAGGCCTTGTAGCGCTCGACGACGTCCTCCGTGAAAGCGACGTTCGTGTCGCCCTCGATGGAGATCTGGTTCTGATCGAACAGCACCACCAGATCGCCCAGTTTCTGGGTCCCGGCCAGGGATGACGCCTCCGAGGTGATGCCCTCCTCCATATCGCCCTCGCCCGCGATCACCCAAATGGTGTGACGGAAGGGGCTGTCCGCCGGGACGTGGGGAACTGGCGGGGCGGCCGCTGCCGGGCGAACGGCATCGTGCGCGTCGTTGTCAGTGTCCGTCGGGTCGAACAGGTAGCGCTCGCGGCGGGCGGCCATCGCCATGCCGACGGCGCTGGCCAAACCCTGGCCGAGCGGCCCGGTCGACATCTCGACGCCCGGCGTCATGCCATGCTCGGGGTGGCCGGGGGTGATGGAGCCAGCCGTGCGCAGAGCCTTGAGGTCGTCGAGCGAGACGTCGTAGCCCGCCAGGTACAACTGGGTGTACAGCATGATCGAGGTGTGCCCGGCGCTGAGCACGAACCGGTCGCGGCCGGGCCAGGCCGGGTCGGCGGGGTCGTGGACCATCAGGCGCTGGAACAGCAGGTAGGCGGCGCCGGCCAGGGAGATGGCGGTGCCAGGGTGGCCGGAACCGGCGTTTTCGACGGCATCCGCGGCGAGGGCCTTGGCGGTGGCGACGGCTTCGTTATCGAGGTTGGTCCAGTGGAGCGATTGCGACATGGCTTCAATCCTATGGCCGACCTGGGCGGGCGTTTGGGCCGATGCACCCGATGCGTCAGTATTGAGATGTGCGTGTGGCGACTGGGCGAATGCGGTTCCTGGCCCATCTGCGCGTCGAGCGGGCCTTGAGCGCCGCCACGCTCGAGGCGTACGGGCGTGACCTGGAGCGTTACCTGGGTCATCTTGGCGACGTCGAGTTGGCGTCCGTGACCGGCCCGATGATCGAGGGGTTCCGCGATGTTCTGATGGGGTCGGGGCTGGCGGCCTCCTCGGTGGCCCGGATCATGTCCGCCGTGCGCGGCCTGCACCGCTTCGCCCTACTCGAGGGCTGGACCCCGACCGATGCCGCCGCCGAGGTCAAGCCTCCCCCCTCCGGCTTGCGATTGCCCAAAGCCCTCAGCGTTGACCAGGTGGAGGATTTGATCGCTGCGGCTGGGGAGGACTTGACCGCGCGTGCGCTGCTGGAAGTGCTCTATGGCACCGGCGCTCGCGTCTCCGAGGCGCTGGGCCTGGACTTGGATGACTTGGGTCATGCGGGGGTCGGGGTGGCTCCTCGTGCCCCTCTGCACGATGCCGCCGCCCCGGGTGCCACCGCCCCGGCAGGTGGCGTGCGGGCTGGCGGCGCATGGGCCGGTGGCAGCGTGGCGGCTGGCGGCGCATGGGCCGGTGGCACGTGGGCCGGTGGCGCGTGGGGTGGTGATCCCGGCCGGCACTGGGTCAGAGTCCTCGGCAAGGGAGACAAGGAGCGGATGATCCCACTGGGGGCGTACGCCCGCGGGGCAATCGATGCCTACCTGGTGCGCGAACGTCCCGCTCGCGTGCGGCGCGGTCGCGGCACACCGGCCTTGTTCGTTGGCCCGAGGGGGCGGCGGCTCTCGCGCCAGGCCGCGTTCGAGCTGGTCAGAGCGGCAGGTCGGGCGATCGGCCAGCCGCAGGTGACCCCGCACACGCTGCGCCATTCCTTCGCGACCCACCTGTTGCAGGGCGGCGCCGACATCCGCGTGGTCCAAGAACTCTTGGGCCACGCCTCCGTCACCACCACCCAGCTCTACACCAAGGTGACGCCCGACCACCTCCGCGAGGTCTACGCCGCCGCCCACCCGCGAGCCCTCTGAGCCACAAGCCGACTGAATTGGAGCAGTCTCCAACGCCGTCTACTTGAAGGCGGGAGCGGCCGACCCGGCCGGCGGCTGCTGGCGCGGGGCTGGCGCGGGGCGGTCGTGGGCCGGTGAAAAAGACAGGATCCCTGGCGCTCGGCGCCGACAACCATGGATCCTGCGTTTTCCGGGAGCGCCGATTCCGCGACTTCCATGGATCCTGCGTTTCTTGTTCCGTGCCCTTTTGGGTCCGGCCCGCTGACCTGCGGCTCCGCCCCCAGGCCGTCCGAGGAGCGGAGGCGAAAAGACAGGATCCCTGACGCTCGATGAAAACCCGTCCCGAAGAAACGCAGGATCCCTGGCGCTCGGGCGCGACAACCATGGATCCTGTCTGTTCCCGCCACCATCCAGCCCCGCCATCGGCCTTGCCCCCAAGCTCGACGGCATTGGAACAGGCCCAACCTCAGTTGAGAATGGTCCTCACGGGTCGTTGGGGCCGGTGTGCGCGGCCGGTCGAACGTCCCTGACTCGCCGTGGCAGAGACGCGAAGGCGTCCACAACTGGCGGGAACTGGGCCGGGCAGCGAGTTGAAGCCGTTCGCGGACATGGCCGCCGATGCCGCCGACGCAGGCGACGGGCTGGCCTGCGCGAACACCGGCGGCGGACCAGGCGGGATCGGACACGAGTGTCCACAAGTCCCTGGAACTCGGCCGGGCAGCGAGTTGGAGCCAGTTGTGGACATGGCCGCACCGGGCCGCCGTTGCCGCCGACTGGCTGGCCTGCGCGAACACGGGCGGCCGACCAGGCCGCATCGGGCGCGGGTGTCCATAAGTCCCTGCAACTCGACCCGGCCGCGAGTTGAAGCCAGTTACAGACCCGGCCGTGAGGGGCCTCCGATGCGGCCCAGTCGGGTTCAGCGCCAGACGGCTGCACGGCTTCGCCAGGCTGTGGCGACGACGGCTGCCACGGCGGCGGCGGCGACCACGAGCCAAGGCACCAGCGTGAACGGTTCCGTCGGGTGGAGCGACGGACAGACCGGGCCGCCGCAGGCGAACCCCAGGTCGATGGTCGGGTCGAGGCCGTGGACGAACCATGACATCTGACTGGCCGGAGTCACGGCCCCCTCGATCGCCATGGGCAATGCCAGTTCGGCCAACAGCAGGTAGACCAGCAGTGCTATCGGGACGGCCAGGTCGGTCCTGGTGAGCGTCGCCAATGCCCCGCCCGCCAGCGCTCCACCGGCTGCGACCAGCGAACCGCGGGCGACGGCGGCGACTGCCCAGGCCGGCGACACGGCGTCGGGCAAGCCTCGGGTGTGGGCGACCAGCCAGAGCGCCCCGGCGGCCAGGGCCAAAGCGGCCAGGCTGACCGCGAACCAGGCCAGAGTGGCCACGGCCAGACGGATCACCGCAGGGGAGGACCTGGCGGAATGCTCGACCCAGGAGAACCGGACGGTGCCGGAGCGCCATTCCCCGCCGATCGCGATCCCGATCACGGCGCACCCGATCAACGCCATGACCAACGCCAGGGTGGCGAGGTCGAACGGCAGTTGGGCAGCCAGGAGGTAGCGGGGCTCCTCGTACATGTCCAGCGCTTCGAACGCCCCGGCGTCCAGGTAGCACCCCCAAACCGGGGACGGTACCTTTCCGTGCCCGCCCGGCGGTTTTCCGCACGTGTTTGCGCAGGTCAAACCCTGTGGATAACGGGTCCGTCCCCATTCCATGCCCAAGGGCCACAATTTCGGCTGCTGGACTGAACGGATGCGAGACTGGCCTCGCCGCCTGGGCGATGACGAGGCACGGCGCGAGTCACTGCGGAAGCGCTGGTCAGAGCGGTGCGTCCCACGGGATGAGGGTGAAGGCCGGATGATTCGTGAGTGGTTTCACGGCCCGGTAGTCCTGATCGGTCGTGAGGATTTGGTTCGTGCCGACGCGGGCTGCCGCCACCACGTTCATGGCATCGGCCAGGTCAAGCGACCCAGGTTTCCTGCGCTTGCGATGCATCTGCCCGGCGTACTTGTCGATCAGGTCCGCGGCTGTCGCGTAGTCGCGGGCGGTCGGCTGGATCAAATCGAAGAAGCCCGCCGCCACGTCCCTCAACAGGTCATCCGCGGCCTCCCTGGAGCCCGAGGATGACAACACGTAATGCGCCTCCCCCAGGACCAGCGGCGTGACGAAGACGGTGGTCGCCTCGGCGAGGGCCGTCCGGAACCGATCGGAGTCGGGTTGGTCCCGGTTGATGGCCGCGACGATTCCGCCCGTGTCGGCGATCATGTTCATCGCCCGAAGTCCTCCAGGGCCTTGTCGATATGGCCTTGCGTGTCCGAGCCGAGGCTCACACTGCGGCTCAGCAGCCGCGACCGGCGCGGGCGGTTCTGCCTCGACGGGCCCCGGAACGCGGGGCGCAGGCGCGAACCCGATACAGGAGGCCCTGATCTGACCGCTCGGGACGAGGGCGCGGCATCGTCGGGGTGAAAGCAATAGGATTGCCCCAAGAGCGCTGCGACAGTGCCCCGAACCGCCAAGACTGGCGGACCCAAGACAGCATCTCCTATGGAAGCGAGTGTCCCTCGATGCAATTCGTGATCGACAGCAATATGCAATTTCCAATGGCGCGCATCCAAATGGGTGGAGGTGAGACAGCCCTCATATCGCGCGGCTCGATGGTTTATCGTTCGGCCGGGGTGGAGCTCAATGCGAAGCTCAACGCCTCGGGCGAGGGACTGGGCAAATTTGTCAAAGCGGTCGCCCGCAGCGCGGTGTCCGGCGAATCGATGTTCATAACCCAGGTCGTCTGCAACGCGCCGGGAGGCGAAGTGGCAATAGCGCCGAGTTGTCCCGGAACGATCTGCCGCCTGGATGTTGGCGCGAATCAATACCGACTGAACGACAGCGCTTTCCTGGCGATGGACTCCACGGTCGCGTACACCTTGGAACGCCAGAGCGTGGGCAAAGCGCTGTTCGGCGGGCAGGGCGGATTCTTCGTCATGACCACCAACGGACAGGGCGCGATGCTGGTGAACGCGTTCGGTTCGATCACCGAGATGAACCTCAACAATTGCCCAGGGTTCACAATCGACAATCGGCATGTGGTGGCTTGGGATCGCAATCTGGAATATCGCATCGAGATGCAGAGCGGGTTCTTCGGTTCGATCGGCACCGGCGAAGGCGTGGTGAACACGTTCCACGGCACCGGCAAGGTCCTTATCCAGAGCCTGAACCTGGAGACGTTCGCGGCCGCGCTGGTCCCGTTCCTGCCATCCCAGAGTTCGCGCTGACGCCACACGGGTCAAATCAGCTCTGATCGGTTGAGCCAGCGTGGCCTGGATTGTGGCCGCCAGGGTTGAAAGGCGACTGAGTTGAAGCCGACTGGGTTCGCGCCACTGCTTTGAGGCGCGACTCAGGAAATCTTCGGGCGCGCTCCAGGAAGGGGGAGGAAAGCCATGGTAATCGAATCCCGCATCTTCGCGTTGGTATTCCGTCTTGGGGCCATCGCGGTGATCGTGACGGGATTGGTCCGCCTCGTCGGACTGTTTGGCGGCGGTGGCGGCACCAGTGGTGGCAGCGGTGGCGCGGCGTGGGGCGCGTTCGTCTACTACACGACCCAGTCGAATGTGCTCTGTCTGCTCTGGCTCGCAGCGATGGCCGTGGTGACGATTCGGGGAATGGCCCGCGACGGGCGGCGCGGCCCGGTCGAACCGTGGCCGCGGCTGGGCGCGATGGTGATGATGGCCATCACCGTCACCATGCTGATCTACCTGGTGGTGCTGGCCCCAGCCGCCTTCGTGCAGGAGGGCGACGGCTACAGGCCGTTCACGTTGACGGACGATCTGATCCACATCATCACGCCCTGCCTCACGATCGCCGATTGGTTCTTGTTCAGCCCCAAGGGACGCTTGCGCTGGTTCGATCCGATCACCTGGGCCATTCCGCCGTACATCTATTTGCTGTTCGGGTTCACTTGGCCGTTATTCGGCGGCCGGTTCGCAGGCGGCCAGCGCTATCCCTATTCGTTCATGGACGTGGGGACCCTCGGCGTGGGCGGCGTGGCGCTCCAAATCGGTGTTCTGACCGTCGCGCTGGTCGCCTTCGGGTACATCTACGTTGTGGCGGACTATTTGCTGGCCCGTGCCGCTCGTAAGCGCGTTTAGGCGCGGGCGGGCTCGTGGCCGCCGCGGGCACACAGGTCGCTCGGGCCCGGGAAGTGGCTGGGCTTGTGCGCGCCACGTTCGGGTACAACTACGTTGAGGCGCCCCGTCCGCTCACCCGCGAGGCGCGCAGGCCCGCTTAGACTGAGAGCAGCCCGGAGTCCAGACCGAGTAGTTCCGCTTAACAGAGCCTGGACGATGCCGCCGGGTTAGCCCCGGCGCGCGGCGTCGGCCCTGATAAAGGAAGTCTTAGGCGAAAAAGAGTACCCATTTGGGGGACGCGGCGGAGACCGACACTGAGGTTGACTGAACAGTA
The DNA here is from genome assembly GCA_031265345.1 of Bifidobacteriaceae bacterium. The sequence goes on from JAISCU010000246.1 coordinate 10,765, forward strand.
TCGTGTGTGGGTTTGCGTGCTCATTGAAAGGCGAGAACGATGAGTCGAACGAGGCGCGGCATAGTTGCCGCTGCATTCGCAGGTGTGATGGTGCTGGTGGCGGCGCTGGTGGCCGCCTCGACGCCGGACGACCAGACGGCGTCGGCGGGCGCGTTGAAGCAGGATGCTGGCAATGATTCCGGGCTGAATCGGGGCGTCAACCTCGATTCGTGGTTCCAGCCGATCAAGAACGGCGACACGGGTCTGGACGATTGGCCATTTCTGAACGACCCAAGCAACGCCAATTCGTACGTCGAAGCGGACTTCGACGTCCTCGTGCGCCTCGGTGTGGACCACGTGCGCATACCGGTTGACTTCAACTCACTGGCAGACAGAGGCGACGGGTACCGGGTGGATGACAGGTTGATCGGCGCGCTCGACCAGGCCGTGGAGTGGGCCTCGACACGCGGCATCAAGACTGTGATCGCCTATCATCCCGGCAGCGCCCTGTCCTTTGATGACCTGAAGCCCGGCCTCGCACCGATCTGGACGCAGGTGGCAAGGCACTTCGAGGCTCGCGGCGCAAGCGAGGTCTATTACGAGGTCTTGAACGAACCCAAGGCACCCGCTGGCATGAGCGAGGCGGAGGCGACCGACGCTTGGGGCGAGCTCCAAGGCGAGGTCGTTAGGGCAATCAGGTCCGCCGACCAGCGCCATCCGGTGATCGTGGGGCAGGTCCTCGATCAGGACTATCTCCTGTTCGACAAGGACGCCGACTGGCGCGAGGCCAAGGCGCTGCCGCGCTACGAGGACTTGTATCCCGATGACGGCCCATTCGTCTACACCTTCCACTTCTATAGCCCAATCGTCTTCACGCACCAGGGAGTGGGACCCCGTGTCACAATCCAGGACGTCCCCTTCCCGTACGATTCCGCGACCATGCCCCGGCTCTCCGGACTGAGCGAAACGGACCAGACGGAATGGGACGCCTATCAGCGGGTTGGGACAGCCGAGGCCTTGGCCAAGCGACTCGATGAGTACATTGTCCAGTTCGCCAACGACCGGGGCGTGGCCGTCTATTGCGGCGAGTACGGCGCCTTCAAAGACGCGCCCATCGCCAGCCGCTTGGAGTGGTTGCGAACCGTGACCGCTCTGCTCGAGGATCGTGGAATCGGGCGAGCGCACTGGTCCTACAGCTCGGGCTTCGGATTGTTCGATTCGACCAGCTATGGTCACCGATCTGACCAACTCGACGCCGCGACAGTTCGAGCCATTGGATTGTCGCCCTTGTATGAAGCCCTGTTGGACTGCGTGAACGCGGCCGGTGCCGACACTCCATCTGTGAACTCGGGGACCAACGAACTGGCGGTTCAAGCAGCCGCGTCCGAATCGACTGAGGCCTGGGCCTGCAAGCTGGACACCGATAAGGAGGCAACTCTCGACGCGATCACCGTCAGCGCCACCGTGAAGTCGACCCTGAGTTGGGCAGAGGGCTCGCTCGACGTGCGCTTCTACAGCGCGGACGGCGCAGAGCTCGACGCCAAGGGCGCCGCGGGCAGCCGCGCGGCCAAGCAATCGGCCAAGATGGCGCGCGTGGGCGACCTGCATCGCTACCGCATCGGATCATGGTTCGGCCAGTTCGACGGGCTCACGGTCGATGAAACCTTGCTGGTCCCGGACGGCGCCACCGAGGTTCGGCTGTACGCCATAGCCGACTCCCAAGAACAAACCCCCAGGTCAGGCTCACTGACACTGTCAGAATTGGCAGTGCGGCCAGGAGTGGTGCTGGACCCGGTCGGTGAGACCTTCGGCTCGCAGTCCCACAGCTTCGAGCAGACGCTGTTCCGCGACGGCCAGCAACCAGCTTGGAGCTTCGAGACGGTGCCCGCCCAGGCCGGGACGCTCAAGTTCGAGGTCAAGGACATTGACGGCAATCAGGTCGCCACCAGAACCATGGCCCAACCGGCCGCGGCGACCGGCCCGATCAGCGTCCACCTGGACCAATTGGACCTGGGCTACTACACGGTGGCGGCACGATTCGTCGGCCAGGACGGCGAATGGGGCGTCTGGGACAGCTCGTTCGTGGTGCTCCCAGCCCAAGAGCCGACACCAGACCAGCGGTTCGGCGTGGACGCGCAACTGAGCTTCCGGACAGCACCGGCCGAGGTGTCAAAGCGCTCCGCGCAACTGCTGGCCGAGTTGGGCGTCGGGTCGGCGCGGGATCGCATGAACTGGAGCGAGGCCCAGCCGGATTGCGGCACCAGTTGGGCCGAGCCGGGCAACGGCCTGGCCAAAGCCGTGGCGGCAGACTTGCGCACGGCGGGCGGGATCGAGGACGTGCAACTGTTCGAGAGCTCCCCAGAGTGCGCCCGGCCGGGCAGCGATTACTTCAAGGACGCGCCGACCGATTACGACGCCGCCTACTCCTACGGCCGCGGCTACGCCCAGTGGGCGCTCGCCAACCAGGTGCGGTCGGTCGAGGTCTGGAACGAGCCCAACGCCTCCGCCTTCTTCCGGGGCTACGCGTACCAGTACGCCAGCCTCCTGAAAGCGTTCGCCGCCGGAGTCAAATCGGTGCAACCCGGAACCGGCCAGGACCCCGTCAGGGTCGTGATGGGCGGTTCGGCCGACTACCCCGGCCAGTTCATGGAGGAGGTCTACGCCAACAACACCGCGCCTTTCTTCGACACCCGCAACCAGCACTTCTATCGCGGCAACGCCTCGAACGCCAACACCCCCGCCGACCTGGTGGAGTTCCGTTCGGCCGAGCCGTCCACCATGTCGAACCCGTGGCCGGCCATGTCCGCCTCCGTTGAGAAGGTGGAACAGGAGCAAGGCGTGGCGGACAAGCCCGGCTGGCTCACCGAGACCGGTTACGCCATCAACCGCGACGCCACCGGCTCCTTCGCCGCCGATGAGCTCAAACAGGCCGAATACCTGGTCAAGAGCTACGCCCAAGGCTTCGCCGCCGGTTACGAGCGGGTCTTCGAGTTCGCTTGGCAGGAGGTCAACGAACCCGTCAACGGCTCCTTCGGGATAGTCCGGAAGGACCTCTCGCCACGGCCCGCGACGCTCGCGTTGGCGGTTCTGACCGACCATCTGGCGGGCGCGGAGGTCGTCGCCACGCTCACCCATGGCACCAGTGGCAGAACTGTCTACTTCCGCCAGCCCAGCGGCGCGTATGTCGCCGTGACCTGGGGCGGAGGGGCTAACATCTCCGCCGATGCCGCCGTCCGGGACGTGCTCGGACGCCCGGCCACACCCGGGGAGGCGGCCAAGACGGGGGCGGCGCCGTACTTGGTGAGCGGCATCGTGCAACTGCCTGCAGACGCCCAGACGGTCAAGACGCCGACGGGGAGCCCGGCTGACACGGTGCCGGACGCGCACCTCGAGGTCGCGGACGTGACCGTGGGCGGGACCGCGCCGCCAGCCCCAGCGAGGGGCTCCACGCTCAACACCGAGGTGGCCGTCGCTGCGGGTCAGGAAGTCACCGTCTCGGTGCGGGCCTGGTCGGATTCGCGCCAGGACCTGAGCGGCTCGGCGGCTGTGACCTGCCAGTCGGGCCAAGGATTGGCGCTCTTGTCCGAGGCCTCGCCGAAGGCGGTCGGCGAGGTCTTCACTTGCCGGTACCGAGCCACCCTTGAGCCAGGGCAGGCCAGCCACGCGACGGTCGCGCTGAACGGCACAGAAGATGTGGTCCGGATCGCGCTCAGGGGCACGCCGGCGGCGGGATCGTTCGTGGCGGCCGGGCACACCT
>JAISCU010000390.1 GCA_031265345.1 Bifidobacteriaceae bacterium
ACCCGTTCCAGCACGGCGAGGTCTTCGTGACCGACGACGGCGCGGAGACCGACCTCGACATCGGCCACTACGAGCGCTTCCTGGACGTGCCGCTGAGCGCCGCCGCCAACGTCACCACCGGCCAGGTCTACTCCAAAGTGATCGCCCGCGAGCGCCACGGCGAATACCTCGGCGACACCGTCCAAGTCATCCCGCACATCACCGACGAGATCAAAGCCCGCATGCGGGCGCAGGAATCCGACCAGGTCGATGTCATCATCACGGAGATCGGCGGGACCGTGGGAGACATCGAGTCGCTGCCCTTCCTGGAGGCCGCCCGCCAGGTCCGCCAGGAGGTGGGGCGCGACAACTGCTTCTTCTGCCACGTCTCGCTGGTGCCGTTCATCGGCCCGTCGAAGGAGCTCAAGACCAAGCCGACCCAGCACTCGGTGGCCTCGCTCAGGAACATCGGCATCCAGCCGGACGCCATAGTCTGCCGGGCGGACCGCGACCTGCCGGAGAACATCCGCAACAAGATCGCCCTGATGTGCGACGTCGACAAGCAAGCCGTCGTCACCTGTGCGGACGCCGCGTCGATCTACGACATCCCGAAAGTCCTGCATTCGGGCGGGCTCGACGCGTACGTGATCCAGTGCCTGGGCCTGCCCTTCCGCGACGTCGATTGGACCGGTTGGGGGCAGTTGCTGGAGCGCGTCCACAATCCCGCCCACGAGGTGACCGTCGCGTTGGTCGGCAAGTACATCGACCTGCCGGACGCCTACCTGTCGGTTTGCGAGGCGTTACGCGCGGGCGGTTTCCACCACAACACGCGGGTCAACATCCGTTGGGTGGCGTCCGACACCTGCGAGACCCCGTCCGGCGCCCGCCGCCAATTGTCTGACGTCGATGCCGTGGTGGTCCCCGGCGGTTTCGGCATCCGCGGGATCGAGGGCAAGCTCGGGGCGCTGCGGTTCGCCCGCGACAACGGCCTCCCGACTCTCGGCCTGTGCCTCGGCCTGCAATGCATGGTCATCGAGTTCGCCCGCGACGTCCTGGGGCTGAGCGAGGCGTCCTCGACCGAGTTCGACCCGGACACGCCCGATCCGGTGGTCGCCACGATGGAGGAACAGCTTCACATCGTCGAAGGGGAGGGCGACTTGGGAGGCAGCATGAGGCTCGGTTCGTACGATGCCGAGTTGTCGTCCGAGTCCGTCGTGGCAAGGGCCTACGGGTCGTCACGGGTGTCAGAGCGGCATCGGCACCGTTATGAAGTGAACAACGCCTACCGTGAGCGGCTGGAGGAGGCCGGGCTGCGCGTGTCCGGCGAGTCGCCGGACCGGTCACTGGTCGAGTTCGTGGAACTGGCCCCGGACGTGCACCCGTACTACGTGGGCACGCAGGCCCACCCCGAGTTCAAGTCCCGGCCGACGCGGGCCCATCCGCTGTTCGCGGGGCTTGTGGGCGCGGCCCTTGCCCGCCAGGCGGAGACCAGGTTGTTGGAGGTCGAGCCGTGAGCGGGACTGTCGGTGGCCAGGATGACGGGAGCCGGGGTGGCGCGGCGGGACGGCCGGACGGCATCGGGCAACTAGAAGTGCGCGACGAGCCCGTCTCCTACCCGGTGGCCAGTTCCGAGGTGGTGTTCCACGGGCGGGTGTGGGACATCGTGGCGGACGATGTGACGTTGCCGGACGGGCAGGCCATCCGGCGCGAGTACCTGAGGCACCCCGGCGCGGTCGCGGTCATCGCGGTCGATGACGAGGGCAGGGTGCTGCTGCAACGCCAGTACCGGCACCCGGTGGCCGCGCTGCTGTGGGAGCCGCCGGCCGGACTGCTCGACGTGCCGGGGGAGCCGCCGGTGGACACGGCGCGGCGCGAGCTCCACGAGGAGGCCGATCTGCGGGCGGCCGATTGGCGTCACCTCTTGACCTTCGATTCGACACCGGGTGGCACTAGCGAGGTCATCCATGTGTTCTTGGCCCGGTCGTTGTCCCAAGTGCCTTTGGGGGAGCGATTCGTTCGGGAGCACGAGGAGGCGGCCTTGGTGCCGGTCTGGCTTCCCTTGGACCGTGCGGTGGGGCTGGTCATGTCTGGCGCCGTCCACTCCCCGACGGCGGTGGTCGGGCTGCTGGCAGCCTGGCGGGCGCAGTCACAGCCGGGCGGCTGGGACGCCTTGCCTTCGGTTTGATGATGGCGACTGACAGATCGCTGCTCCAGCGATATGCTGATCTGTATGCGGACCACTCTGAACCTTCCAGATGAGTTGTATCGCCAGGTCAAGCATTCGGCGGTCGATCAGGGACGAACGGTCACGTCGCTCGTGGAAGAGGCATTGGCGCAGTTGGTGGCAACTCGCCCGCCCACGCGGGCCTTCGCGTTCGCCGACATAGCGCTTGACTTGGGCCATGAGCTAGAGCAAGGGACGGATTGGGGACAGTTCGCGCACGACGAGGAGGTGCGTCGTTATTTGACCAAGACCGGTTCGAACCAGGTGGGAGGCGCTAGGGGCGACGCCAAACCGATGGACGCCGGACCCGCAGCGGGCGGTCCCGAATGATCATGCCGGATGTCAACGTCCTGTTGCCGGCACTGCACGAGGGTCATCCTCGGCATGGCCAGGCTGCGCAGTGGCTGGAGCGCGAGATGGCAGGTGGCGCGGAACTCGGCCTGTCGGTCCTAGTTCTGGGCGGCGTGATGAGGATCGGCACCGACAAGCGAGTCTTCTCGCGACCGCTGTCCGCCCAGGCGGCGGTCGAACTGCTCGCGCGCCTGCTGGCGGCGGAGCGGGTCAAGCTGGTGTCCCCCGGGCCTCGCCACTGGCAGATCCTCTCCCAGCTAATCATCCAGACTGGGGCGGTCGGAGCCGGGTTGGCGGACGCGCAGCACGCCGCAGTGGCGATAGAGGCCGGAGCGACCTGGGTGACTTTCGATTCTGACTTCGGCGTCTTCCCCGGCCTGGATTGCGTGATCCCCGAGCTTTGACCCACGACCCGCACCGTCGGGCCGACACGGCGACCGAAACGCTTCCATGACGGGTCTCAGCAAGCCCCCTCACATTACTCGCGCCCGGCCCAGCGGCTGAGGGGCCAACCCGTCTCGGAGCGAGGCATCGAACAATGCCCCATCGCTCTGCACCGCTTCGGCAGGCATCGCTCCGACCCCGCTCCAGAACTCCGCCTCGTCTCCTTGTTCGAGGGCCTGCGCTATCGCCTCGGCCATGGTCACGCCCGCAGTGGCGGCGCGCGCTGCGACACGATCCCTGAGGCTCCTCGGCACCCTGATGGTCGTCATCGGTTCACCAATTCGCATACCGCCGAGCGTATCTCCGAAAGCACGCAGCCGCACAAGCGCTAGGCCGGTCGATGGCTCACTGCTGAGCGCCAGTAGGCCAGGCCGATCAGTCCATAGACTGCGGCCAGGGCGATCAGCAGGGGCCGGGAGTAGCCGTTCGCGGGAAGGAGCAACGCGGCCAGCCCGGCTGCGACCAGGAGGGCGGCGTTGAACGCCACGTCGTACAAGGCGAAGGCGCGGCCCCGATAGGAATCGTCCACGTCGCGCTGGACTATCGTGTCGGCCGCGATCTTGCCGCCCTGGACGCCGGTCGAGAGCAGCAGCGCGGCTGGCAGCAGCACCGGCAAGCGATACGAGGCGGCGACGGCGATCTGGGCCGCCATGCCCATCCCGGCACAGATCACTATCCAGGCCTCCGGCGTGACTCGCGCGTGGGCGATCGGCGTTAGCACGGCGGCCACCCCGAAACCGGCGGCGGCGAAGGCGAGGATGAGCGAGAAGGCGCCCAGGCCGCCGTCCTCAGCTTTCGGCGACGAGAGAAGGTGGCGCGACACCAGGATCGTCGCCATGAAGACGATCCCGTAAGCCAGTCGGCTGAGGCTCATCGCGCCGATGGCGAGCAGCGGGGTGCGGCGGCGGACCATGTATTGCCAACCCTGGACCAGGCCAGCCATCAAGGCGCGGAGCGCGGCCAGGAGCGGGGCGGGCTCACCGTCCGGGCCGAGCGCGGCTCGCGCGAAGCCTGCGGCGATCAACATGGCGGCCGCGAACAGGGCGGCGGCTATGGCGAGCACCCAGGCCCGCTCGGCGGCATCGGCGGTGGCGGCAGTGACCAGACCGGCCAACGCCCCCACGCCCGCGCCGACGGTGCCCAAAGTGGGCGCGACCGAGTTGGCCGTCAGCAGCGCGTCCGGCGCCACCACTCGCGGCTGGGCCGAACTGATTCCCGCGCCGATGAAACGCGCGACGGACAGGGCCGCCAATGCCAGGACATAGACGGCCGGGGTGATCCCAGCGGTAGCCATGATGGCTGCGATCACGCACGCCAAGACCGCGCGCAGCACGTTCCCCCAGACCAGGACGCCGCGGCGGGGCCACCGGTCGAGCAGCACGCCCGCCCACGGGCCGACCAACGTGAACGGTCCCAAGAGCACCGCGAACGCGGCCGCCACCCCGCCGGGCGTGCTGGCCCGCTCGGGAGCGAAGAAGAACAACGCGGCCAGGCCCGCTTGGAGGGCGCCATCGCCCGCCTGGCCCAGGATCCGGACGGCCAGGAGCCTCAGGAACCCGCGCGACCGGCTCAAGGAGCGAAGGTCGCGGACAAGGGCCATAAGCGAAGACTAGGGGACGGCGCCAGCGGGAACCATCTGGCTGCCTCCTCGCCCTACGTGACATGGCCGGTTCGGTGGGGGCCGTGTGAGCGGCATTGTCCAAGTGGGTGAGCCGGGGCGTAGTGGTCGGCCGGGTGCGAGAAAGGGAATCTGCCCCGATGGCGGAGTCTTAGTGAACCGGGCTCGACTTAGGCTTGTCGAGTAGGGTACACTAAATCGGTGAAGCGGCGGGATCTGATGAGGCGAATCAATCAGATCGCCAAGGCTCAAGGCCAGGTTCCCATCTGGGCAGAGGGTGCCAGCCACACCAAACTCACTATTGGCTCAAAATCAACCGTGATCCCGCGCCACAGGGAGATCAAAGAGCCGCTGGCCAAGAAGATACTGGCAGACATCGAGGAGGACTGACATGGAACTTGTGGCCGAATGCCATCGCTTCGACGGATGGTGGATCGTGGACGTGCCCGCCGTGCGAGGATTGCACACTCAGGTTCGCCGCCTCGACCAGGTGGAGGCCATGGTGAAGGACGCCGCAAGTCTGCTTCTCGACCGCCCCGAGGCCGACTTCACTGTTGTCGTGCTGCCGAAGTTGCCGAAGGCTGAGCAGCGCAAGATCGATGAGACCAAGGCCGCCCGTGTTCGTCTGAGCGAAGCCGAGAACGCAATGGCGAAGGCATCTCGTGCGGCGGTCACCGACCTCCGTGCCGAGGGTCTGACCGTGCGTGACGTCGCGACACTTATCGGTGTCACACCGTCCCGCGTGTCCCAATTGGCCTGAAGCCCGCCAGCGGGTGGGCGGGCACCGAAACTCCCTCTGCTCTGTGGCTGTCTCCCGAATTGCGTGTTCCTTGCGCAATCGCGCGTAGGCCAACCCGGCGGCATCGTCCAGGTGGGTGGCGCGGGGCGTGGCGGCCGGCTCGGTGTCAGAACGGGACTCTAGATGATCTATTCCAGGGGGTGTCAGTGGTCGTAGGCGGTCAGTGAGCGCAGGACCGGAGCGCCTGAGCGTTCGTTGTGCCAGACGGCGGCGGTCAGGGCGAGCAGTTGGGTGGCGA
>JAISCU010000111.1 GCA_031265345.1 Bifidobacteriaceae bacterium
GGGGGGCCGCCATCTTTCTCAAGTCCTCCAGCGACGACTGGTGGACCAGGTGGCCCTTGGTGATTATGACCACGTCGTCGACCGTGTTCTCGACCTCGGTCAGCAGATGCGAGGAGATGAGGATGGTCCTGCCCTGGGCGGCCATCGCCCGCAGCAGCGACCTGATCCAGGAGATGCCCTCCGGGTCCAATCCATTGGTCGGCTCGTCCAGCAGGAGCGTGCCGGGGTCCCCGAGCAGCGCGACCGCCACGCCCAGACGCCCCCGCATGCCCATCGAGAACTGCCCCACCCGCCTCTTCGCGTCCGCTTTCAGCCCCACCAGCTCGAGCACTTCCGTGCAACGCTTGTCGGTGGCGCCCACCTCTGGGGCCAGCGCCAGCAGGTGCTGCAGGGCGGTCCTTCCGGGATGGAACGAGGCGGCCTCGAGCGCGGCGCCGATCTGGTTGCTCGGCTTGGGGATGGCCACATACGGGCGCCCGTCGAAGGTGACGCCTCCGGCCGTCGGCTTGACCAGCGACAATGCCATCCTCAACGTTGTGGTCTTGCCGGATCCGTTCGGTCCCAGGAATCCCGTCACCCGGCCCGACTCGACCCGGAAGCTGAGGTCCTGCACCGCCGCCAGGGCGCCGAAATGCTTGGTCAGATTGGTTACCTCAATCACCTTTCAACCCTACTTGAGTTTGGGCTCAGCGCTGTGGGCTGGGCATTGAACGGATGGGGCTGTTTCGTTGCGTTCCGGGGGCTCCGAGCGATCGCCGGGTTTCGCGGGCGTCCGCCTGTGGGCGCCGATCCCTGGTCGACTGATGGTTCGCCGGACGAACTGCTGGTTGACGTTGGCACGTCGGCCTCCTTTTGTATAGCAAAGTGATATCACTTTATCCCGGAGTGGCGGTCTGGTCAAATCGATCATGGGCGGCGGCGATCCGGTGGCCCGAAAGCGGACCGGCCGGCACGGCGCCCACGGCCTGCGCGCCGGGCTTTGGCGTTCGCCCAGGTCAGGGGGCTGTTAGCCAGCGCGACCACACATGGAGCAGCTATCCGGCCTGATTCGCGGCTCCGTGATGAGGGAAAGCGCACTCTCGGAGTAGCACGGGGCGGGTGCCCTTGACAGGTCGGCGTCGGCGGCATCGTCGGCGGCATCCTCGGCATCGTGAGCGTGCAAACGGATGGTCTCGCCCCTTGTCCGGCCGCGAGACCATCGAAATGCAGGCTCAGGGCCCGCGAGACCGTCGAAATGCTGGTTTGCGTGGCAGTCGGCATGGTCCAGGGGTGTCCACAACTGGCTGGAACTGGGCCGCGCCGCCAATTGAGGCCGTTCGCGGACAAGGCCGGAAAGGATTGCCGATGCCGCCGACGCGTCCACCTGCGCAAACACGGTCGGCCGGGCGGGCGGCATCGTCCAAGCGTGTCCACAACTGGCTGGAACTGGGCCGCGCCGCCAATTGAAGCCGTTTGCGGACAAGACCCCGCTCCGCCAACAGCGACCGACGGCCCGTTCCCACTGGGTGAAAGCGACAGCCGTCGTCGGCGTTCGCGCGGAAGGGTCCCCGCACCATCTGTAGCCCAAGGCCAGGCCGCGCGGCGTTTCGACGTTCATGCCATCGATCCGGGCCGCGGGACCGTCCCGTGGTCAGCCGCAGGTCGAGAGCAGGGCGCGCAGGGCGTCGCGGTCGGCGGCGGGGATGCCGAGTTGGTAGCGCGCGGCGAGCGAGGCGTAGGCCGCCCCGTACCCGCATCGGCCCAGGTCCGGCAGCCATTCGGCCGGGCCTTTGTCGCCCTTGGACTGATTGGCCGCGCCGGAGACCGCCAGCACCTCGGCGGGGTCGTTGGCGAAGGCCTTGCGCTGGTCCTTGGTCCAGGCCCAGGCTCCCGCGCGCCACGCCTCGGCGAGCGGCACAATATGGTCCACCTGCACCGTTTGGGTCGACACAGCCCGGTCGAAGTCAATGATCACACCCGTGTAGGGGTCCTCCAAGCGGCCGCTGGCGACCTTGCAGTCCTCCCCGTCCTCGATGAACACCACGTCCTCGAGGTCCCGCGCCAGGATCTCGTTGCGCGTGTAGCAGCCGTCGTGGTCCAGGTCCGCCCAGCCGCCCGGCAGGAACGCCTCGCGCTCGTAGCTCGGCGCGGCGTCGCGTTCGGCTGCAGTGATGGGAGCGGGCAGCGCGTCGAGCCCCGCCAACGCGGAGTCGAAGTCCGCGCCGCGGGCCGCCCAAGCCGCCGTGCCCCCGTTGCCCGATGCCGCCGCCCCGTCTCCGCCGCCCATCGCAGGGTCGGCCTCGTTCCCGGCCCGCCCGTCGGCACCACGGCCGCCTCCCTGCTCGGTGCCCTCCTCAAAGCCCTCATCAATGCCCTGATCAAGGCCGGTTCCAACGCCGTCCCGAGCCTCTCGCTCGCCACCCCCGGTCAGCGCGCCGACCGCCGCCGCGACGAGCGCGATCAGAACCACAGCCAGCGTCGCCAGGCCTCCTTGACGGCGCTTCGCCGAGGGTCGCCGCGACCGCGAAGACCGCGAAGACCCTCGGTATCGAGTGGGCTTGTTGTAGCTGGGGGACTTAGGCATGGTCAGCGCGCTCGGGCCTCGGACCGGCCCCGGTCGCCCCGCTCCGAGCTGCGGGACGGCGCCGAACGCGGCAGACGGACCCGGAAGTCCGCGCCGGAATCAGAATCGGCCACCACCAGCGATCCGGCGTGCAGGCGCACGGCCCACCGGGCGATGGCCAGCCCCAGGCCGGTCCCGCCAGTGGTGGCGGCAGCGGACGATTGGGCCATCTTGCCGCGCTCGAACCGCTCGAAGATGCGTTCGCGGTCCTCCGGCGCGATCCCCGGCCCCTGGTCCTTGAAGTCGAGTTGGACCCATTTGCCGGAGGCCGCCGCGCTGATGGTGATGATCCCGCCGTCGGGGGAGTGGCGGATCGCGTTTGACAGCAGGTTGGCCGCCACCTGGTGCAGGCGTTCCACGTCGACGGACATGCGCAGCGTGCGAGGCGACACATCGACAACGAATGCCAACTGCTTCCCTGCCGACGAGGCGACGAGGCGGGCCGCGGCGACGGCATCGTCCAAGAAGACCTCCGCGTCCACCTCCTCAGGCCTCAGCGTGACCACGTCCGCGTCCAGGCGGGAGAGGTCCAAAATGTCGGTGACCAGCCGGGACAGGCGCCGGGTCTGCGTCAAGAGGAGGTCGAGGGTGCCCGCGTCCGGCTGGGTGACGCCGTCGACCATGTTCTCCAATTCGGCCTGCAGCGCCGCCACGGGTGTGCGCAACTCGTGCGAGACGTTGGCGATCATCTCGCGCCTGAGAGCGTCGGCCTGCGCCAGATCCTCGGCCATCAGGGTGAACGCGCGGGCCAACTCCCCGACCTCGTCGCGCGAGGAGATCGAGACCTTGGTGGTGTAGTCGCCCTTCGCCATGGCGCGGGCGGCCTCGGTCATCTGGCGCAGCGGGCTGGTCATGCCGTGGGCCAGGATCTGGGTCACCACCAGGCCGGTCACCACCGCGAGGGGCATGGTCCGGGTCGGCCCCATCTCGTTGCGCAGGCCGATCCAGGTCATCACCACTGCCGCCATCACCGCGCCCGTCACCAGCAGGCCGATCTTGATCTTGATCGACCCGAACATGTCCAGCGGTCGGGTGACGTTCGGCAGCGGACGCTTACTCATCGGCTTGGTCCCCCTGGGACCGCTGTGCCGACGGGGACGGCGGCGAAGGCGAGTCGGTGGGCTCGAAGGCGTAGCCCACGCCGTGGACGGTCCGGATCAGGTCGGCGCCGAGCTTGCGGCGGACGGCCTTGATGTGGGAATCGACTGTCCGCGTGCCGGAGGCGTCGACCCAGTCCCAGACGTGCTCCAGCAGTTTCTCGCGGGTGAGCACCGTGCGGGGCGACTCGGCCAGGAAGACCAACAGGTCGAACTCGGTCGGGGTCAGGTGGACCTCGTCGCCCCCCCTCGTGACGCGGCGCGAGGCCCGATCGATCACCAGGTCGCCAGCCACGATGGGGGCCGCGAGGGTGGTGGAGTTGCCCAGTTGCTTGGCCCGTTCCACCCTTCTGAGCAGCGCCTTTATACGGGCCACCAGTTCGCGCATGGAGAACGGCTTGGTCATGTAGTCGTCCGCGCCCACGCCAAGGCCGATCAGCTTGTCGGTCTCGTCGTCGCGGGCTGTCAGCATCATCACCGGCACGGGCCGCTCGGCTTGGACCCTTCGGCAGACCTCCAGCCCGTCGATTCCGGGCAGCATCACGTCCAGCAGGATGAGGTCCGGTTGCAGCGCGGCGGCCGCGCCCACCGCCGCCAGACCGTCCCCGACGGTGTGTGCCCGGTAGCCCTCGGCCTGCAATCGGCGGCCGATGGCCGCGGCGATGGTCGGTTCGTCTTCGACTATCAGGATCAACGGTGCGCTCATGGTTCCAGTCTTCCACGCCGGTGCGCCCCGACCGCCAACCGTGGTGGGGGACAGTCCCGAATTGTGATCGCGCCGGGCATCAGGAGGTTACGACGGGTGTTTCGGTGTCCGATGCCGCCTGGTCGTCTTCGGCCCGTCGGCGGCCCTCGGCGCGGGTCAGGTATCCGCCCGTGGCTGCGCCATACGCCGGGTGTGACGGTGAGGCGTCGGGTGCTACAGTCGGTCTTATGAGAAGTCTAACGATCCGTATTGATGAGCAGTCCGACGCCGCGTTGGACTACATCCGGCGGCAGACCGGGGCGGACAAGTCGCGCGCCACGCGCGAGGCCCTGGTGGCGCGGGCCGAGGAACTGGCGCGAGACCGGTTGCGCCAGGAATCGGCGGCCCTGCGGGATGATCCGGCCGACCGGGCCGAGATGCGCTCCGTGGCTGCGGAGATGGCCGCGCTCAATGCGTGGTGACATTTGGGAATTGAGGGCTCCGCGTGATGCTCAAGGGCATGAGCAGCGGGGGAGCCGCTACGCGGTGGTGGTCCAGTCGGATGACATGCTCTTGTCCACGTTGCTGGTGGCGCCGACCTCCATGAGCGCCGCCGCAGCTTCGTTCCGCCCGGAGATAGTCCTGGACGGCGTGACCACCAGGGTCCTGGTGGAGCAGGTCGCGGTCATGGACCCGGAAATCGGCCTGGGCCGGTTCGCGGGCCGCCTCACGCGGAACGAACTGGACCAGGTCGATGCCGCTCTCGCGACCGTCTTCGGGCTCCGGGTCGGCGCGTAGACGGCCGGGCGGCATCGTCCAAATCGGGTAACCATATGACCCCGGGGACGGTTCCGCGACTGGGCGAGGAACCGTCCCCCGACTGGGCGAGGAACCGTCCCGCGATTAGGCCAGGGTGGTTTGGACGTCGAAGGCCTCCACCACGGATCGCAACTCGTCGGCGCTGAGGCCTGACGAGGGGGAACCGGCGGCGGTGTTCAGGTGCTCGTACATGGCGCCGGTCTCGGCGTATTCGATCAGGTCCACCACCTTCAGGGGACTGATATCGGAGCGACCCAGGACGCCGTGCTTGGACCAGACCACGATCCGGTGCTCGCGCAGGCCTTCCACCGAAGCGGCCCGCAGCTGGTCGGAGCCGGGCACCATGAACTCGAGGACCTCCAGGCCGTCCGGCAGTTGGACAATGGTCTCCGGCTCCCAGCGCATGATCCGCTGGTTGAAGGCCGCGGTTGACCGGGCCCGGGCCAAATGTGAGAGCGCCACGAGGTAGGGCGGCTGGGCGTGCACCACGCAATGCCGGGTCAACTCGGGGCGGCTCGCCACCTGGTCCTCATGGACGGCCAGGTGCGAGTTGAACTCGGAGGTCGGCACGCTCCAGGCGCGGTCGGGCGCGGACCGCAACTCGCCGTGACGGCCGTCCGGGCCGATCCGGATGGCCGCGAGGCACGCGCCGGGCGTGGCCGCGACATCGCGCAAGCGCTGACCGGAACCGGTGACCAAGACCGTCCATCCGGCCAAGTGGGGGACTTCCACCGGCAGCGCGAACGGTTCGGATTCCGGGAAGAGTAGCTCCAACCCCGGCGCTTCGGCCAGGGCCAAGGAGATGTTGCCAGCCCCCGCCTCGCAGGCGTGCATTTGGTCCAGCCGGGCGCCGGCCCGGCCAATCTCGGCTAGAGCATGGTCGATGGTGATGGTCATGATGACTCCTTTTGGGGTTGGTTCGGAAGTGAAACGTCTTGGTCTTGCTGGACTGTGTCCGTGCCGCCAACGCACCGCGCGCCGTGGAGCGACCGCGCCTGGCCGCCCGCTGACTCGCCAGGCCCATAGGCCGTGACCGGGAAATGGTCCGCGACCAGCGCTCTGACCTGCTCGAGGCCGCCGTCGATCACGCCCATGGCGTGGGCCTGGACGGCCGCGTTGCCGATCACCGAGGCCTCGGTCGGCCCGGCCAGGACCGGCAAGCCGGTCGAATCGGCGGTGGCCTGGCAGAGCAGGGCGTTGAGCGAGCCGCCGCCCACAATGTGGACGCGGTTGATCGCTTGCCCTGACAGGGCCGAGGCCTGTCGGACCGCACGGTCGTAGGAGGCGGCCAGCGAATCGATGATGCAACGGACCGTCTGGGCTCGGCCAGTGGGCACGCGACCGCCACCAGCGCTGACGGCACGGGCGATCCGCCTGGGCATGTCGCCGGGGGCGAGGAACTGGTCGTGGTCGGCGTCGATCAAGGCCTGGCCGGGCGGTTCGGCCGCGGCCGCCGCCAGCAGTTCCGGCAGCGCCGGGCAGGCTCCCCGCTCCGCCCAATCCCGTTGGCATTCGCTCAGCAGCCACAAGCCCATCACGTTCTTGAGGTGGCGGACGCGTCCGAACACGCCCAGCTCGTTGGTGAAGTTGGCGTCCTGGCTGGCCCGGCTGAGCACCGGCTCGGCCCGCTCCACGCCCACCAACGACCAGGTCCCGGACGAGACATAGGCGAAGTCCGTCCCGGAAGCTGGCACGGCGGCGACCGCTGAGGCGGTGTCATGCCCGCCCACCGCCACCACCATCGTGCCGGGCCCCAGCCCCGTCGCGGCCTGGACCTGGGGCGTCAGTTGGCCGATGCCGTCTCCCGGCTCGAGCACGTCAGCGAACAGTCCGCGATCAAGCGCCAGGGCGTCTATCGCCTCATCCGACCAGGAGCGGCGGCGAACGTCGAACAGGCCGGTGGTCGAGGCGCTGGTCGATTCGGCCACGACGCGCCCGGTCAGACGGTGGGCCAGCAACTCCGGCATCAGGAGCAGGCTCCGCGCGCCGGCCAATCGCTCGGCCGGTTCCGCCGCCAACTGGAAGACCGTGTTGAACCGCTGGTACTGGCTGCCCGTCAGTTCGTAGAGTCGACGCGGGCCGATCCGGTCCCAGACCCGTTCGGGCACGCCTTCGGTGCGCCGGTCCCGGTAGCAGAACGGGCTGTCCAGCAAGCTCCCGTCGGCCCCGAGCAGGCCGTAGTCGGCGCCCCAGGTGTCGATCCCGACCGAATCGATCGGGCCGGTGGCGGCGGCGCGGCGCAGGCCCTCGACCACATTGGCCCAGATCGCCTCGAAATCCCAGCGCAGGTGCCCTTCGCGGCTGACCGGGGCGTTCGCGAACCGGTGGATCTCGGTCAACGCGAACCTCCCCGCCCGAACGGCGCCCTCGCGGCTCCGAGGCTCTCCGGCCACGGAACGGGGCCTGTCACCGTTCAGTGATCGGGGGGTTGCCGGGGAGTCGGCACCAGCACCCTCGGCGTCGATTTCGGCGACGATCACCCGTCCGGAGGTCGCCCCCAGATCGACGGCCGCGAACCGGCCCACCCGCCGGGCCGGCCGGGAGCGGACGGCCCGGCCGAGCGGCATCGTCGGCGTGGTGGTCATGGTCAGGCTCCCCAGGACGCCTGGACGCCGCCGATCCGTTCCGCCGCCACTTTGGCCTCGTAGCCGGAGGCCTTGAGCGCGGCCACCGGATCGGGCGCCAAGCCCATCGACTCGCGCAGTTCGGCCAGCAACGGGCGCACGTCTGTGGAGAAGGCGTCCATGAGCAGGCCGTGCGCGCCCAGGACGTCGCCGTCGCGCTGGGCGGCCCCCAGGGCGGGACGGTCCACCAGCATGGCCTTGGCCGTCGCCTCCTGCACGTTCATGATGGAGCGGATCTGGCCCTGGATCTTGGCTTCGACGTTGTGGCACTGGTCGAGCATGAAGTTGACCCCCGAATCGGGCGCCAAAGCCCCGGCGGCGACCACCTCGTTCATGATCCGGAAGAGCTGGAACGGGTCGGCCGCGCCCGCCATCAGGTCGTCGTCCGCGAAGAAACGCGAATTGAAGTCGAAAGCCCCCAGGCGCCCGTGGCGGAGCAACTGCATGACGATGAACTCGACGTTCGTGCCGGGAGCGTGGTGGCCCGTGTCGAGCACCACCTTGGCGCGCTCGCCCAACGCCAGGCAATGCAGCAGCGCCGTGCCCCAGTCGGGGATGTCGGTCGAATAGAAGGCGGGCTCGAAGAACTTGTACTCGAGCAGCAGCACCTGGTCCGGGTCCATCGCCTCATAGATTTGGGCAAGCGATTCAGCCAACCGGTCCTGACGGGCTCTCAGATCGCCTTGGCCGGGGTAGTTGAGGCCGTCCGGCAGCCACAGTTTCAGTTCCTTCGAGCCGGTGGCGCGCATCACGTCGAGGCATTCAAGGTGGTGCCGGACCGCTTTGGCGCGGATCGCCGGGTCGGCGTTGGTGAGCGAGCCGAACTTGAAGTCGTCGTCCTGGAAGAGGTTCGAGTTGATGACGGACAGCGCGACGCCCTCGGCGCGGGCATGGGCTGCCAGCGCGGCGAAGTCATCCACCCGATCCCACGGGATGTGCAGAGAGACCCTCGGGGTGATGCCGGTGTGGCGGTGCACCTGGGCGGCGTCGGACACCTTCTCGAACGGGTCGCGCGGCGTGCCGGGGGTGGTGAACACTTTGAAGCGCGTCCCGGAATTGCCGAAAGCCCAGCTAGGCAGTTCGACGGTCTGTTGGCGCAGCGCCTCCAG
Organism: Bifidobacteriaceae bacterium; assembly: GCA_031265345.1. The sequence continues at coordinate 8,937 of JAISCU010000111.1, forward strand.
GACGCCGGCGCGGTCTTGGTTGATTGTCATTGTGGCTCTCCTTGGTCGGTCGGGTAGGGGGTCGGGTTGAGGTTCGGCGCGGGCGGCCGGGTCGGGTTCGCGGCAGTGGGCAGTCCCAGCGCCGCCAATTGACGGTCCAGGTCGAAGATCTCTTCGAGCACCGTCATCTGTTCGTCGGGGGACCCGTCCGGACGGGAGCCCGTGTCGAAGAAACCCGCCATGGCGGCCTGCCAGCGGGCGTTGACTGCGGTGGCGGCCATGCGCGCCTGGGCGGAACCGTACGAGTCGGTCTCGACGGTGCCGACCAACAGCCCGTCCGCGCCCAGATAGAGCCGGTAGTCGCGCCAACCCGCCTCGCGCAGCGCCTCCAGCATCTCGGGCCAGACCGCGGCGTGGGCTTCGCGGTAGGCGTCCAGTCGAGCCGGGTCGACCTGGCCGGTGAAGCAGATCCGCATGTCAGCCCACCAGGGACGATGCCGCGTGGCGGCTCGCCTCGGCCGGTTCGGCCGGAAGCCGCCCGGCCTGGGAGCCGAGGGTGGTGGCCGGGGCTGGGCCGGCGGCATCGGCGGCGTGGTCGTTGTCGGTGGCGTCGGTGTCAGCGGGGGAGACCTGGCCGTAGCGCTCGGCTTCGATCTGGTCCAACGACTTGCCTTGCGTGTCCGGCGCGCCGATCATGCCCACCACCAGGCCGATCACCAGGAAGCCCATCATCATGGCGCCGACGAAGTGCACGCCGCGGGTGTCCAGGAGGGTCGGCAGGACGTAGGAGATCAGCCCGCAGGCGATCCGGACGGCGAAGAAGATCACGCCCTGGGCGGAGGCGCGGTAGGCGGTGGCGAAGAGCTCCGCCGTCCACAGGGCGTAGAACGCCTGGGCGCCGATCCCGGCCGAGGTGCCCCAGATCACGGCGAACGCGATCAGCACCGGCATGGTGCCCGGCGCGAACGCCAGCAGGGCGCAAGCCACAACCGCCAGCGCGGCGCCGATCCCATACAGCAGGCGCCGGGAGACCCGGTCGCCGTAACGCATGAAGCCGAAGAAGGTGACAGCGGCGGTCAGTCCCCAGACCAGGACCTGGAGGAGGTTCTGCTGCACCGCCGAATCGACGCCGGTGGCTTGGTAGATGCGCGGCATGAAGATTCCGGCCTGGCTGGCCCACAGGTTCCACAGGCCGTAGACGGCGAACAGGAAGATCAACGCCCGGACGTTCTGCGGCCGCGAGATGAGGGCTTTGAACGAGCGCTTGGCGGCGCCCGGTCCAGCCGCCAGCTGTTTGGCGTTCGACTCCTTCCAGACCGCCGACTCGCTCAACCCGCGCCTGACCCACCAGGTGATGAAGGCGATCACGAACAGATGGGCGAAGATGATCCGGGAGCCCAGCAACCCCAGCGGAACCAGCGCCGTGGCCAGCATGAAGCCCAGGAGCGGTCCCAGCGACCAGGCCAACTGCGCGGTGCCGACATGCTTGGCCCGGCCCTCGGCGGGGGCTTCCTCGGCGATGTAGGTCCAGGCCACCGGCACTCCCGCGCCCACGGCGATCCCTGTTAGCGCGATCCCGGTGAACAGCATCCAGGTCTGGGCCGCGAAGATGACGAAGGCGGTGCCGAGCATGTAGAGCAGCAGGTCGTAGGTGTAGATGAACTTGCGGCCGTACTTGTCGCCGAGCGGGCCGCCGATCATCGCCCCGACCGCGGCGCCGAACGCGTTGGCGGAGACGGCCGCCGCCAGGCCGATGGCGATGTTGGTCAGACCGAAGCGGCCCTGCCAGAGACTGAGCGAGGTCGCCAGGGCGATGATCGAACCGGCCTCGATGTAGTTGGACATGGCCACCGCGATGGTCGCCCGGTACCCCGATATTTGTTTGGACACTGTCCGCCTCCTTGCGAGTGAACTGATGATTGATTCTTCAATGAAACGTTTCATCCGCGTGTCTTCGATGATAACCAGCGAATCTACGCGCTGTCAAATCGCCTCGGCGGTGATTCCCGGTGAAAGGAATCAACCGGCTTGGCGGCGGTGCCTTCTCGGCTCTGGGCGGCGCTCCGGCAAGGGGAAACGGGCGGTGCTACCATGAATGAAAGGTTTCATGCGCCGTGTCCGGTCTCCGATGGCGTCCCGACCCCAGCGCGGAACGGACGCGTCGGCAGAATTGGGGACAGTCCCCAATTGTGCCGGCTCTCGCATCGTGGCCCGGGACGGTGTGGCGACTCCACGAGGGCTCGGCCAGATGGTTGCGGGAGGGCCAGATGGCCGGGGAGCCAGATGGCCTGATGACCAGGTGGCCCGAGGGCGGCCCTCGCGGAGCAACTGCTGAGCCCTGGAAGCGGGGCTCGAGAAAGGAGCCGGATGGAGACCGGCAAGGCGACCATTGTCGATGTGGCGCGGGAGGCGGGCGTCTCGCTGGGGACGGCATCGAACGTCCTGAACCGACCGGACCGGGTGGCCCCGGCGACCAGGCGCAAGGTCGAGCGGGCCATCGAACGGCTCGGATTCGTGCCCTCCGGACCGGCCCGGCAACTGCGCAGCGGCAACCTGACCTCGGTGGGCGCGGTGCTCCTGGATATCCGCAACCCCTTCTACACCGACGTGGCCCGCGGCATCGAGGACCGCTTGGACCGCGACGGCCGCGCCCTGTTGATCGGCAGCTCGGACGGCGATCCGGGGCGCGAGGCCCGCTACCTGCGGCTGTTCGAGGGGCAGGGGGTGTCCGGCGTGATCGCCGCCTCGGTGGGGGGCGACGAGGCGTTGTACCGCGACCTGCTGAACCGGGGGATGAATGTGGTGCTGCTGGAGTCCTCGCTCGACGATCTGCCGATCCCGTCCGTCCGCGTGGACAACCGGGCGGGCGCGCGCGCGGCCGCCAAGCATCTGATCGCCTTGGGCTTCGGCGAGATCGTCATGTTCAACGGCCCGCATCAGATCCGCCAGTGCGTCGAGCGGGCCGAGGGCGCCCGCCAGGCCCTGAGCGAATCGGGTCGGGACGGCGCTCTGATCGAGTTGCCCGTGGCGGAGATGAACTCGGTCGGGGGCGCCGCCGCCGCCGAGGCCTGGTTCGCTGACCATTCGGGTCCCGCCGCCATCTTCTGCGCGAACGATCTGATCGCCATCGGGGTGCAGCGGGTCCTGACCGCCTCCGGCGCCTACGACCCGGCCCGCTACCCGATTGTCGGCTTCGATGACATCGACGTGGTGGCGGATCGCGCCGTCCCGATCACCTCGGTGCGCCAGCCGACCTACCAACTCGGCCACCGCGCCGCCGACATGCTGGAGTCGGGGCCGGCCGGTCGCGGCGCCGAGCACGTCACCTTCGTGCCGGAATTGATAGTCCGCGCCTCCACCGCCCCGACCTGACCGCAGTCGCCAATTCTGGTCGCACCTGGCATTGGGACAATAGGCACGATCCCGTGCGGTCGTCTCCGCGCCTTCCGGGCTGGTGGGCGCAGCCGCCACCGAAATGGGACCGGGCACAGTTCCCGATGCATCCGAGAACGTTCTCGACCGAATTGGGGACACGCACCAATGCGGTTGAGAATCGTTCCCGGGTGTCCGCAATTGGCTGGAACTGGGATGGGCGGCGAGTTGGCGCTAGTTGTGGACATGGCCGCACAGGGGCGCCGTTGCCGCCGACGCGCTGACCTGCGTGAGCGCGGGCGGCCGACTGGACGGCATCGGACATGGATGTCCACAAGTCCCTGGAACTCGGCCGGGAAGCGAGTTGAAGCCAATTCCGGACAACCTGGGACGCCCGCGCCGTGTGTCTCCCTCGGGCCTGGCCCCGGCTCGGTCGAGAGCCGTTCCCGGGTGTCCGCAATTGGCTGGAGCTCGGGTCCGCGGCGAGTTGGCGCTAGTTGTGGACATGGCCACACAGGGGCGCCGCTGCCGCCGACGCGCTGACCTGCGTGAGCGCGGGCGGCCGACTGGACGGCATCGGACACGGATGTCCACAAGTCCCTGGAACTCGGCCGGGAAGCGAGCTGAAGCCAATTCCGGACAACCTGGCACGTCAGCGCCGCGTACGCCCCGGAGGTCGACCGAATTGGGGACAGGCCCCGACTCGATTGAGAACCATTCTCGATCGGAACGGCCACCGTCAGGGCGCGGCCAGCCATGCGAGCAGTGGCGCGCAAATCGGTGGAGTCGATGAAGTCGACCCGGCGGTAGAGCGGACTCGACGGGAGGGAACTCCGAGCCCGCCGAGCGGTCGCCCAATAAGTCTCCAGGAGACCTATTGGGCGACCGTGTTGGGACTGTTGGGCGGAGTGACAGGGCTGACGGCACGGGACCGATGGGCGGGCGGTTCACGGCCCAGCCCAGAGCCAGATAACGTAGATGGCGATGATCTACGACTTCGCGATGATCGGTGTGGGCGTTCTGCTGACGTTCGGCACCGCCGTGTTCGTGGCGGCCGAGTTCGCGTTGGTGGCGGTCGATTCGGCGGTGCTCGATGCCGCGCCCCGGCCCGAGCGGTTGAACGCGCTGAGGCGCGCGCTCGGCTCGGCGTCGCTGTACTTGTCCGCCTCGCAAGTCGGCATCACGCTGACCACCATCCTGCTCGGCTACACCGCCCAGCCCGCAGCCACCCGGCTGTTCGGCCAGTGGTTGGGGCACGGCTCGGCCGTGGCCACGGGCGCGGGCACCGCGCTGGCGGCAGCCCTGGCCATAGTGTTCGTCAACGCCATGTCGATGCTGTTCGGGGAACTGATCCCGAAGAACCTGGCGATGGCCGAGCCGCTGACCGTCGCCAGGCTGGTGGTTCCGTTCCTGCTCGGCTTCACCAAGGTCATGCGCCCGGTCATCTGGCTGCTGCACGGATCATCGACCGGGCTGTTGCGAGCGATGCGGATCACGCCGGTGGACGAGGTCTCATCGGCCAGATCGGCGGCCGAGCTCGACTCGGTGGTGCGCCGCTCGGCGGCCGAAGGCATGCTGGACGAGGACCTGGCGGACCGTCTCACCAGGACCCTGGCGTTGACCCAGTTGAGGGCGGTGGACGCCATGACGGACCGCACCCAGGTGACGGTGGTTCCGCGAGAGGCGACCGCCCAGGATGTGATCGACCAGGTCAGGGCCACGGGACACTCGCGCCTGCCGGTGATCGACGGCTCGCGCGACAACATCATCGGCGTGGTGGCGCTGCGCAAAGCCGTGGCGGTGCCCCACGAGCGGCGGCCCAAAGTGGGTGTCACCGCCCTGATGACACCGATCGTGGAAGTCCCCGAGACCGCCCAGCTCGGACCGGTGCTGGTGCAGCTCCGCGAGGCCGGCGCCCAGATGGCGGTGGTGGTCGACGAGTACGGCGGCACCTCCGGCGTGGTCACCCTCGAAGACGTGGTCGAGGAGATCGTGGGCGATGTCCGCGACGAGCATGACCGGTCGCGGCCGGCCCAACGCCGCATGGCGGACGGCTCCTGGCGCCTCTCCGGCCAACTCAGGCCTGACGAACTGGCCCAGCTGAGCGGCATCGTGCTCCCTGAAGACCCTGCCTATGAGACGCTGGGCGGACTGGTGATGGCGCGGCTGGGGAGGCTGCCGGAACCGGGCGACACGGTCGAGGCGGACGGCGCCACCCTGCGGGTCGAGACGATGGACGGGCGGCGCGTGGTGGCGCTGCGGGTTTGGGGGCCGGTCGAATGATGTGGCTGGCGGCGCTGGGCCTGCTGGTGGCCAACGCCTTCTTCGTCGGCGCGGAGTTCGCCATCATGTCGGTGAGGCGCTCCCAAGTCGAGCCCAGGGCACAAACGGGCTCGCTGGCCGCGCGCCTGGTGGTGTACGCGCTGGAGCACATGCCGTCGATGCTGGCGACTCTGCAACTGGGTGTGACCGTGGCCTCGACCTCGCTCGGGGCGGTCGCGGAGAGCGCGCTGGCGCACGCCCTGACCGGGCCGATCCACTCTCTTGGGTTGCCTGCCGGGACCGATCACGCCGTGGCCGTGGTGGTGTCGTTGCTGGCGGTGGTCTACCTGCATGTGGTCCTGGGCGAGATGGTGCCGAAGAACCTGTCCCTGGCCGCGCCGGAACGGGCGGCGCTGGTGATGACGCCCATTCTGGTGGTGCTCGCCTGGGTCCTCACGCCGATCACGGCCGCCCTGCGCGGAGTCGCCTGGGTGGGGCTGAGGGCGTTACGCGTGACCCCGAAGGCGGAGGTCGCCTCGGCTTTCACCGCCGTCGAGTTGGCCGCGATCGTCCATCATTCGACCGAGGCGGGAGTCTTGCCCGATGCCGACGGGCTGATCTCCGGGTCCCTCGAGTTCTCCACCAAGCAGGCTCGCGATGTGATGGTGGCGTTGGACGACCTGGTGACGGTGGGGGAGTCGGTGACTCCCGGCGAGCTCGAGAGCCGGGTCCGTAAGACCGGTTTCTCGCGCTTCCCGGTGCGGCGGGCGGACGGCACCTTGGCGGGGTACCTGCACATCCAGGACGTGCTGGATTTGACGGGCTCAGAGCGACGCGGTGCGCCCGTCCCGTCTGGCCGCATCCGCCCCCTGGTCCGGGCGGAGGCCACAGACGAGGTCGAAGACGTCCTCGCCACCATGCAGTTGACCGGCTCGCATCTGGTGGCCGTGCCCGGCGGGGTGGTCTTCATGGAGGACGTGCTCGAGGAACTGGTCGGCGAGGTCAAGGACATCATGCAGCGCGAGGCCTGGGAGCGCTAGCATTTGGCCTATACTGCTAGCAGAACCATGTGAGCACCAAATGCGAGCATCAAATGTGAGGAGTCCGAATGGCAACATTGACGGTTAGGAATCTGCCCGACGCGACGCATCGTGCCCTCAAGGCGAAGGCACGGGCCGCGCATCGCAGCATGGAGGAAGAGGCGCGCGTGATCCTGCAGAATGGGGTTTTCCCACCGGATCAGGTCGGCTTGGGGACCCTGTTGTCGCGGATCGGCGCCGAGGCAGGTGGATTCGACCTTGGTGATGTGCGAGACAATCAGGTCTCGGAACCGATTGACTTCGGATGATCCTTCTCGACACGAACGTCGTGTCCGAGCCGATGAAGCTTGGCGGCGGCGATCCCTTGGTTTCCGGCTGGCTGAACGCGCAGGCTCCCGGCACGCTATGCCTTTCGACCATCACAGTCGCCGAACTGCTTTACGGCGTGGCCATACTCCCGGCCGGGATTAGACGCGAGAGACTGCACCGCCGATTGACCGTTGAAGTGCTCCCGGTGTTCTCGGATCGAATCTTCGGCTTCGACTATGCTGCCGCGGCAACGAACTCGGAGTTGCGAGCCAGGGCCAAGGCGCGGGGAAGGCCAATACCCGATTCGGACGGCTTCATCGCCGCAATCGCGCTGTCTCGCGGCTTTGCCCTCGCCACACGGAACACGAGGCACTTCGAGGGCGTTGGCCTCGAGTTGATCAACCCCTGGCTGGGCAGGTCGGACATCCCGGCTTGACAGCGGGTGTGGCCGCAGGCGCGGCACTGTCCCCAATCGTGCTTTGAGGTGGACGATGCCGCCCGCCCGGCGCCCGCTCGCCGCCCGTCCGCCTTTCGCTCGTCGACGGTGCGGTCAACGGCACGGTCTGCGGCCCGCCCGGCCGCGCTTCAAAGGCGGTTGGCCCAACTCGCCGCCATGGCCTCTTCCTCAAGGTCCAGTTCGCGCATGATCCGGCGCATCACGGTCTCGTTGAGGCGGCCCGCGTTGCGCTCCGCCACCACCACAGAACGCTGGGCTCTGACCATCTGGGTGCGCAGCTCGGCGATCCGAGTGGTCAGTCGCGCGGCCCGTTGGCGCATCTCGGCCCGGTCCAGTTCGTCGGGGCCTCCCGAGTCCAGGACCTCGCGGGCCTCTTGGATGACGGAGGGCGCCGCCGCGCCGGTCATGGTCGCCAGGTCGGCGTCGGTCACCCCGGCGTCCGGGTGCATGAGGGTCGCGGCCGCCGTCTCGCGCGCCAACAGCCCTTGGGTCGCCCAAGTCGCGATCCGTTCGGCTTCCGGGCGGCCCATCACCGAGGACCAGGCGTCGACCTGGCCTCTCACCACCGCCGATGCCGCTCGGGTGGCCAGCAGCCTCACGCGAGCCTCCGACGCGTCGTCCTCCTGGGTCTCATCGTCGCCGGATATCTTGAGCGCCCGGATCAGCGCGGGCAGGGTCAGCCCCTGGATCAGCAAGGTTCCGATGGCGACCGTGTAGGCGGCCAATTGGATGGTGGCGCGCTCGGCGAAGGGACGGCCGCCGGAGCTCAGCGGGATGGCGGTGGCCGCCGCCAGCGTGACCACCCCGCGCATCCCCGCCCAGGAGGTAACCAAGAGTTCACGGCCGGTCAGCGGTTTGTACGGAGTGGCCCCGCGACGGCGCCTGATCCATTTGGACCGCACAAGCAGTTCCGTGCCGTAGATGTAGACCGGCCGCACGGCCAGCGCCACCAACAACACCACCAGCGACAACACCACGGCCGCGCCGAGCGATTGATTGGGGGAATCGGACACGCCCTTGATGACCCACCGCAACTGCAGCCCGATCAACGCGAACGTGAACGATTCGAGCATCAGGTCGAGCGAGGCCCAGATCGGCTCCTCATGCAACCGGGTCGCCACCGTGGTGCGCGGCGCCGCCTGGCCGATGAAGAACCCCGCCGACACCACCGCCAGCACGCCGGATCCCTGGTACTCCTCCGCGATCCAATAGGCCACGAACGGCAGCATCAGCCCGATCACGGTGTCCACGGTTGGGTCGCGCAACCCCGACCGGGCGATCTGCGCCAGGTAAGCCAGCCCCATCCCGACGGCCACGCCCACAGCGGTCGCCAGCGCGAACACCACCAGCCCTTGGGCCAGCGAGGTGGTGGTGTAGATGGCGGCCAGCGTGATCCGGTAGAGCGTCAGCGAGGTCGCGTCGTTGATCAGCGACTCGCCGCCCAGCAAGGTCATGACGCGGCGCGGCAACCCCAGGCGGCGCCCCACGGCGCTGGCCGCGACCGCGTCCGGCGGGGCCACCACGGCGCCCAGCAGCAGGGCCGCCGCCGGCCCCAGCTTCGGGTCGAGCAGGTGGGCGGCCGCCCCGACCGCCACGGTCGTGACTATCACCAGGCCCACGCCGAGGCGCGCTATCGGTTGGATGGAGGCGCGGAAGTCCTGGTAGGAGCTCGACAGAGCGGCGGAGTAGAGCAAGGGGGGGAGCACGATGCCGAGTATCAGCTCCGACGGCACCTCGACTTGTTCCAGACCGGGCAGGAAGGAGGCCGCCAATCCGACGCCCAGGATCACCAGCGGGGAGTTCCAGCCGACCCGCCGTGCGAGCGCCGCCACCAGCACAGCCGCGAGCAGCACCGTTACGACGGTGAACTCGTTCATCGCGCGTGGCCTTCCTGAATTAGTGCTGGCGTTCCGATTAGGTCTGGTGTCTAGTTGTCAGGTATGCAGTTGTGCTTGTGATTGCTCAGGCAGCCAGTCTACTGACCAGCCTCCGGCTCGGGCTCGGTGCTGGCCTCGCCTTCCGACGCGCCGTCGGTGGAATCGTCTGCCGACTCGGACGGGGTGTCGCCGGACGTGCCCTCGGAACCCTGGTCGGCGGCATCGTCGGAATCGGTGCCGCCGTCTTCCTGGTCGGTTTCGTTCCCCGGCACCAGGGCGACGATGTCGAGGACTATCGCCTCGGCCATGTAGGAGCCCTCCTTGCCGGGCGTCAGGATCAGCACCCGCGACCCGATGGGGACTCCGACCAACTCGCTGAACGCCAGCAGCACGGAGCCGTCGCCATACGGGTCGGCGGTGGCGGTCACGGCGACCGGTCCCCGGTCATCGGCCCAGGTGTCGCCATCGGTCTTGCCGGACCAATCGGTGGCCGAGTAATGGACCAGGAGTTGCTGGCCATCCTCAACTTTGGGGCCTGTGCCCGTGGCGATCACAGTTGTCGAGAGCTCGGTGGGCTCCTCGAGGTCGCCCGCGATCGAGACTTTGGCCGGGCCGCCCAGCGCGCCGGTGATCTTGGGCCCGATCTTGGCGTCGGTGGGCTTGGCGTCGGCCTGCGCCTGCAAGTCTTTCGAGAACTGCTCGCGGATGTCGACCGACACCACCAGGGTCGAGCCCTCGTCGATCCCCATGACGGATGCGAGCGAGCCTTCCGAGGGCGGGATCACGCCCATGACCCGCGCCCCGACGTTGTGCCCCACAATGACGCGGGACAATCCCTCCAGAGTGGGGTTGTCGCTCCTCACGGGTATGACCAGCGGCGAGCCTCCTTGGAAGGTGTTCAAGCCCGCCAGCGGCTCGGTCTCGCCCCACTCCCAGGCGATCACATCGACGGAGACCAGGTTGTCGGCCTTGACCGGGTCGCTCTCGCCCTCCATGTCTGGCTGGACCTGGGCCTGGAGGCTGGATGGCGGCTTGACATATGGCGATTCGGGGCTGGGGGTCGGTGACGGCGACGCTTCCTCGCCGTCCGCTGGGGTCTCGCTGTCTGCCGGGGTCTCGCCGTCCGCGGGCGTCTCGCCCTGCGCCGGAGTCTCGCCGTCGGCGGGCGTGTCACCGTCATCGGTGACGGGTTCGTCTTCGATGGGCGTCGCCGCCTCGTCCTGCGCGGCGCCGTCGCCTTCTGTGGGGGCCTCGGAGGCGGCATCGTCCGTGCCTTCGCCTTCGGACGGAACTTCGAGCGTGAGGTTGTCCCCCTCACCCTCGGTCGCCTCGGGGGTCGGCGAGGGCGAGGACTGGCCCGGCCGCAGCGGGTAAGCGACGGTCGGGGCCTCGCCGTAGGCGCCAGTCAGGACCGGTAGATCGGCTTCCTCCACGCTGACACCGACTTCGGCCAACGGCTTGGGCGATGCCGACCCATCGGAATCGCCGGAACAGCCGGCCAGGGAGAGGGCGGCCACGACGGCCGTGGCCACGACTTTGACAACTGAACGCACTTCAACTCCATCGATTACCGGTTGGTGGGGCAAATTATCCGATGGTCATCATCCCACACTTGCTCCACTGGGCGCTCGACGCACCCGCTCCCGACCCGAGTTGCGGTGAAATGCGACCTTCGGGCATTCGTGGCGCGGCGCGGCTGCCCAGGAAGCCTCGAAGGTCGCATTTCGGCTCGGTTCAGAAGGCCGCGATCACCGAGCCGTCCGCCCAGGTGTCCTCGATGAACTTCTTGACCTCGGGGGTATGAAGCAGGTCGTCGAGCTTGACCAAGGCCTCGTCGTTGGCCCGGCTGGAGGTCGTGACCAGCATGTTCGCATAGGGATTGCCTTGGCCCGACTCCAGGGTCAGCGCGTCCTCCGAGGGCGACAGGCCCGCGTCGATGGCGTAGTTGCCATTGATCACTGACAGGTCGAAGTCCGGCAGGTTCACGGCCAGCAGCTTCGGCTCGACCTGGATCAGTTCGACCTTGGTCGGAGTGTCCTCCGCCAGGTCGGAGATGGTCGGGTCAGAATCGCCGGTGTCTTTGAGCTTGATCACGCCGGCGCTCTCGAGCAGGCGCAGGCCGCGGGCCTGGTTGGCCGGATCGTTGGAGACGCCGATCTTGGCGCCGTCCTTGACCTCTCCCAGCGATGTCAGTTTGTCGGAGTAGACGCCCAGCGGCTCGATGTGGATGCCGGGGTAGGCGAAGAAGTCGTAGCCGAACTCCTCGACTTGCGACTTGAGGTACGGCTCGTGCTGGAAGTAGTTGGCGTCGAGGTCGCCCTCCGCCAAGGCGCTGTTGGGCAGGATGTAGTCCTGGTATTCGACTATCTCGATGTCCAGTCCCGCCTCGGCGGCCAGGTTCTCCTGGACGAACCGCAAGATGTCGCCGTGGGGCACGGGGCTGACGCCCACTTTCAGTTTGACCGCATCGGTCGTGGTCCCAGCGCCGCCGGTGGCGTCGCCGCTCGAATCGCTGCCCGAGCCGTCCGAGCTGTTGCCGCACCCGGTCAGGGCGAGGGCTGCGGCGGCCGCCAGGGCGACCATTGGCAGTGACTTACGCATATTGATTCTCCTTAATCATGTTCTTTCTTGGACTGGGCCCAAGAGGTTCTTGGGCTCTTGGTTTGTGGGGTCCTGGGTCGTGGGGTTCGTGGGTCGTCGAGGGTTGGCACAGGGGCGGTCGCGGATCGGCTCAACGTGAATGGTCCAACGCGCGGGCCACCAGATCGCCGAGGACCTGCACCACTTGGACCAGGATCAGCACGATCACGACCACCATCACCAGGATGTCATCCATGTGGCGGGTGTAGCCCCAGTTGTAAACGAGGTCCCCCAGCCCGCCCGCGCCGATCGTGCCGGTGATCATGGAGTAGCCGATCAGCGTGATGAAGGTGACGGTCGCGGCGGCCACCAGGCCGGGCAGGGCCTCGCGGACGGCCACTCCCCAGGTGATCTGCCAACGCGACGCGCCCGCCATCTGGGCGGCCTCGATCTTGCCGAGCGGCACTTGGCGGATGGCGTTCTCCGCCAACCGGGCGTAGAAGGGGATGCATCCGATCGCCAGGGCGGGCACGCCACCCGGCCAGCCCAGGGCCGAGCCGAGCAACCACCGCGTGAAGCCGATCAGTAGCAGCATCAGGACGATGAACGGCAGCGAACGCCCCAGGTCCACCACCGCGTTGACGATTCGGTTGACCGCCCGCGCTGGGCGCAGCCCTTGGGGGGCTGTGAACCAGACCGACAAGCCCAGTGGCAGCCCCACCACGACCCCGATCAAGCAGGAGATCGCGACTTGCCCCAGCGTGCCGCAAGTGGCCTCCCACACGCGGGAGGTGAAGTCGGTGTTGTTCAAGTAGGTGCCGTGGTCCACGGCCGCCAGGACAGTCGCGAGGTTCATCGGTCGACCCCCTCCTCGGCCACGTACAGACCGGCTTCACCAAGTTGCCCGATGACGCGCTCCCGGGCCTCGGCCCGCACCACGAGCTGGAAGCGCCCTACTCGCTGCCCTGCCAGTGTCTCCAGGGTTCCGGCCTCGATGGCCGTGTCAGCGCCCAAGTCGGCCAGCAGCCGCAAGACTTGCCGGATCGAGAAGTCGGCCGAGGAGAAGGACACCTCCAACTGGGCGCGGGTCTCGCCGACCGGGGTGGCGGCCAGGGGGATCAGTTCGCGGGCCAGCGGCGAGCCGTAGTCGGTGATGACCTCGCCGATCGGTCCGGATTGGACGATCCGCCCCTTCGACAGCAACGACACCGAGTCGCAGACTTGGCGCACCACCGCCATCTCATGCGTGATGATCAGCACCGTCAGACCGAGCGTCTGGTTGACCTTCTTGACCACTTCCAGGATCTGACGGGTGGTGGACCAGTCCAGAGCCGAGCTCGGCTCGTCGCACAACAACACCGACGGGTCCGAGGCCAGCGCCCGGGCGATTCCGACCCGTTGCTGCTGGCCGCCGGACAGTTGGGCGGGATAGGACTTGGCCCGTTCGGCCAGGCCGACCAGTTCCAGCAACTCGCGGGCGGAGTCATGGGCTTTGGCTTTGCCCACTCCGGACACCCGCAGCGGGTAGGCGACGTTGTCCACGGCCGTCCGCGCGTCGAACAGGTTGACGTGCTGGAAGACCATGCCGATGCGGCGGCGCTGGGACCGCAACTGCCTCTGAGGCAGAGCCGTCAAGTTCTCGCCGTCGATCTTGACGGCGCCGGAAGTGGGACGCTCGAGCAGAGTCAGACAGCGGATCAAAGTCGACTTCCCGGCGCCTGACGGACCGACGATTCCATGGATGGCGGCATCGTCCACCGTTAGATTGATGCCGTCCAGAGCCGTCACGTCACCGGCTTTGGTGTGGAACTCTTTGCGGAGGTTCTCTAGCTCGATCAAGGGAATTGGCCTTTCTGGACGCGCTGCGGCAATGGGGGACCAGCGGATGGGCGGCTGACCGGCGCGTCGGGCGCGCTGACCCCGGGTCGGGTGGGGTGGTCAGCCGCGGCGGCGCATTCGCGCGCAGATCGGCGCGGTCAGGGCTGACCGCGAGAATCGCCAAGCGCAAGATGACACCGGGTGAGGCTATCACGGCTGGCGAACTGACGCGAAATGTGATCTTCGTCACAAAATGAGTGGTTTTCTGCTGCGGGTGGCCCGTCTGACCGCTGCGACCTTTGTGTTCGGGCAGGTAGGCGCGCTAATGTCGAATCAAGCCGATAATCAACCCCCAAAGGCCTCACAGTTATGAAAGCGCTCATCACGGTGGCGTCAAAGCATGGATCGACGCTGGAGCTGGGGCGCGCCATCGCGGCGGTGCTGGAGGAGCGGGGGATCGAAGTCGACCTGGTCGCACCCCAACGGGTTGGGTCGTTGGCGGAATACGAGGCGGTGATCCTGGGCAGCGCCGTGTACGCGAACAAGATGCTGCCCACCATGACCGCTCTCTGCTACCGGTGGGGCGACCAGTTGGCGGGACGCCTGGTCTATCTGTTCTGCTCCGGCCCGCTCGGCGTCAAGCCGCGCGAGTTCGACCCGCTGCCGCATGACGCCCGCGGCCTGGCGCGCCAACTGGGCGCCCGTTCCACCAGGCTGTTCGGCGGTCGTGTGGAGCTCGGCGAGCTGAAACCGACCGAGCGGGCCTTGATGCGCATGATCGGCGCCAAGCCGGGCGATTACCGCGACCCGCACGAGGTGCGTCGTTGGGCCAAGGAAGTCGCCGATGACATGACCGCTCAGCATTGACTCAGGCTGATGGGGTAGGGTTGGCGGACTTGAGGCACCCGCGACGCGGGGCGCCTGTCCGACGTGTCCATCGCGCCCCGAGGAGCCCTGATGAAGAAACTACTGACTGGTCTGACCGTGATCGCTTTGGCGCTGGTGGCGGGAGGCTGCGGGTCCGGCGAGTCCGGCGCATCCGGTGAAGGCGCAAGCACCGGCGGCGCGAAGACGCCTTCTCCGTCGGGCGGCGCCGACCCGCTGGCTGATGTCAAATGGGTTGACGGCGCCGACCAGCCAGCCCTCGAGTTCAAGCAGCCCTTCCAACTGGACCAAGTCAGCGCCACCCGCGTGGTCAAGGAGGGCGAAGGCGAGAAGATCGAGGCGGGCCAGCGCGCCAGCCTCAACTACGTCCTCTACTTGGGTTCGGACGGCTCCGTGGTCGAATCCACCTACGCCACAGGTCAACCGATCACGTACCCGGTCGCGGCCGGACCATCTGAGGGCGATGTCCTCTACGACGCGATCGCAGACCGCGCAGTCGGCTCGCAAGTGATCGCCGCATGGAAGGCCAGTCCGGCCGGAGGCGAGTCGGCTGAAGGCGAGTCGGACGAGCTGGTGACTTACCTGCTGGCCCTCACCATCGAGGCGCTGGCGCCGACCAGAGCCCAAGGCGAGCCGATGACGCTGGAGGACCCGGAACTGCCCACGGTCACCTTGGATGATTCAGGCAAGCCCTCGATCGAGATTCCGGAAGGTATTGACCCGCCTGCCGAATTGGTCGCCGAGACGCTGATCAAAGGCGACGGCAAGGTGGTGACAGAGACCAACACTGTGACCGCCCAGTACACCGGTTGGCTGTGGGCCGACGGCACCGAGTTCGACTCGTCCTGGACGGCTGGTGAACCGCGCTCGTTCTCGCTCCAAGGAGTGGTGGACGGGTGGCGCCAGGGACTGAGCGGCCAGACGGTCGGCAGCCAAGTGCTGCTAGTGATTCCCCCTGACCTGGGCTATGGCGCCGATGGGAACGAAGCTGTGCCGGGCGGGTCGACCCTGATCTTCGTGGTCGACATCCTCGAGGCTTCCTAGGCTCGCCCGAAGCCGCCGCCGAGCGGATGTCAGCCGAATTGGGGACAGTCCCCAATCGATCAGTCAGGCGGTTTGGGGGGCGGCGGCGTCCAGCCAGTCCAGGGCCACCCGGTGCTGCGCGTCCAGCACCTTGACCACTGCCGGCACGGCGGCTTCCTCGACGGCCCGGCCGACCAGCGGCAACTGGGCGTTGACCTCGCCGCCGAAATCGCTCCGGCAGCCGGACGCGGTCGGGGTGAGGCGCATCAGACCGGACAGACGGACGGCGGCGCCCGCGACCTCTCCGGCCATCGTGGCCTGCCGGGCACCAGCCGCGCCGGTCGCGCCAACCGCGCCTGCGGCATCGGCGTCACGGGCCGCGGGCGGCTCCCAGACCAGAGCTTGGCGCAACTCCAAACCCTGAGGGAGGAAAGCCCGAACGGCGGCGGGAAGCTGGTCCGGCGGCATCGTCGACCTGATGGTGACTGTGAAACCGCCGTTCGCGGCCCGGACGACCTCGATCTGGCTCGATTCGGCCCCTGCGGCTGCGGCGGCGGCCAGGAGGTAGTCGCGATCCGCCATGAGCGCGGCGACGGCGGCGGGCGGGACCGGGTAGTCGTAGTTGGCGGCGAAACGCATGTATCAAGACTAATATCTTCCAAATGCCCTCATTTGCTTCCATCGCCGAACGAATGGCCGACTTGGGCCGCGAGGACCAAGACTGGGTCCGGCGGCTGATCGCGGACTGGCAGGTGGTCTCGGACCTCGCGTTCGCGGACCTGGTGGCCTGGCTGCCCACCACGACCGGCTCGTTCGTCGCCGCCGCGCTGTGCCGCCCCGGCACCGGCTCGACCATCTACCACGAGGACGTGGTCGGGTCCGTGGCCGGTTCCGCCCAGCAGGCGGACTTCCGCGAAGTCGTCGACACGGGCGTCATCCGCCGCCACCACGATCCGCGGTGGCACGGCTCCTTCGGTGTCCGCGAGGAAGTCGTCCCGGTGGTGCGGAAAGGTCGGGCGGTGGCGGTGATGACGCGGCACGGCAACATCGGCGTGTTGCGCAACCCCTCCCGCCTGGAGACGAACTACGTCGAACTGGCGGACGAATTGATCGGCATGATCTCGCGCGGGGAGTTCCCGTCCGCCTCGGCGCCGACCGGTTCGGCCCGGCACATGCCGCGCGTCGGGGACGGCGTTCTCCGGTTGAACACCCAGGGGCAGGTGCTGTTCGCCTCACCCAACGCCCTCTCCGCCTTCCACCGGGCCGGTGTGATCGCGGACCTGGTCGGGGCCCTGCTGGTGGAAGTGCTGGCCGAGCGGCTGCACCAGTCCGGGCACGTCGATGAGACCCTGCCGGTGGTGGCGATGGGCCGCGCGCCGTGGCTCTCGGAAATCGAGATCGGCGGGGTGTCGATGGTGCTTCGGTCGGTCCCGCTGACCCATCGCGGCAACCGCACGGGGGCGCTGGTGCTGTGCCGCGACGTGACCGATCTGCGCCGCTCCGAGATGGAGTTGATGACCAAGGACGCCACCATCCGCGAGATTCACCACCGGGTCAAGAACAACTTGCAAGAGGTCTCGGCGCTGCTCCGGATGCAGGCCCGGCGGTCCACCAACCCGGAGGTCAAGACCGCCCTCGGGGACGCGATCCGGCGCGTGTCCACCATCGCCACCGTCCACGAGACGTTGTCGCAGACCATCGCGCAGAGCGTCGACTTCGACTCCGTCTTCGGCCGGACCCTGCGTTTGGCCGCCGATGCCGCCTCCACGGGTTTCCCCGTCCACACAGTCCAAGAGGGGAGTTTCGGCGACGTGCCTGGCGACGACGCGACCGCCCTGGCGATCGTGTTGACCGAGTTGGTGACCAACGCGGTCGAGCATGGGCTGGCCCCGGCGGGCGGCGGGACCGTTTGGATCAAGGCCCGTCGCGAGGGGGACGCTCTGACCGTCACGATCGCTGACAACGGGGTCGGCCTGCCGTCCGGCGGGATCCGTGACGGGGAGGGCTTGGGCACCCAGATCGTCCGAACATTCGCGACCGGGGAATTGCGCGGATCAATCGACTGGCAGCCGCGACCGGGCGGCGGCACTAAAGCCATCGTTACAGCAAATCTACGCAAAACGGGCAATAGTGATCCACGCCACAATTGACAGTGAGGCCCGTGGAATGCGAATTTGCGGGCGCGTTCCAGTTGGTCGGCGGGGTG
>JAISCU010000130.1 GCA_031265345.1 Bifidobacteriaceae bacterium
TGTTCCGCCGCGGTCAGGCGGCGATGAGCGCGTGGCCCAACACGCGGTCACCGTCGTAGAAGACAGCCGATTGGCCCGGCGCCAACGCGCGCAACGGCTCGGACAGGCGCACTTCCAGACGCACACCCGTCCCTCCCGCGCCACGAACGTCGCGAGCGCCCCAATCCCGCATTTCGTGCCGGGAACACGGGTTAGCGTCTGACGCCAACCCGTGTTCCGCCGCGGCCGCTTGCTCCACGGTCACCGCGCCAGTCGCAGTCGCCGCAGCGGCAGCGGCAGCGGCGCTAGCTTCAGCAGCGGCAGCCGCCTCAGCCAACCGGGGCGCGGCCGCCGTCGCCTTCCCGACTAATGGCGCGACATCGGGCAACCTGGAATCCACCGCGAGGCTGACCGTCGCGTCGAGAGCCCGGCCATGCGCGCGGACCTGGACCTGGCAGGCCAAACCCCCGCCGACGACCAAACCGGCGGCGGCCGGATCGAGCCAGATCGGATCGCGGACGCCGAACCGATCCACCGACAACGAGGCGGCGGGGCCGACCCGGACGGTGTTGGCGGCCGTGTCGATGGCAGTGACGTAGCGGGGCTCGCCGTCAATGGCTGGGCGGCCCAGGCCCAAACCCCGCCGCTGGCCGATGGTGAACCCATAAGCGCCCCGGTGAGAGCCGACTTGGGCGCCGGTCTGGTCCAGGATCGGGCCGGGCCGCTCCCCCAGGCGCGAGCGCAGGAAGCCGCGCGTGTCGCCGTCCGCCACGAAACAGATGTCGAACGAGTCGGGCTTGGCTGAGACGGGCAGGCCGCGCCGCGCCGCCTCGGCCCGGACCTCGCCCTTGGACTCGACCGTTCCGAGCGGGAACAGGCACCGGGCCAGGGCTTCGGGCCCGGCCACGGCCAACACGTACGACTGGTCCTTGGCCCGGTCGACGGCCCGGCGCAGCACCACCTCCGGACCGCCGCCAGCGGGCGACACCCGAGCGTAATGACCGGTCGCGACGGCATCGAACCCGAGCGCGTCGGCCCGGCGGGCCAGCACTTGGAACTTGATGAACTGGTTGCACCGGACGCACGGATTAGGGGTCTGACCAGCAGCGTAGGTATCCAAGAAATCGCGCACCACCAAGTCTTCGAACTCGTCCGAGAGGTCCCAGACGTAGAAGTCCAGCCCCAGTTTGTCGGCCGAGCGCCGGGCGTCCGAGGCATCCTCGATGGAGCAGCAGCCCCGCGCCCCCTCGCGGGTCTGAGCCCGGTCCTTCATCAAGGCCATGTGGACGGCGGTGACATCGTGCCCGGCCTCGGCCGCGCGCGCCGCCGCCACCGCGCTGTCCACGCCCCCGGACAGGGCCGCCAGAACCCTCATGGCTGCGGCCCCGGCCCGACTTCGCCTGCTTGCCCAGTTCGGCCTTCCCGCGCGGTTCGGTCCGCTCGCCCGGCCCCTGCCTTGACCCGAGAGGCCGCCGTCACCCGCGAGGCCTTCGCCCCCGCCGTCCCACCCGCCGCAGCCTTAGCACCCGCCACCCGCGAGGCCTTCGCCCCCGTCGCCCCCGTCGCCGTCACCCGCGAGGCCGCCCGCGCCCGTTCGATCGCCTCTGGCAGCGCCGCCACCAGGGCTTCGACGTCGCCCGCCGTGGAGCCCCAGCCGACGGACACCCTCAACGCGGACGATGCCGCCGCCCGGTCCAACCCCATCGCCATCAACACGTGGGAGGGCCCCGCGACGCCCGCCGTGCAGGCGGAGCCCGTGGAGCAGGCCAGCCCGGCCTGGTCGAGCAGGTAGACCAGGGCCTCCCCGCGCGCCCCGGCGACGGTGAAGTTGCGCAGGCCGGGCAGGCGGCCCGCGACGGGCGTGACCGAAGTCAGCGCGGGATGGGCCGCGACCAGGGCGTCGAGGGGCGCGAGCAAGGCGTCGAGGGCGGCGTGGTCCTCGCGCTGGGCTGCCGTCAAGGCGGCGGCGAAGGCAGCGGCCCCACGCGCGTCCACGGTCCCGGAACGCAGACCGCGCTCCTGCCCGCCCCCGCCTACCAGCGGCGCGACAGCCGTCCGCCGCCCCACCAACAGGACGCCGATGCCGACCGGGCCGCCCAGTTTATGGGCCGAGCAAGACGCCGCCGCCAGTCCGGAGCCACCGAAATCGAGCGACATTCTGCCAGCGCACTGCACCCAGTCGGAATGGACCGGCACGCCGAAACCCGCCGCCATTTCGGCCACATCGGCCACCGACTGGACGGTCCCCGTCTCGTTGTTGGCCCCCATCAACGAGATCAGCGCCGTCTGGTCGCCGTGGGCGCGCAGGTGGTCGGCGACGAAGTCCAGGTCCGCGACTCCCGTCGGGGAGACTGGGATCTCGACCACCCGAGCGCCCGCGGCGATGCCCGCGCCTTGGCTCAAGAGGCGGGCGTTGTCCAGCACGGCATGATGCTCGGTGGCGCCGATCAGCAGAAACGGGCGGGCGGCATCGTGCTGGCGGGCGTGATAGATACCGCGCACGGCCAAAGCGTCGGATTCGGTGCCGCCCGAGGTGAAGACGACCTCCGCCGGCTGCGCGCCCAGCGACAAGGCGATGGCCTCGCGGGCCTCGTCCAGCACTCGCCGCGCCAGCCGGGCCGGGCGGTGCAGGGCGTGCGGGTTGCCGGGCACGTCGGCGTCCAGGTAGGCGGCCATCGCCTCCGGGCGCAGCGGGGCGCCGGCCGCATAGTCGAGGTAGATGTCCGGATTCATTGCCAGCCATCATGCCACGACTGCTGGCGGCGACCGGGCCAGTCGGTTGGGCGCCGCGGGGCCGAAACGCGACCTTCGAGGGTTCGTGGCCGGGCCGACGTCGCCACGAAGGTCCCAAGGCCGCATCTCACGCCCGAACCGCCGCGCGACTCGGCCGAGGCCTTGCTGGACGTGTTGAGAAGGGCCGTCGCGCCAGCAGTTAGAGTTGCTTGGGGCATCGCGGGATTCGACTGCGCCCTTGGAAAACGCGGATTCGGCGGGGCTGTCCCGCCTGATGGATAGGGGCCATTGCATGACAGCGTTCAACGTGCCGCCAGGCGAGACAGGGGTGGCCGATGCCGCGCCCCCAGTCCGCTGATCGGCCCGGCTCGGGGCGGGTCGGCTCGGGCGGCTCTTGGTCGCGGGCGGCCCGCCGGGCGGCGTTGGGCGCTTGGATCGCGCTCACGTTCGCGCTGGTGGTGCCG
>JAISCU010000180.1 GCA_031265345.1 Bifidobacteriaceae bacterium
CTCATCCTCGACGAGCCCACCACTGGCCTCGATCCCCTCAGGGAGGCGGTCTTCACCGAGTGGATCGGCCGGATCAGAGCCGAGGGACGCACAGTATTGCTGTCGAGCCACATCTTGGCCGAAGTGGAGAAGCTTTGCGACACGGTCACCATCATCCGCGCCGGCCGCACCGTCGAGACTGGCAGCCTGGATCAGATGCGCCACCTCTCCCGTTCCACCGTCACGCTCACCACCAGCGCCGATCCGGCCTCTCTGACTGCGCTAGCCGGCGTTCATGGCATGGCCAGCGACGGCCACCGGGTCACTTTCTCCGTGGACGATGCCGCACTCGGCGAGGTCATGAACGCCGCGGCCACGCTTGGGATTGAGTCGCTGGTCTGCTCCCCGCCCTCACTCGAAGAACTGTTCCTGCGCCACTACAGCCAGGCGGGTGCGCCGGCACCGGCCGCTTCCGGGCCAGTGAGATGACCAGTCTTCGTGGCACATGGACCCTCGCCAGGGCCTTCATCCGCCGCGACCGAATCCGGCTCGGCGTGTGGCTGGTGCTACTCCCCTTGCTGAACCTGCCGTTTGTGCACGCGTTCGAGGCCATCTCGGCCGACAGCGCCGGCGCCGCAGCCCGGGCCGCCCTGATCGCTACTCCCTCGGGCACCGTGTTCGCGGGACCGGGCTACGGACTTGATCACTACGGCCTGGGTGCGATGCTCAGCAACGAACTCTTGCTTTACTACGAGATCGCTCTTGCCATCGCAGCGATCCTTCTGGTGGCGCGCGCCACCCGCGGCGAGGAGGAGCAAGGCAGGGCCGAATTGATGGGTGCCGCCGCCGTGGGCCGCCACGCGCTCCTGGCAGCGGCCGTCGCCGTGGTCGCAGCGCTGTGTCTCGCCACGGGTTTGGGACTTGGGTTGTCCTATCTGCCGGCTGGCCTGGCACCTGCGGACGCCATGGCGTCCGGTCTCGGGGTGGGTCTGACCGGCATCGTCTTCGCCGCGATCACGGCCCTCACGGCGCAGCTCACACGGTCCGCCCGGGCGGCGGGCGGGGCGGCCATCGCCATCATTGCCGCCGCGTTTCTCGCGCGGGCGGCCGGCGATGTCCAGCGTCTCCATGGTTCGCCGCTCACCTGGTGCTCGCCGCTCGCCTGGCCACTCCAGACCCGGGCGTTCACCGACTTGCGCTGGTGGCCGCTCGCCCTGAGCGTTTGTGCTGCGGCCGCAATCGGACTGCTCGCGGCGGAGGCGGCGCGGCGCCGGGACCTCGGAGCTGGACTGGTACCGCGGATGCCCGGCCGCCGTGCGGCATCGCCGGCGTTGAGTGGCCCCGTCGGACTGGCCTGGCGCCTATCGCGTGGCACCTGGGCGGCTTGGGCGGTGGGCGGCGGTCTGACGGCTGCCGCCATCGGCCCTATGACCGGGAGCCTCGACTCCTACCTGCGCGACAACCCGACCATCGCCCAGGCGATCTCGGTGGACCCCACAGCGTCCGGCCCAGCGTTGCGCGATGCCTTCGTAGCGATACTCATCGCCGTGCTCGGCGTGCTGGCGGCCTGGTTCACCTGCTCGGTCCTGGGCCGCCTGCAGTGGTCTGAGACCGCCGGACTGACCGAACAGGTCCTCGCGGCACCGGTGAGCCGGATCCGCTGGCTGGCATCCACGTGGATAGTCGGCGTGCTGGGCGGGGTGGGCCTGCTCGCAGTCTTCGGAACGTCCCTAGGCGCTACCATGCCGCGCAGCGAGGGCCAGTCGCTGGTTCACGCGATTGCGTCCCACCTGTCAGCCGCTGCCTCCTTCACGCCGGCGCTGGTAGCCACCGCGGGACTGGCAGCGGCGCTCTACACTCTCGCGCCCCGCGCGGCGGTGCTCAACTGGGTGGTCCTTGCCTGCGGGTTCACGATGACGATGTACGGCCACGCCCTCGGCCTACCCGAATGGGCCACCCACCTCACGCCAATATCGGCCATTCGTCCCCCACAAGGCGCCGCCTGGAACGCGCCCGCGACGGTCTGGGTGACCGCAGCGGGACTCGCCTTGACCGCGGTGGCTCTGGCCGGCATCGTACGCCGCGATATCCCCGCGCCAGCACGCGACACTTTGATCTCGGCCGTTGCGGCGGGGCGAAGCATCGTTCCGCGGTCACCGTGAGATAGTCGGCCTGATGACCCACCATGAACGCGTGGACTGCCTGATCGTGGACGACGAGGCGGCGCTATCGGGGGCAACGGTCGAATACTTCACGATGCTCGGCACGTCTGCCGCCTGGGTGCCAGATGCTGCCGGCGCGTTGACCTTCTTAGCGAATCACGACGTCGGGTTGATCCTGCTCGACATCAACTTGGACGGAGAATCGGGCTTTTCGCTCTGCCAGCGCCTACGCCGCGAGACCGACATGCCGATCCTGTTCATCTCGGCGCGCAGTGGCGACGACGACATCCTGCTGGGACTGGGCGTGGGCGGCGATGATTACATCGCCAAGCCCTACTCCCTTGCGGTGCTTCACGCCAAGGCCCAGGCCGTGTTGCGCCGCCTGGGCCGCGCTCCGGCCGGCCCCGCCGCCAAATGCGACGATCTCCGAGCCGGGGACCGGTTCACTTTCGAGGACATCCAGGTCCGGTTCGACCTGGAGCGCGTCTTCGGACCCGCCGGCGCGCTGCCGCTAACGGCCCTGGAATACCGCCTCCTCGCCTGCCTGGCCGGATCTCCCGGCCGGGTGGTACCGAAACGCGAACTGTTCGCCGAGGTGTGGGGCCATACCGCGGTCACCGATGGCACCCTCAACGTCCACATCCGCCGATTGCGCGCCAAGCTCGCCGCCGCCGCGGCCGGTTGCGAACGGTGCGTGAAGACCGTGTGGGGTGTGGGCTACGTTCTCGACCTGGCCGATTCCGTGCCGGTATGACAATCCGCCGCCTGGCCTTGGCGCTGATCGCCTCATTGGCGCTCCTCGTGGCGTTGGCCTGGGCTTTCATCCGCCCACCGGCGCGTGTGCCACCGGATCTTCCCGCGCTCAACGACATAGCGTCCCAGCTCGCTGCCGATGCGGCGGCGCTCGGAAGCACGGCTGAGGTCCTGCCCCGGCCGCCTGGTGTGCCGGATTACGCGGTCCTCGACTCGGGCGGCCGGCTTGTGGCGGCCACGGGCCCGCGCGCGGCCACGAGCCTGGCCGATGCCGTCGCGCGCCAGGACACGGTATTGGCTCTTCGGGATGGTGAGCACCTGTTGGGCCAAGTCCTGTTCGCCACAGGCGACGAATCGGCCCTAGCGGCGGGGACGGACCGGCTGCGGTGGGCGTTCACGATCGCGGTGGCCGCGGCGGCGGTGGCTGTTCTGCTGGCGTTGTGGCGCCTCGACCGGGCCATGCTCCGGCCATTCCGGGAGATGACCGGATTCGCTCGACAGGTCGCTGCCGGGGACCTAGATGCGCCGCTTCGCATGGACCAGGCCAACGCGTTTGGGGCGTTTACCGAGGCGTTTGACCTGATGCGGCAAGAGTTGGCGGCGGGCCGCGACCGCGAACGCCCGGCGGACCGGGCCAAGAGGGAATTGGTCGCCTCGCTGGGCCATGACAGGAAGACCCCGGTTGCATCCATCAAGGCGGTGGCCGAGCTG
>JAISCU010000284.1 GCA_031265345.1 Bifidobacteriaceae bacterium
TCGGGGGACGGTTCCGTGACTAGTCGAGGAACCGTCCCCCGATTAGCGATCGTTAGGAATTCAGGACCTTGACTACCTCGGGGCTGTCCATGTTGGAGGCTGTGTACCAGACGGCCGCCGGGGCGACGTTCTTGTCGGCGGGAACTTCTCCGCCCACGGCCTTGACCAGGATCTCGACGGTCTTGTACCCGATGTCGAAGGGGTTCTGGGTGACCGCGCCGTCAATCTCGCCGGTCTTGACCAGCGCGACCTCATCCGGGGAGGAGTCCACCCCGACAACCTTGACCTGGCTGCCCAGGTTCTTGGCCTTGACCTCGTCGGCGACGGCAATCACCGAATCGTCGTCGGTGCCGAAGAAGCCGACCAGGTCGGGATGCGCCTGCAGGATCGCCTGGGCCTTGTCGCGGGACTTCGCCGGATCGGATTCGCCGTTCTGGACATCGACCACTTGATAGCCGGCCGCTTCGACGGCGGCCTTGAAACCGTCGCGCCGATCCGCCGCCGTGCCGACCTCGCCATGGGCTATCACCGCCACCTTGCCAGGCTTGCCAGTGGCTTCGATGAGGTGTTCGGCGGCCATGCGCCCGATCCCCTGGTTATCCGAAGCGATAGTGGCGATGGGAACTTCGGACTGGTTGATCGGCGTGTCGAAGGCGGCCACCGGGATGTTCGCGGCTTTGGCCTGGTCGAGCACCGCTGGCGCGCCGTCCTGCGCGCCGTCCTGGGGCGCGAAGCCGATGGCCGCGGGCTTGTTGTTGATCTGGGTCTGGAGCATGTTCAACTGCTTGTCGCCCTCGGATTCGGTGTCCGGCCCGTTGAAGGTGACGGTCACGCCGAGGTCCTTGCCAGCGGCCATCGCCCCGGTCTTGACAGCGGTCCAGTAGTCCGAGGCGTTGGCCTTGGCGACCAGCGCGATGGTGGTGCCGGAGGCGTTGCCCGCGCCCCCGTCTGCCTGGGTGCTGCCGCCGCCGCCGGCCTTGTTGTCGGAACATGCCACCAGGGCCGTGGCGGCCACAGCGCCGATCAGCGCGGTCGCGATGAGTTTCTTCATTATTCGTGCTTTCCTTCTCAATCGATTGTTCATTCTTCTTTGCCGCCGCGCCGCAGGATGTCGACGTAGACGGCGATCAAGACGACCACGCCCAGGACCAGCTTCTGCCACTGGTCCTGGACGCCGATGATCGTCAAGCCGTTGAAAATGGTCTGGATGGTGACCGCGCCGATGATCGCGCCGAAGATTGACGCCCGGCCGCCGCGCAACGAGGTCCCGCCGATCACGGCTGCTGCGATCGCGTACATCTCGTACCCCTGGCCGGTGGTGGGGTTGCCGGAGAACAGTCGTGACGACATCAAGATGCCGGAGATGCCGGTGAAAGTGCCGCAGATCACGTAGGCCAGGACCTCCCAGCGCGGGGTGTTGATCCCGGAGATGCGGGTGGCCTCTTTGTTGGAACCGATCGCAAGGGCGTAGCGGCCCACCACCGTCTTGTTCATGAGCACCCCCGCGACCAGCGCCAGGACTATCAGAATGACCACGCCGTTCGGGACCTTGGGGATCAGGGTGCCGACCGCGATCTGGTCGTATCCGGGAACCTCGGAGCGCAGCGAGATGGTCTTGCCGCCAGAAATCACCAGGGCGCCGCCCCAGCAGACCATCATCATCGCCAGCGTCGCGATCATCGGCTGCATCTTGATGTAGGCGATCAGCACGCCGTTGACCAGCCCCACCAGCGCGCCCGCCAGGATTCCGCCTATGATCCCGGCCCACATCGGCAATCCGAAACCGTCCTGCGCGCTCATCACTCTGGCGGCTATCACCCCCGTCAGGGCCATTCCCAGGCCCGGCGTCAGGTCGATCCCGCCGGTCGCGATCACGAAGGACAGCCCCAGCGCCTGAATCCCGGTCACCACCGAGGCCAGCAGCAGGGTCGAGATGTTGGACCAACTGGCGAAGGCCGAGTTCATGCTCGTGAAGAAGATGAACAGCACCACCACCGTGGCCAGGACCGCGCCCTGCTGGACCATTCCTCGGTAGCGCTCGGGCACCAGCCTTCGGGTCGGCTTGTCCTTGACGCTCGACTTGACGTTGGACACTTCGGTCAGCACACTCATTTCACGCTCCACGGTTGAGGTCTTGACCGGCCAGTTCGGCCGGTTCGGTCGGGTTGGTTTGGCAAGACGGTCCGGGCGCATCGGCCGCCCCGGCCGTTTCAGGCGGTTTGGCCAGCTTGGTCGCCTTGGCAGAGAACTGGGTGGCCAGCGCCATGATGTTCTCCTGGGTCGCCTCGGCGTTGGGAAGGATGCCGGTGATGCGCCCGTCGCACATCACCGCCACGCGATCCGACATCCGCAGCACTTCCTCCAGTTCGGAGGAGATCATGATGATCGACTTGCCTTGGCCGATCAGCTCGTGCAGCAGGTCGTAGATCTCCTGCTTGGCTCCGACGTCGATGCCGCGCGTGGGCTCGTCGAAGATCAGGACGTCGCAGTCGCGCGCCAGCCATTTGGCGATCACGACCTTCTGTTGGTTGCCGCCGGACAGGTTGCGCACCTGCTGGTGGACGGACGGGGTCTTGATGCCCAGCGTCTGTTTGAACCCCTCGGCGACCCGGCGCATCTTGCCGTCCTGCAGTAGGCCCGAGCGCCGGAAGTCCGGCAACGACGGCAGGGCGATGTTGGCCGCGACGGATTGCCCGAGTATCAGCCCGAACCGTTTACGGTCTTCAGACAGGTAGCCGATGCCGTGCCGCACGGCATCCGCTGGGCAGCCGATTTGCGCCGCTCGGCCGGCCACCTTGACAATCCCGGCCCGCTTCGGATCGGCGCCCACGATGGCCCGCGCGGTCTCGGTGCGTCCGGCCCCCATCAGCCCGGCGAAGCCCAGGATCTCCCCGCGTCCGAGCGTGAAAGAGACATCCTTGACCAGGGTTCCGGCTGTCAGACCCTCGACCTCCAGCGCTGGCGGCGTGTCCTGGTCGCGGGGCGCGGGCCGCACATCGGTGGCGATCTTCCGGCCCACCATCAACTGGATGACCTCGGGAATGGTCAGCCCCTCGGCGGGCCGCGACGCGATCAGTCCGCCGTCGCGTAGGACTGTGATGCGGTTGGCGATCTGCTTGATCTCCTCCATCCGGTGCGAGATGTAGACCACGGCGGTATCCGGGTTGACGAAGCCACGGATCAGTTTGAAGAGTGTCGCGACCTCGGATTCGGTGAGGGCGGCGGTGGGTTCGTCCATGATGAGGATGCGGGAATTGAAGCTGAGGGCCTTGGCGATCTCGACCATCTGCTGCGCCGCCACCGACAGCAGTCGGACCGGCGTGCGCGGGTCTATGCCCACCTCGAGGCGGTCCAGCAACTCGGCGGCCTGGCGGTTGATCGCCGAGTCGTCGGTGATCAGCCCACCCGCCTTGCGCGGCTCGCGGCCGAAGAAGATGTTCTGGGCCACCGTCAGCGCGGGCATCAGGAAGAACTCCTGGTGAATCACCGAGATGCCGCGCAATTGCGCGGACAGGGTGTTCGGCAGCACCACTTCCTCCCCGCCCAGCCGGATCGATCCGCTGTCGGGCTGGTAGAGACCCGCCAGGATCTTCATGAGCGTCGATTTGCCGGCGCCGTTCTCTCCGACCAGCGCCTGGACTTCTCCGCCTCGGACGGTGAAATCGACGCTGGACAGAGCCTTCACGCCGGGGAAGGTCTTGGAGATGTCGCGTGCTTCGAGCAGCACATCCCCTGGGGCCGCGGGCGAGGCGCCTTCGGCCAGGAGGTCTGTCACAACCATGTGGTACTTCCTTGTCGTCTTGGCCTCGACGGCGTCGTGGGGCCAGCTTGCTTTGGCCCACAGTCTGACTGCCGAAAAGGACTTTGTCAAAACAACCGGTCTTTAAGATGTCCCTTCAGCACGGGCTGTGCGCCGGACGCCCGCAGGGCTTCGAGCCGCGCAACTATTGGGCTCTCAACTTGGCTTTGGGCGGCGGGCGTGCGGGCGGAGACGGCCAGACGGCATCGTGCGCCAAAGTGGGCGAACCGATAGCCTCGGTGGCGCGGCCGCTCGAATCCAGCGTCGGCGAGCCGCGAGCCCATTCCCCATTCTCGAACGGGGACCCTTTCGATGATCCGCCGCGACCGCCGGGCCGGACCGCGCGGCAAGGATGGCTGTGGGCCAGGCTTACTATGGGAGGGCGTGCCGCCCCCTGGTGCCGCAGTCGAGACTGACCTGACCGGGGAGGCGATGGATGAACGTTCGGACCTGGATCTATATCGGGAGCCAGAGCTTTCTGATCCAATTCGTGGTCTGGGGCTTGCGCCCAGCCGCGTCCTACCACGCGTTGAGTCTGGGCACGCGCGCCGCCGATTTGACGATCCTGGCCGCGGCGTTCGCGCTGCCCGCGCTGGTGATCGCGATACCGGCGGGCCGCCTGACCGACCGGTGGGGCCCGCGCTTCTCGATGGTCGCGGGCGGGGTTGTCTGCTTGGCCGCGACGGCCTTGATCTGGTGGCAATCCGCGAGCGTGGTGTGGCTGTGCGTCGGACTGGGCGGGGCGGGGATTGGGCTCCTGACTGCGACGACGGGGCAGCAGACGCTGGTGATGCATCGCTGCGCGCCGGGGCGGGCGGACGCGGCCTTCGGCCTGTACACGGTGTTCGTCTCGTTGGGGCAACTGGCCGGACCCGCGGTCATGGGTGTCATGACGGGGCCGGACGGCGATCCGCGCTTCTCGGGGATCGTGGCGGTGGAAGTCGGCGGGAGCGCCCTGCTGGCCGCGGTGGCGCTGATGCCTGCGGGGAGTGGGCTGGGGCGCGGATCGGCGCGGGCGGCGACTGGTCGCGGGGCTGTACGCGCGGCGGTCGGTCGGGAAGCGGTTTCCGGCGGAGGCTCGGCGGCTGGTCGGGTGGTGGTTTCCGGCCGCGGCATGGGTTCCGGACGCGAAGTGGTGGCCGGTCGGGAGGCGGGGCCGACGAAGCGCGAGCGGATGACCGTGCTGGGAATCCTGCGGATGCCGGGCATGCTGCCTGCGGTTGTCGCCTCGTCGTTGGCGCTGGCGTCGATTGACGCGCTCTACACCTACCTGCCCGCGATCGGGGAAGCGCGCGGGCTGTCCGCTGGCACCGTGTCAGCGGCGCTGATGGTGTTCGGGTTCATGGCGATGGCTTCGAGGGTCTCGCTCGGCGTGATCACGCGGGCGGTCGGCAGACGCCGCACCCTGGTGGTCGGCTGCGCGGTCTCGGCTGGGGTTCTGGTCCTGATGGGCGCCCCATTGTGGTTGTGGGCGATGTTCGTCTGCGTGGGGCTGTTCGGATTCATGTCCGGGATGGTCCAGCCTTTGACCATGTCGTGGACCTCCGATCTCGCCCCGGAGCAGGTCCGTGGCACCGTCACCAGCCTGCGGATGCTTGGCAACCGGGTGGGCCAGGTCGGCGTGCCGGTGGTCAGCGGTGCGGTCATGACGCTGGTCGGCGCGGCGGGGGCGTTCGTGCTCAGCGGCGTGACCATGGCCGCGGCCGGATGGTCGGTTTGGCGCTCCCGCTACTGGGCGCGACCGGTTGCGGGGCGCGACGAGTCGAATGATCAGCCGAGCGGCGTGATGGCCGCAGGAACGGAGGAGCCGAGATGAATCGATTGGCCGCGTTCAAGGGGACGCTCCTGGTGGCCGGGGTCTGCGCGGTGCTGGTTGGGTGCACCAGCGGTCCCGCCATTGATCAGGATGAGCCGAGAAGCTCGCAGTCGGCGCTGTCGGGGGAAGACGCTGGGCTGCGGGCCGCGTCGTGGTGGACTCCCGCGCCGGATGACATGCCGTTCGCGCCGTACTTCGGGGCCCTCAAGGCCGAAGAAGATGTGCTCGGAGCGGCGATCCGGGATGAGCGACGCAAGTGGTGGGACGACACGCACGCCTTCGTCTCCGAATGCATGCTCGAGCGAGGATTCGACTATCAACCTGAGTCTTCCCCGTACGACCAACCCCAAAGCTCCCGTGGTCATCCTGGCGGCCGCGACCGACTCGCTCTTGCGTTGCCGGTGCCGTTGCTGGCCGAGCAAAGAAGCTATGTCCAGGACGAGGGGTACGGCGTGATGCCGGTCGCCGTGGATCTGGATGAGGCGATGGAATCTGACCCGAACTGGCAGTACAAGGCGTCCCTCTCGCCCGCGGCTCACCGCGAATATGAGAAGGCCATGACTGGCTACTACCCGGAGGACGACCACGAATCTCCGCCAGATGTTCCCGGATGCGGCCCGAAGGCCCAGGAGACGTATCCCGACCCGTGGGTCGAAGCCACGAAGACGACCGCTGGTGGCATCTATGCCGACCTGGTGTCCAGCATGTACGTGTCGATCCACCAGGGGCTGCTCCGCAATCCTGACTTCCAGGCGCTGAACAAGTCATGGCAGGACTGCATGGTCGGCAAGGGTTACGACACCGGAGCGATCCCAGGACAGCCTGGGCCCAACGATGGGCCGACTGGCGGGATGAACCTCGCGATTGGGACTGGCGCGGACGGCACTGTGGCCGATCCGGCCGCCCACGATGTGGGCTCCCTTCCGGCCGACCAGCGGAGCTTGACCGGCTCGGACCCCGAACGCGCGGTCGCGCTGGCCGATTTCGACTGCCGCGTTGCCGCCGACTACGAGCCCCGACTGACTGAGATCATGCGGGCCGTTCAGGAGCAATTCGTCGCCGACAACGACAAGGCTCTGACTGAAATGCTGGCACTCGCCCGGACGAATGCGGGATAAGAGGCCATTGCAGGCACCTGGGAAATGGGGGAAACATGCTGAAAGCGTTCAAATCGTCCATGCCGGCTGGACTGGTGGCTCTGGCGCTGGGCGGATTCGGGATCGGGCTGACCGAGTTCGTCATATCGGGCCTGCTTCCTGAGGTCGCGGCTGACTTCGGCGTCTCCATTCCGAAGGCGGCCCAACTGGTGTCGGTGTACGCGCTCGCGGTCGCCGTGGGCGGCATCGTGCTCACGGCCGCGACGGCATCCCTCAAGCCGAAGCCCGTGCTGATCGGCCTGAAGTCCAAGTCCGAGTCGTTGAAGGATGCGTGACCGGCTGAGTTGCCGAATGCCCCAGGTCCCTCGGCGCGCGCGGATTCGCCCTTGATCTGGGCGCATCGCGGGGCCGGGCCTGGAAAGCGACGGCCCGCGCCGCGTCGCCATCCGAATGCTGGATCGATGGCGACGTCAGAGGCCTTGAGGGCACTTGGCCGGTGGGGCGGGGGACAGACACGGTCCCTGGGGACGCGGCGGTCGGCCCGGTGGTCCCGGGGAGGCTGCGGAAACGTGGTCTGGTGCGGGGGAGGGCCTGCAAACCGATGGTCTCGAGCGCCGGAAGGCTGCAAACTGATGGTCTCGACCACGGAACGCCGGGCGAGACCATCGAAATGCATCTTCGACGGGGCAACAGGGGCGGGCGGCGATCTTCGGGCGTCGGACGGGCTGAAGTGCGACTCTCGCGCATTCGTGGCCGGGCGTTCGTGGGGCCGAAGCCCCGAAGGCCGCAGGCGTGGCCCGCGCGGCTCCGTGACGGCCTCGCTCTGCCGGTGGGATCAAGGGGCGCGGAAGGAACTCGCCCCAAGTGCCACCCGCCTGAGTCGCCGGACCTGTGGCCAGAGCAATCATGGCCAGCGCCTGTTCGCCGGATGCCGCGGCTGTCGTCTTCCTCAATATCTGCCTATCTTCCTAGTAGTCTTTAACGATGGCCCTGAACATCAAAGACGCTGAGACGGATCGCCTTGTCCGGGAGCTGGCCGGGACCACCCACGAGACCATCACCGATGCCGTCCGGACCGCCGTGGCGCAGCGGCTCGACCGCGAGCGGGCGCGAGCATCCGCAGATCGGTCCCAGGCTGACCTGGCAGCGCTGATCCAGCGTGGACGTTCGCGACCCACGCTCGATGATCGCGACCAGGATCAGATCCTCGGCTACGACGCGAACGGCTTGCCGTGCTGATTGCCACGGGCGTGGTGGCCGACACATCGGCCCTGGCGGCAGTCGTCCTCGGCGAAGACGACGCCGAAGCGTTCGCCGAGGTCCTGGCGAGCCACGCCGGAGACGTGCACATTGGCGCACCGACCCTTCTTGGGGCTGGGATCGTCCTGCAGGCCCGTCAGGGCGAGGCGGCCATCGCAGACCTGCGCCTGTTACTTGACTATGTTCATGCCCGCATCGAGCCGTTCGACCGCGAGCAGGCTGCGCTGGCCCTGGCCGCTTGGCGCAGATTCGGGAAAGGACGTCATCCAGCCGCCCTCAACTACGGCGACTGCATGTCCTACGCGCTGTCCAAGCGGCTGGGTCTGCCGCTCCTCTACAAAGGCAGCGATTTCGCCCAGACAGATGTCGCGGCGGCGCGCTGAAACGGTGTCGGAGGCACGCCGGACCATCGGCCGGAAATGCGCCTCAAAGTCAAGTGCCCGCGTGGTGGCCCGTCGTTGCGGCGGTCGGAACCGAGCGCGCAACGTTGCTCGGGTGCAGAACGCAGCCGCAGACGCCTCCGAGTGCCGAGAGCCTCCAAGCTTGTCTGAGCAGGGCCGTGCCATCACCGCCAATCAAGCCGACGAGGCAGAAGTCCTGGCCCTGATCGAATCGTGGCACACCTGGGACTCGCAGGGCGACGCCAGCTGACATCTGTCTGGCGCCAACCGATGTCGCAGGACGCTGAGCCGCGAACCAAGGCGGGGAGCGCGGCATCGTGCACCGAACTGTTCGCCACGAGAGAAGACGCCGCCGGGCCCGAGGCTAGCCTTACCTAAGCGCTATGCTGGAGCGCGTGAAGTTGACCGAAGCTCCCCTCGGCGCGCCGCTTCGGATCGAGCGTGCGGCCCTCGACGCCAAGACCGCGTTGCGGCTGTGCGAGATCGGGCTGCGTCCGGGCTGCGTGGTCTGCGTGATGCAGCGGACGGTGTTCGGCGGCACCGTGGTGGTGTGCGGCGGTCACCGTCTGGCGCTCGACAGAGCCACCGCCGCCTCGGTCACCACCAGCCCAATCGCCACCAGCCCGGTCGCCAGCGGTCCAGTCACGATGAGCCCAGTCGGCGCGCTGGCCGGCAGTCCGGCGTGACCCGGCAGACCAGCCTCAAGCAAGCCACCGCCCAGCCCGGAGGCGGCGCGCTCCCACGGGTGATGCTGGTGGGCAACCCCAACGTCGGCAAGTCCACCCTGTTCAACCTCCTCACCGGCGCGAATCAGAAGACCATGAACGCGCCGCGCACCACCGTGTCATTCACGGCCGGTCGTTGGAAATTGGATTTGCCCGATGCCGCTCACGCGTCCCCGCCGCCATCCCCGTCTCCGACGTCGGTGCGGCTCATCGACCTTCCAGGCACGTACTCTCTGCTCGCGCAAAGCCCCGACGAGCAAGTCACCGCTGAAGCCGTGGCCCCGGCCATCGCCCAGGCGGAGGGGCGGAGCCTGCAAGAACACCATCACGGTGGTCACCGCCACGACGAGCATGGCCGGGACCGAATCCGGGATCGTGGCCGGGAACGCGGCCGTTGCCACTGCCAGGACCGTGGCGCAGCGACCGGCTGCCCGCATTGCGGGCGCGCTACCGACCCGGAGACGGCCGCCGAGGCGGCCTTGGCGGCGGACATGGACGTCCGGGGAGCAGCGAATGGAGGGCCGAGGGTTAGCCACCATCCGGAGCGACAACTGGCGGCGGACCCAGCCACGCCGGAAGCGGCCGATGAAACCGGAGCTGGGAAAGCGGCATCGGCGGCGTTGGGCTCACGGCTACCGCCCGACCTGGTGATAGCCGTGATCGACGCCAACGCGCCCGCTTCCTCGCTCTACTTGGTGGGACAGTTGGCGGTCTTGGGCGTGCCCCTGGTGGTGGCCCTGACCATGGCGGATGTGGCCCGTTCGCGCGGCGTGCGGGTGGACTCAGCCCAACTGCAGGACGTGCTGGGCGTGCCGGTGGTGGAGGTCGACCCGAGGCGAGGCAAGGGCGGGGGCCGTTTGGCGGCGACCGTCGCGGGGGCGCTCGCCGCGCCTGACCAGCCGCACGTCGAACCGCCGCAGGACGCGATGGCCTGCGAGGTCGGGGTCGGGGCCGGGAACTGGCGCACCCTGGACCAGATGGCCGATCCGATCTTCGACTGGGTGGCCCAGGTGATCAGCCAGGCCGACCTGGACCGGCCACCGGTCCCGGCCAGGTCCGACAAGCTCGACAGCTGGCTGCTGCGTTGGTGGGTGGGACTGCCGGTGTTCCTGGCCGTGTTGTGGGGCATCTTCCAACTCACCACGACGGTGGCCGGGCCGATCCAGGACGCTTTCGAGGGCTTCATCACTGACACGGTTGGCGGGTGGGTCCAGGCCGGGCTGGGCGCGGTCGGCTGGGACGGCGGCTGGTTCGAGTCGTTGATGCACAACGGCATCCTGGCCGGGCTCGGCGTGGTGGTGTCCTTCCTGCCGCTGATGGCGATCATGTTCCTGGCGATCGCCCTGCTGGAGGACTGCGGCTACATGGCGCGCGCGGCCCTGGTGTCGGATCGCGTGATGCGGCTGATCGGGCTGGACGGGCGCGCCATGCTGCCATTGGTGATCGGATTCGGGTGCAACCTGCCAGCATTGGCCGCGACCAAGACCCTGCCGAACGCGCGCCAACGATTGTTGACGGGGCTGTTGGTGCCGTATGCCTCGTGCACGGCCCGGTTGGTGATCTTCTTGTTCATCGCCTCGGTCTGCTTCCCGCGCCACGCCGGGACGGTCGTGTTCTTGATGTATTTGGTGTCGGTGGCGGTGATTGTGCTGGTCGGGTTGACGCTGCGCAAGACCGCCTTCCGAGGCGTTGGCCAAGAGCCTCTTATCCTGGTGCTGCCGCCCTATCAACTGCCCCGCGTGCTGCCGTTGGCCCGTTCGGTGGTGCTCCGCTGCCGGGACTTCGCGCTCAAGGCCGGCCGCGTGATCCTGGTGCTCACGGTCCTGGTGTGGGCGCTGCTCTCTATCCCGGTCTCCGGGGGCTACTCGGTCGGCGACGACATCCCGCCGCGCGATTCCGCCCTCGGCGCGGCGGCCCAGGCCATCGCGCCGGTCTTCGCTCCGGCCGGTTTCGACGATTGGCACTTGACTGCCTCGCTGATGACCGGCTTCGTCGCCAAGGAGGCCGCCGTCGGCACCCTGGCAACCACCTTCGGCATGGACGAGCCGGAGGACCCGTCCCAGCCCGGCGATTTGGCTTCGTTGGTCCAGGGCGCGCTGGCTGCTTCTTCCGGCGGCCATGGCGGCGCGGCGGGCCTGGCCTACATGTTCTTCTGCCTGGGCTACACGCCTTGCATGGTCACGTTGGCGGAGCAGCGCCGCCTGTTCGGGTCCAAGCCGACCCTGTCCGCTCTGGGCCTGTCGCTGGTCGTGTCCTGGCTGCTGGCGGTAGTCGTCTTCCAGGTCGGGGTGCTGCTGTGAGCCGGGTCGCGCTCGGCAAGCGGGCCGCGCCGGTCGGCCGATCCGGCCTGTCCATCCGGGTCCGGGCGCTGCTGTCCGAGGGCCGCACCGTCCGCGAGGTCGCGCTCGGCCTTGGCCTGCCAGAGGATCTGGTGTGGGCCTTCATCCGCGCCGAAGTCCGTTGCCCGATGCCGTCCGGACGGGCTCGCGACGGCGCTCGGCCTGGGCGGCGGAGAGACGAGGGCGGCTTCGGGGCCGGGGCTGGCGGCATTGGCCAACCGGAGCGTCTGGTGTGCCGGACCTGTCCGATGACGGCCGCCTGCGGCGTGGACTAGCGAGACCGGACCCGCCGGGTACCACTCTTCGTCGGTAACGCCCCGGTAAAATGCGTGGCATCTTGACGCGGGCGGCGCGGATCGACAACGAATCGGGGGCGAGGCAATGAAGCGGAGACCGAGCAAGGACCTGAAGAGGATTGCTATGTCGTGCGCGCCGGTGCTCGGCGCGGCGTTGGTGGTGTTGTTCCTTATCCCCGGAGCGCAGGTGCGGGCGGATGTGGATGAGCCTGGGGGCGCGGCACCGGCCAGCGCGGATGGCGCCGGGCCCATCGATGTTCGAGAGGGCGCCGACGCGGCGGACGATGGGAGAGCGCGCGAGAGCATGACCCAGCGCGAGATCGAGCTTGGACCCATGGCTGACGCCGATCGCGAAGATGACTCGGCGCCAGTGCAGTATGACCGGTGGCCGGAGGGGTGCTCGTCAGGGGACTCCCGGACCCCGGAGGAGCTGGAGTTCGAGTTCGAGCACCGGTTCGATGGGATCGAGCACGGCGACGTGTTCACGAAGCGCGGCGTGGTGGTGAACGACCGCTATATGGACTGGTACATCGAGAAGGTCATGATGGAGAGGGAACCCATGTTGGCGGCCCAATCGAGTCCATTTGCCCTTATCGAGGGCAACGAGTACTACGAGGCGCTGGTCGCGATGGGTCCTGCCGTGATTCCCGAAGTGGAGCGTGCGATGCTGAACGCGAGTTACTGCGGCCACTCGATGTATCTGTTCGCCTTGGCGCTGCAGGAGCTCTCGGGAGTGGACCTAGGACGCGTGCTGGACGAGCCGTTCGGATGGGCGAATGCGGGCGAGTTCATGGACATGTGGTTCCCCGTCAGGCAGACAGCGACCGAGGACGTTCGCGCGATAGTCGGCCCGGCCGAGTACACGACCGATGAGAAGCTGGAGAAGATCGGCTACTACGGGCTGCTGGCGGTGCCCGCGCTGGACGAGTTGAAGAACAGTCCGGCCCTTGACGGTAGGCTCAAAGCCGGGCTTCGCCTGCAACTGGAGTCCTTCGGCGCCACGGACTCGAAGCAGGCGGCGCAGATCGCTGGATACCTTTCGGAGACGTGATGGACGGAAACGCAAACACGGCCGCGAGGCCGAGGATAGGAGTGAGGCCCGTGGAGTTCGCCGATTCCCTTGCGGAAACGGCCTGGCGCGAGCAGGCCGGGCGGGAGTTCCGCGAGGGACGGCTGACTGCGCTGCAGGACCCGGAGTTCTGCGCCGAACTTGACGAGTGGGATGCCCTGGACCGCGCCGATGACGTCCCGTGCGAACCCCGCGGAGCTAGATTGCCGGACGGACGAGGCGGGACGCGACCAGGCGGTTGAGCGAGACACGCTGCTCGGCGGCTTCGACGGTTAGGCGCCGATGGGCCTCAGGAGGTATCCGCACCATGAACTTGCCGGAGTACGTGCGATCCCCCATCGGTTCAGGCGGCGTCTCGCCGCTGGTCGCCATGTCCTGAACCGCTTCGGCGCACAGGTCGCGGATACCGGCAAGGGCGCCGCTGAGGCTACCGGCCACCCAGGACATCGAGGGCAACTCGGCTGCGGTGCCAACGTAAGCCTCATCCTCCGCTGACCAGTGGACCCTGTAGGTGTAATGATCCGCAACATTCATTCCGGTGGTTCCTCTCTGGCGATTTCCTCCACTTGTCCCTGTTCCACGATCAGCCGGTCAATGGCTGCGATGACCTGTCTGACCTGGTAGGCCTTGGCCATCCCTCGGTCGTTCTGAATATTCACGCGGGGGTCGCCAGCCCACGGCATCTTGAACACCATGTGCGAGCCGGAGGCGCGGCGCGGCTGGCCGAAGCATGCCCGGCAGGCGCGCTCAAGGTCGGCGAAGCGCACGTTCCGTGGGTTGTCCCGCATCCGTTCCACGAGGCGTGCGATGCCAACCATCATGTCATGCTATCACTATTGATACTAACCTGTCCTGCTCAAGGGCGAGGGCGCGTCTGGCGGGCTGGGGCTGTGTGAGAAAATGGGATGGTGGCGGAAGTTCTGGCGGGGACGGCCGCGCTGGCGCCGGCCGATGGCGGTCTGGCGAGTCGCGCGGGCGGCGGCATCATGGTGCGGGGCCTGACCAAGCGGTACGGCTCGGTCGTGGCGGTCGATGACGTGAGCTTCGACGTGCCGCGCGGCTCGGTGACGGGGTTCTTCGGCCCCAACGGCTCCGGCAAGACCACCACCATGCGGCTGATGCTGGGCCTCGCGCGACCGGCACGGGGTTCGGCCTTGTTCGACGGCCGCCCCATCGACCGGATCGGCAACCCGGCGCGCGTGGTGGGCGCGGTGCTCGACGCGGGAGCGGCCCACGCGGGCCGGACGGTCGCGGAGACGGTCCGGCTGGTCTGCCTG
Source organism: Bifidobacteriaceae bacterium (assembly GCA_031265345.1). The sequence continues at coordinate 14,080 of JAISCU010000284.1, forward strand.
GCCGTCGGCTTGCCGAAAGCCCGTGGCGAGGAGATGATCGAGACCGTCGGGCTGGCGAGCGTGCGCGGCCGCCGGGTGGCCAAGCTGTCGCTCGGGATGCGTCAGCGGTTGGCGCTGGCCTGCGCCTTGGTGCCCGACCCGACCTACCTCCTGGCGGACGAGCCCATGAACGGGCTCGACCCGGAGGGCATCGACTGGCTGCGGCAGTTGTTGGCCGCGCTGGCGACCGCGGGCAAGGGCGTCCTCGTCTCCACGCATCTGATCGGCGAGATCGACGACTTGGCCGAACATGTGGTCCTGATCGACCGGGGCCGGATCGTGGCGGCGGAGCGCAAACAGGAGTTGCTGGGGCAGGCTCGGGTGGAGACGTTGGTCCGTTCCGCCGATGCCGCTCGGCTGGGTCGCGCTCTGGCCGCGGCCGGGATCGAGGTTGGCTCGGAGCCGCCGTTCTTGCGGTGCGGCTGCGACGCGGACACCGTGGGCCAGGTGGCCGCCCGCGAGGGGATCGCGCTCTCGGAGCTCAGGCCGGTGGAGGCGTCGCTGCGCGAGTTCGTCCTGGACAACACACGAGGCCAATTCCGGGGCAAAGTATGACTGTGGCGCTCGACAGGGCGATCCCCTGGCCCCGGTTGGTGCTGGTGGAAGTCCGCAAGGCTTTCGACACGCGGGGGTCTATCGCGTTGTACTCGTGCCTGGTCGGACTGGGGCTGGCCAATGTGATCACCTCGGATGTCACGGGCATGATCGACGGACCGCCGTACGTGGTCGTGAGCATGGTGGCCACAGCCATATTCTTGGTCGGCGCGCCGGCCGTCGGTCTGCTGGCGGCGACGTCGGAGTGGGCGCATCGGACCGCCGCCGCCACTTTCTTGATCGAGCCGAGGCGTTGGCGGGTGCTGACCGCCCAAGGCGCCTCGGCGCTGATGGTGGTCGTGGGCCTGCTGACGGCCTTGGTGCTCTTGGGCCTGGCCGCGGAAGCGCCGCTGCGGGCCGGACGGGTCGAGGACTCCACCATCTACTTCTATCCGAATTGGGCGGTCGTGACTATCGGGACGGTGTACGGCATGGCGCTGACGCTGGCCCTGCTCGGCCTGGCCTGGGGTTGGTTGTTGATAACCAGGCCGGTGTCAATCGTGGTGGTGGCGGTGGTGTTGGCGCTGCCGGACCTGGTGCTGAAACCGGCTTTCGCCCTGGTGCCCGGCCTGACCGAGGACGCCGCCCGCTGGGTGTCCGCGACCACTCCGCTGTTGCCGCTGGAGGATTCCGGGCGGTCCGGCGCGGAAGCGCTGACCTCGTTCGTGCTCTGGTACCTGGTGCCCCTGATCCTCGGTTTCTGGCGCCAGTCCCGCCATGAACCGAGATGAGTCGGCGCAGTCACGGCGCCACGGACAGGCCGGCCGCCCTCGCCGCCGCCGCCAATTCCTGATCGAGGGTCGCCAACTCGAGTCCGCGCCGCGCGGCTAGCAAGAAGTAAGCGGCATCGTAGGCGGTGAGACGGTGGCTCTGAGCCATCGCCAGAAGGCCGCGACCGTCGGGCAGATCGGAATCCACAACGATCGCCAGACGGTCCAACAAACTGAGAAAGAACTGTGCCTCTGCCTCGGTCAGACGCTCGCGTCGGCGTGACATCGCCAGCGCGTTGACAACTTCATAACGCCACAACTGCGGCACCAGGGCGCCTTCTTGGCTGACTCGATCCAAGATCGCCTCTGTCGCGGGCGTGGACTCGTCCTCGAAACACCAGGTCATCGTAAGGCTGGCGTCGATCACAATCATTGGCGGCCCTCGTCGATCAGTTCACGGATACTGACTCCATTCAGCCGGAGGCCTCGGCGGGCTTGGCGGAACTGCTCGACGATCTCAGCTGGCTGTCCGGGCGGTCGCGTCGCTGGCACCAACTGCGCGACTGCGGCGCCGTGGCGTGTGATCGTGATCGCTTGACCTGTCTCGACCTCATCCAAGAGCTGGGCAAAATGGGTCTTGGCCTCATAGGCTCCGACGCTTCTACTCATGAGCTAAGACTAGTCGCAGACCGGTCGATCCGCCAGGGCCACCACAAGCCGAGCTGAGCTCGCGCGCCGGGCCGAGCGGACGGCATCGTCCATCCCGGTGGCCGCTTTATGACACCATAGGACGGTGGCGCGCGCGGACGGACGGCTCGGACATGATCTGCTGCCGGGTGAGAAGGGTCCCCAGGACGAATGCGGTGTGTTCGGGGTTTGGGCGCCGGGCGAGGAAGTCGCCAAGCTGGCCTATTTCGGGCTCTACGCGCTGCAGCACCGGGGGCAGGAGTCGGCCGGGATCGCCACCTCGAACGGGCGGCAAATCCTGGTCTACAAGGACATGGGGCTGGTGTCGCAGGTGTTCGACGAGGGCGCGCTCAACGCCCTGGCCGGCCACATCGCCGTGGGGCACACCCGCTACTCCACCACTGGCGGCTCGACCTGGGAGAACGCCCAACCGACCCTTGGGCCGACGGCCGGGGGGACGGTCGCGCTGGCGCACAACGGCAACCTCGCCAACACCGGCGAACTGGCCCGCCGCCTGGCCGACCGCGACCCTCGGAGCGCCGCCAAGGCCTTCACCGACACCGCCGTGCTGACCGGGCTGCTGGCGGGAGACCTGGACCACACGCTCGAGCAGACCGCGCTCGACTTGCTCAGGCAGGTGCGGGGCGCGTTCTCGCTCGTGTTCATGGATGAGGCAACGCTGTACGCGGCGCGCGACCCGTACGGGGTCCGGCCGCTGGCGTTGGGACGTCTGGAGAACGGTTGGGTGGTGGCGTCGGAGACGGCCGCCCTCGACATTGTCGGAGCCTCTTTGGTACGCGATGTGGCGCCTGGGGAACTGGTGGCGATCGACCAGGACGGTTTGCGATCGGTCCGGTTCGCCGAGCGGACCCCGGCCACCTGCCTGTTCGAGTACGTCTACCTGTCGCGCCCGGACAGCGTGCTGGAAGGCCGCTCGGTCAACGCGGCACGCCTCGAGATGGGGCGGACGCTGGCCCGCGAGCACCCGGTCGAGGCGGATCTGGTGATCCCGGTGCCTTCCTCGGGGACGCCCGCGGCGATCGGCTACGCGGCTGAGAGCCGGATCGAGTTCGCCCAGGGGCTGACCAAGAACGCCTACGTGGGCCGCACCTTCATCGAACCGTCGCAGACCATCCGGCAGCTCGGCATCCGGCTGAAGCTCAATCCGCTGAGGGAAGTCATCAAGGACAAGCGCTTGATCGTGGTCGATGACTCGATTGTGCGCGGCAACACCCAGCGGGCGGTGGTGCGGATGCTGCGCGAGGCCGGGGCTCGCGAGGTCCATGTCCGAATCTCCAGCCCGCCAGTGATGTGGCCGTGCTTCTACGGGATCGACTTCGCCACCCGGGCCGAACTGGTCGCAGCCGGGCTGACAGTGGAGGAGATCAAGCACTCCATCGCCGCCGACACGCTGGGCTATATCTCGCTCGAAGGCTTGATCGCCGCGACCGGCCAGGCGCCCGCTGCCCTCTGCGCCGCATGTTTCACGGGCCAGTACCCCATCGACGTCCCGGTCGAGTCGCGGGTGTTGGGGAAATACCTCCTCGACGCACCGGGCCAAGCCCCGCCTGCCCAAGCCCTGGCCAGCGACCCAGCACCGCCCCCCACTCACCGCCCCGACGGTCTGGCGGCCACGGCGTTGGCCTTCGGCGGCACGACAGCATTGGAGCATCCCTGATGAGCCCTGACGCTTACGCCAGAGCCGGAGTCGATGTCGCGGCCGGCGACCGGGCGGTCGAGTTGATGCGGGCCTCGGTCAGATCGACCCTGGGGCCGGAGGCGTTGACCGGGCTGGGCGGATTCGCCGGCCTGTGGGACGCCGAGGCGTTGAAGGGCTACGACCATCCCGTCCTGGCGGCCTCGACCGATGGTGTGGGAACCAAATTGGTGATCGCTCAGGCCATGGGCATCCACAACACCGTCGGTTTCGACCTGGTCGGGATGGTCGTGGACGATCTGGTGGTGACGGGGGCCAAGCCGCTGTTCATGACGGACTACATCGCCACCGGCCAAGTGGACCCGGCGCGGATCGCGGCGCTGGTCTCCGGAATCGCGGCGGCTTGCGAGGCCACCGGCACGGCGCTGATCGGCGGCGAGACGGCCGAACACCCAGGCGTGCTGGGGCCGGATGAGTACGATCTGGCGGGCGCGGGCGTCGGCGTGGTGGAACGGTCCGCGATGCTCGGCCCCGAACGGGTGCGGCAGGGCGACGTGATCCTCGGATTGGCCTCCTCCGGCCTGCACTCCAACGGCTTCTCGCTGGTCCGGGCCGTCGTCAAGGACCTGGGTTGGGCCTGGGACCGGCCGGTCGCCGAGTTCGGGCGCAGCCTGGGCGAGGAACTGCTGGAGCCGACGCGGCTGTACGCGCGCTCGGTCTTGTCCTTGGCCGACCGGCTGGGCCCCGACCTGCACGCTCTGGCCCACATCACCGGTGGCGGGCTGGCGGCTAATTTGGCACGGACGCTCCCGCCGAAGTTCGGCGCGGTGGTGTCGCGCGCCGCATGGCCGGTGCCGCCTGTGTTCCAGGTGCTGCACAGCGCTGGCCAGGTCTCTTGGGCCGACCTCGAGTCCGCCCTCAACTTGGGGATCGGCATGGTGGCGGTGGTGTCCGAGCCGTGCCTGTCCGAAGCCCAGGCCGCCCTGGCCGCCGCCGGCGAGCAGGCCGTGCCGATCGGCCGGGTCGCGCTGCTGGCCGATGTCCAGTCCGAAGCGACCGACCGTGGCGCCTCGCCTGGCGATCTGACCTGCGGCACCAAAGGCGTCGAGGGCGGGACCGTCCTGCTGATCGACGGGTATCACGCCTGACCGCCGACCGCTGAGCGCGCCCGGGTCCCCACCTCTCCCCGAGGTTCAATGCTGTCGTCCGATGCGTGCCGCGGCCAGGCGCGCACCGTCAGCGTGCGCGCCGCCGTTGTTCCCGCCAGCCGCCCAGTGTCCAGCCGGATGCGTGGTTGGACATCGGTCTGGATGCGTAGCCGTATGCCTGGAGGCGGAGCAAGGGGGAATCGTTCGGCTCACAGCGAACGGGCCGACGGATAACACGCCCGAATCGCACCGCCTCGGCGGGGCTGACTCGACTTGGCCCGTATCGATCTTGTAACGTAGGCACATACGATCATGCCGACCAGATAGCGCGAGGGGGTCACGTACATGGGGCGGGGCCGTCAGAAGGCAAAGCAAACCAAGGTCGCTCGTAAGCTCAAGTACTACACTCCGGACACGGATTACCGCGCTCTCGAGCGTGAGTTGAGCGGAGCGTCTGGTGCTGACTTAGAGGACGATCCTTACGCGGAATACGCCGCCCGCTACGCCGCCGAAGAGGAAGGCTCGAGCGAGGGCGAGACCTGACGTTCGAGTCCGCCCACGGCGGCGCCGCGGGCGCGCCAGGTGGCACCAGCGGCAACGGAGGTTAGCGAATGCAATTGGGAATGATCGGCCTGGGCCGGATGGGCGGCAACATGGCTGCTCGGCTGCGCCAGGCCGGTATCGACGTGGTGGGATACGACCAGTCCGCCGAATCCGGGCGCGACGCCGCCTCCCTGGCCGAGTTGGCGGCGGCGCTCGAGCCGCCACGGACGGTCTGGACGATGGTGCCCTCGGGCGGCCCCACGGCATCGGTCATAGCTGCGCTCGCCGACCTGTTGGAACCTGGCGACCTGGTCGTGGACGGCGGCAACTCTCCTTATCTGGACGACCAAGCCCATGCCTCCGCCCTCGCCGCGCGCGGGATCGGTTTCGTGGACGTGGGCGTGTCCGGCGGGGTGTGGGGGATCTCGGAGGGCTACGCCCTGATGGTGGGCGGCTCCGAGGAGGCCTACGCGCGGCTGCTGCCCGTCCTCGAGGCGCTGAAGCCGCCCGGCGAGGACGGGTTGGCGCACGCCGGGCCGGTGGGCGCCGGGCATTTCACCAAGATGGTGCACAACGGCATCGAGTACGGCATGATGCAGGCGCTGGGGGAGGGCTATGGGCTCATGGAGGCCTCGCCGCTGGTTCCCGATCCCGATGCCGTGGTCCGCTCTTGGCGCGCCGGCACCGTGATCCGCTCGTGGCTGCTGGACCTGCTCGCCAGGGCCGTCGAGGCCGACCCGTCGTTGGCGTCGTTGGCCCCGCGGGCGGACGAATCGGGCGAGGCCCGCTGGATGGTGGCCGCCGCCCTCGAACTCGGCGTGCCCTTGCCCGCGACGGCCGCCGCACTCTACGCTCGCCAGACTTCCAAAGGCGGGGACGATGCCGCCATGCGAGCGGTAGCAGCGCTACGAGCCCAATTCGGCGGTCATCCCGTCACCAATCAGTGACCAGCTGGCCGCGGATTGTGTTGGCGCCATGTCGGAGGGCGCCGGACCGAGCCATAATGGAGGGCATGATCGAGGGTCTGGCCGGTTTGAACGCGTCTGGGCGGGGCTGCTACGACGCGACCCGCGCCGCAGCGCTCTCCGGAGTGCCTAAGAGCACCGTTTACGACTGGGCGCGCAAAGGCGTTGTGGTCCCGTCCGTCTCGCCATCCAAAGAGAAGCTCTGGTCGTACCAAGACCTGCTGGCGCTCCGGGCCGTCCACTGGCTCCGAATTCACAAGGAGGAGGACCACATACCGGCAAGTCCGATGGCTGAAGTCCGGCGTGTCCTGAGCGAAATCGTTCAATCGGGAGTGGACCCTTGGGCCGACTCGGGTCCGCGAGTCAGGGTGGATCGGGGCGGGCGCATCTTCGTTGCCCGCGAGAGCGACTTCCAGACGGATGCGTACGGGCAAGGAGCGTGGGACCTGGGGGATCAAGTGGGCCTGATGGAACGCATCGGGGAGAGCCCTGGGTTGATCAGGCCCTCCGAGTTCGTCAGGATCAATCCTTCGCGCCTCAGCGGCGAGCCCTTCCTGGTCGGGACCCGCATAGGGACGCTGGCTCTTGCCGGTCTCGCGGAGGATGGCTACAGCGCCAGGCAGATCGCGCAACTCTACGACATGCCGATTGAGAGGGTCACTGACGCGCTCGATTACGAAATGGCGCTCGCGGCATGAAGTTCCGCGTCGCTCTGGATCAGAACTTCCCGACCAACCTGGTCTCGAGCATCGAGGGGGCCGTGCCCCAGACCATTGAACTCCGAAGCGTCTGGGCCATCGATCCGAAGCTCTCCGACATGGGGGATCGGCAGTTGATTCTGTCGCTGCACAGCATCGGTTTTGACGCGCTCGTCTCCCAAGACGCCCGAATACTGCAGACCCCCGAGCACCTGGCCGCGTTGCTGGCCACCAAGATCGGCTTCGTCTGCGTGCGGAATGCCGCCAACAGTTCCATCAAGGCCACAGGGGCTTTGCTCCTGGAATTGTCCAGGCTGCCTCGGGTTTTCCAGGAACGCGGGCGAAGGGTGCTTGATCTGCATTTCGAGTCGCGCAGACCGAGAGACGCATGGCATTACATGGAGAAGATCGCCAAGCGGTCAGGCACTGAAGCGAGGAAGCTGTACGCCCAGTTCAAGCCGACCGCCGAGGAGCTCCGGCTGGCTGGTAGCTGACCGGTCTTGGCCCAAGACCCCCGGGATCGGGCTCAGGAAGTGCAGCGGCCCCGCAGGGACTGGGGTCTCCCACGGGGCCGGCAGTGGCTCGAACCGGCATCGATCCGGTGACCTTCCGCTTTTCAGGCGGACGCTCTCCCAACTGAGCTATCGAGCCTCGGGTGGTGGACGCGATGGCTGGGCACCGCCCCTAAGCGGTGCTCCAGTTCTCATGGTTCTGAGCCGGTCGATGACCGGCCCGAACGTTGTCCGCGACCCCGACGGGACTTGAACCCGCGACCTCCGCCGTGACAGGGCGGCGCGCTAACCAACTGCGCCACGGGGCCTTGAACGCGCGAAAAGCACGCGGTCTAAAAGCATGCCATTTCGTCAGCCCGCTGTCCAATCGCCGGTGGATCAGTCCCGGCCCGATGGGTCCAAATCGCGCAGGCATCGGGGCGGATCGGGGTCCGCTTGCCGCCATCAGGGCCCAAAATCGCAAAAAGTGTACCCATTTGGGGGACGCGAAAGGGCCTACTTATTGGTTTGAATAGATGAGTTGGGCGGATCGCGGCCAAGGGGACCGCATTGCCGCCCAAGCTAGCGGGAGTCGGCACGCAGCTCACTCTCGCTAGCCATGTGCTGAATTCGGCACTAGGTGTCGCGCCAGCAGGGGGGCCGGAGGGCTCTAAGACCACCCCCTGTTGGTGCGACTTCCCCCGTCAAACGCCCGCGACCAATTCGACGCCACCGGCTTGGAGGCGCTGCCGCGCAGCGGCGCCGAGTTCCGGCGACACCGGCTCGGTCAAGTCCGTCAAGACGCGGGCCGCGAAACCCTCTTTGACGGCATCGAGCGCGGTTTCGGCGACACAATGCGATTCGGCCAGGCCGACCACGTCTACCCTGGCCACCCCGGCGCCACGTAGGATTTCGGCCAAACCCTGGCCGGCGGCATCGGCCCCCTCAAAGCCTGAATAGGCGGCGGCGTGCTGGCCCTTCTTGATGGCCACGTCCGCGTTGAGGTCCGCCAAAGCGGGATGGAGCTCCGCGTTCGGCGTCCCGGCCACACCGTGCGGGGGCCAGGTGTCCACGAAGTCGGGGCTGTCGGAGAAGTGCGCACCCGGATCGATGTGCCAGTCCTGGGTCGTCACGATCAGCGCGTAGTCGGCGCGGTGGGAGGCGACATAATCGGCGATCCGCGCGGCCACCGCGTTGCCTCCCGCGACCGCCAGCTCGCCGCCCTCGCAGAAGGTCGGTTGGACATCGACGATGATCAATGCGGGGGCAGCGGCACTCATAGACAAAGCGTACGCCGGGGCCACCTCGCCGGAGCGGGCAAATGCGTAAAGGTGCTTTGAGAATCTGCCGTCTGGGGCCGCTGGTCAAGGGCGTGGCGGCCGCCAGGTTAGGCTGGCACGCGGATGCCGCGCCGCGCGCCTTGGTCGCGCTTTGGGCGTGGCTGGATCGTCGTTTGCCGAGGAGGAGATTTCGTGGCCCCGTCACTTGCCGAAGACTTGCCCGATGCCGTGGTTCAAGCCCTCGCCCAATACCCAGTTTTCGACGGGCACAACGACCTACCAGCCGCGCTGCGGGCCAGGGCCGCCTACTCGGTGGCCGGATTGGATCAAGTGGCGCCCGATTATCAGACCGATTTGGTGCGGCTTCGCCGCGGCGGCGTGGGGGCCCAGTTCTGGTCCGCCTGGGTGCCTTCAGATCTGTCCGAACCGGAAGCGGTCGTGGCCACGCTCGAGCAGATCGACGCCATCGAGCGGCTGGTCGCCGCATATCCCTCATGGCTGGCTCGGGCCAACACGGCTGCTCAAGTGCGGGCTGCTTGGGCCGGCGGCCGGATCGCGTCGCTGATCGGGGTCGAGGGCGGGCATTCGATAGCCCGCTCGCTCGGCGTGCTGCGGGGGTTGGCCCGGTTGGGCGTGCGGTACATGACCCTGACGCATTCGCGCAACACGGCGTGGGCGGATTCGGCCACCGACGAACCAGTCCATGGCGGCCTGACCGACGAGGGTCGGGCGGTGGTGCGCGAGTTGGTCCGGCTGGGGGTGTTGGTGGACCTCTCGCACACCTCGGCAGCCACGCAGCGCGACGCCCTGGCCGTGGCTGAGGCGCCGGTCATCTTCTCGCATTCGTCGTCTTTCGCGGTCAACCCGCACCCCCGCAACGTGCCCGATGACGTGTTGGGGCTTCTGCGCCGGAACGGCGGCGTGGTTCAGGCCGTGTTCGTGCCCTCATTCGTGTCGCGGGACCTGGCCGAATGGGAGGCCGAGGCGCGAGCCGGGTTGGAGGACCTGGGACCGGATTTCGCGGCTTTCTGGGGGCCGGCGCCGCTGCCGGGCGAGACTGCCGAGCAGTGCCGGGCGCGGCGCGATGGCCGTGGGCGTGATGCTGGCGGGCGCTCTGGCGGCTACCGTCATGCCGGTGGCCCTGACGGCGGCGGCCGTCACGCTGGTGGCGCTGGCCGCGACCGTGATGCTTGTGGCCCTGACGGCGGCAGTGATGCTGGTGGCGCTGGCGGCGGCGACCGGGACCCCGGTGTACGTGACGAGGGTGGGCGTGATAGTGGCGGCCGTGATGCTGGCGGCCCTAAGGGCGGCGGGCAGGATGAGGGCCGCCAAGTCGGTAGTGGCCCTCTGGCTGGTGCTGATGCGTCGGATGACGGTGGGGCCGAGGCTACTGGCGGGTCGCGCCGTGCGGGCGGGTCGGACCGTGCTGGCCGGGCCGACCGTGCTGGTCGGGCGGCCTCGGCGCGCGACGAACTGGAATCTCGGCTGGCCGCGTGGGAGGCCGGTCACCCCAAGCCGAAAGTCGGGATCGAGGACGTGGTGGCCCATCTGGAGCACCTGCGGGAGGTCGCCGGGGTCGACCACATTGGACTCGGCGGCGACTATGACGGATCACTCTGGCAACCCGCAGGCCTGGAGGACGTCTCGGGCTATCCGCGCCTGCTGGCGGCGCTGGCCGAACGCGGCTGGTCGGCCCAGGACCTCGCCAAACTGGCCGGTGGCAACGTCCTACGGGTGCTGGAAGAAGCCGAGCAGGCGGCATCGGAACCCCTGTGGCCCGGCGCGTGAACGTGCCGCTGCGTCGCGGTCTTAGCGGCGGAGCTTGGGGTTCTTGTTGACGCGGACCACCCAGACTGTGGTGACGGCGAGCATGAGGACGATGACCGGAAACACCGACCAAGTCGGCCCGAATTGCGCCGCCAGGCCAACGCCTAGCAGGGGCACTGCGTTGACGAGCAGCAGATTGCTCAGTGACCGCAGCATCGCTGGTTCGTTGATGGTGGCTTTCTCGGCTGGGGTCATCTGGTTGTAGCCAGCGGCCAGGAACGCGCCCTTGCCCGCGCGGAAGACCAAGGCCAGCACTATCAGCAGCAACGCGCTGGCGCCGAAGATGATCATCACCATTGCCAATTCCCCCGATCAGAAGCCCTTCTTGGGACCAAGGTCCCCGACATGTATGAGTGTACGGCAGCCGAGGCGCGTTTGCGGTGCCGTGACAGGGGGGTCCGGGCGGCTCTGGCCGCTTCCCGCGCCGAGTCCGGGGTCTTGCGCGCTAGGGCCGTCATCGAGTCAGGGGAAATCCATGGTGTTTGTCGCCGAGCCCGCTGATTCGGACGGCCGCAGCCATCGAGACCGCTGATTCGCATGTTTTCCGCCGCCGAGACCGCTGATTTGCACACTCCCTGTCATCGAGACCGCTGATTTGCACCTCGCCCGACCCGTGCGTAACGCGCTGACCAGCGAAAACGCGAAATGGCCAGATGCAAATCAGCGGTCTCGATGGGGTTGGGCATGGGAATCAGCGGTCTCGATGAGGTTAGGTATGGGAAACAGCGGACTCGGTGAGGTGGGGCATGCGGAACGGCGTCTTCGGCCACGTGCGACAAGGACTGGGTCAGACGAGTCGGCCAGCCGACATGCGGACAGTCCGGTCGGCGGCGGAGGCCTCGGCGGGATCGTGGGTGACCCAGAGGGCGGGAGTCGCGGCGGCGGCCAGAATGCCGCGCACAGCTCCGCCGAGTTCTTCACGCAGCGATGTGTCCAGGGCAGAGAGCGGTTCGTCCGCCAAGAGCAGTCGGGGACCAGGTGCCAAGGCTCTGGCCAGCGCGACTCGTTGGGCTTCGCCGCCAGACAGGGTGGCGACATCGCGACCCTCGTAGCCGCGCAAGCCGACCAAGTCGAGCCATTCAGCGGCCCGCGCGGCCCGCGTCGACCGATCCAGCCCAGCCATCTTCAACCCGTACGCGACATTCCGGCCTGCGCTCAGATGCGGGAACAGCTGCCCGTCTTGGAACATCAAACCGAAGCCCCGCTTGTGCACCGGCACCCCGGCCAGGTCTTGGCCATCCCACAGGACGCGGCCAGCCGTCAGCGGTTCGAGGCCCGCGATAGCTCGCAACAGGGTCGATTTTCCGCACCCGGACGGCCCGAGCAGGGCGACGACCTCGCCGGGCTCGACTCCCAGGCTGACTCCTGCGACCGCGAGGGTGTCGCCGTAACACGCGCGCACGGCATCGACCAACAGGCCTGCCATGGAGGCGGCTTGCGACGTCACGGTTTGCTCGCCCCAATCGAAGCCTGGCGGGTGGGGCCGCCCAAGCGGGTCGCGCTGCCAGGCCAACGGTGGCTGCTGGCCCAGTGGGTGGCGTCGAGCCGACTGCCGCCGCCAGAGCGACTTGGGTCGCCGGAGCCGTGACCAAACCGTGGCCATCCGGGCCAGCGCCAGCGGGCCTCCGCCAACGCCATGACCAGGGCCGTGATCGAAGCCAGCAGCACCGCCCCAGCGAACGCCAGGCCCAGGTTGTCCGCGCCGGGCCGGCCGAGCAGCTTGTAGATCGCGACCGGCAGGGTGGTGGTGTCGGGGCGGGCCAGGAACGAGGTCGCGCCGAACTCGCCGACCGAGACCGCGAAGGCATAAGCGCAGGCCACCAGGATCGCCCGCCGCACCAAGACGAGGTCCACCGACGCGAACACCCGCCACGGCGGCCCGCCCAGGACCGCGGCCGCCTGGCGCAGACGCGGGTCGATGGATCGCAGCGCGGGCAGAACCGCCCGCACCACCAGCGGCAACGCCACCAGCGCTTGCGCCAGGGGGATCAGCCAGAAGGAGGTCCGCAGATTGAGCGGCGGATGGTTCAGAGTGATCAGGAATCCGAATCCGACGGTCACTGCGGAGACTCCGAGCGGCGCCATAAGGACCGAATCGAACAGCGCTTGCGCCCGTCGCGCCCAGGCTCCGCGCGGACGTCGCGAGAGGACCACCGCCATCGCCAAGCCCAGGACCAGCGCGACCATTCCGGCCACCAGGGCGATCAGAATGGAGCGCCCGGCCGCCTCGGCCAAGGAGTACGGCAGGCCGGCGCGTCCCGAATCGCCCAGCGCCCGGTAGTTGCCCAGACCCAAGCCCAGCCCGCTCGCGCCCGCACCGACCCGCAGGGACCGCCACACCAAGTTCATCAACGGCAGCCCGATCAGCGCCACCGCCAGGCCCGTGACCAGCACCGACGGCCAGTCGGTCGCCCACTTTGGGGAGGGCACCAGGGCCGAGGGCCGGGGACGCCGTCGGTCCGAGTTCGCACGCGCCGGGTCTCGACCCGTGTTCCCGCCGCCGCCCACCTCGGCTCGGCCCTCTCCGCCACCGCCAAGACCGCCTTGGACGATGCCGCCGCCACCAGTCCCAGCCAACCGCAAGGCCCGTTCGCGCCGGTTCCGCGCCGCCGCACCGAACCAGAGCGCCACCGCCACCACCGCCAACTGCACCACCGACAGCACGGCGGCGGCTCGCAGATCGAGCATCTGGGCGGTCTGCAGAGAGATCTCGGTCTCGACGGTGGTGTAGGTGGAACCGCCCAGGATCAGGACCGGCGCGAAGGCGGTGGCGCAGAACAGGAAGACCAACGACCCTCCGGCCACCAGTGCTGGGGTCAACGCGGGCAAAGTGACTGTCGCCAGAGCCCGCCACGGCCCCGCGCCGAGCACGCGAGCGGCCTGCTCGGGCCGGGGATCGAGGCCCGCCCAGAACGTCCCCACCACCCGCGCCATCAGCCCCACGTTGAAGAACACCAGCGCCAACAGCACCGGCCCAAAGCCCTCTTCGAGCCCCAAGAACCCGAGCGGGCCTCCGGCCCCCAGCAACGCCCGGAAAGCCAGCCCCACCACCACCGACGGCAAAGCGAACGGAACGGTCAGCAACGCCCGCCAGAAACCCCGGCCCCGGAACGAGCGCCGGTAGAGCAGCGACGCGACCGGCACAGCCGCGAGGGCGCAGATAGCCGTGGCGGCGGCCGCCTGGCCAACCGTTCGGCCGATCAGCCGCCAGGTGCGCCCCTTGGCCAGGATCTCGCCGAAGCCGGTCCAGTCCCACCCGTCGGTCGAGGTGAATCCCCTGGTCACCAATGTGGCCACGGGCCAAACGAAGAAGACCGCCAAGAAGGCGACCGGCAGAGCTGCCAGCAGCGCCAGCAGCGCCCGGCGTGCCCAAGGCTGCCAGGTCTCCACCCGCGGGACCTGGGCGGTGAGGACGGGGGCCGGGCGCGCGGCATCGTCCAAACGTTCCAAATCAATGGTGGGACCGGCAGTCACGGGTCACCCCAGAATCTGGTCGTTGAACTCGGCCAGCCAGCGTTCGCGGCCCTCGGCGATGTCCTCGGCGGAGACCGACCACGGATCGGTCGCCAGCGGCGCCCACTCGACCCAGTCGGGCGGCAGCGGCGCGTCCGGGCTGACGGGGTAGACCCACATCTGGCCCGGAATGTCGGCCTGGACCGCATCGCTGAGCAGGAAATCGACCACCTCCTGGGCGCCGCCCGGATTGGCCGCGCCCTTCAAGACCCCCGCGTACTCGACCTGGCGGAAGCAGGTGCCCAGGGCGGCGGCGGTCGCGGGCCGGTCCGCGCCCTCGGGGATCTCGGAGGGCGGCGAGGTGGCGTAGGAGACCGTGAGCGCGCGCTGACCCACCGAGGACGGCCCGGAGAACTCGTCGTGGTAGGCCTCGTTCCAGCCCGAGACGACCTTTGCGCCGTTGTCCATGAGCCCGCGCCAATAGTCGAGGTAGCCCTCCTGCCCCTTAGCGGCGATGGTGGCCAGGAGGAAGGCCAGGCCAGGCGATGACGTGGCCGGGTTCTCCACCACCAGCTGGTCCTTGAGCGCGGGGTCGAGCAGGCTGTCGAAGGTGAGCCCGGCGCCGTCCGGGACCGCCCGCAGGTCGGCGTTGACGCACACGTCGGAGAAGTCGATGGCCGTCAACTGGGCGTCCAGGCCCTTCGTGTATTCGGACTGCTCAGGCCCCGCTTTAGGGGATGTGTAGGGCTGTAGCAGTCCCTCAGCCACGGCGCGCGACGCGAAGGTGTTGTCGATCCCGAAGACCGCGTCGCCCAGCGGCGCGTCCTTGGTCAGGATCAGTTGGTTGACCATAGCCCCCGCGTCGTCGGCGGGCAGGACCTCCAGGGTCAGCCCGGTCTGCTCGGTGAACTGGGCCAACACCTCCTCCGACAGGGCGAAGCTGCCGTGGGTCACCAGCCTGACGGTGGTGGGTTGGGCTTTCGGGGTGTTCGATGCCGCTGGGTCGCCTCCGCCGCAACTGGCGGCCGCGAGCGTGGCGGCTATCGCGACGGCCATGGCCGCGGTGGCGCGGGGGGTTGTTCGCCGGGACCTTGACGTGCTCGGCGATTGGCGGCGGGATTGTGGAGCGCCGGGCTCCTTCCCGCTCTGGGTTTTCGTGTTCTGGTTGATGGACTGCATGGTGCCTCCGTATTGGAATATGGAGGGCGCCGACCAACTGGTCTGGTCGGTGGAGAATCCCGACTTCCTGCGCCGGCATTACCCGGTTCAGGTTCGAGGGTCTGTCCTCCGGGCTGGCCCGGAAACACTCTCAGCCTCGCGATCACGGCCCACGAATGGGCTGGGACCGGGTTGGCTCCCCTGTCGTTACGCCATCCAGACTACCCTGAATCACATGAAGCTGACCAAGCACCTGTATGTCACGCTGGCGGCGATGGCTGCCGGATTCGTCGCCAGTTCATTGGTGAAGGTGGTTTGGCGGTTGGTCGCCGGGGAGAAGGCGCCCGAGGACGCCGACGACCTCACGGCATCGACCGTGCAGGTGACCGTATTCGCGGCGGCTTTGGCGGCGGCGACCGCCATCGCCCAGACCCTGGCCAGCCGGAAGAGCTTGGAGGCCTGGCAGCGCCGCGAGGTCGAAGACGTGGAGGCGCTGGGCTGAGGGCTCCTCAGCGGCGGGCGGCTCAGCGGCGGGCGGCGTAGTGGAGGGTCTGCAACTGCTGTGGTGAGATGCCCATCTGGGGGCTGGCCCGGTCGAAATCGAGTTCCCGGAACACTTCTGCCAAGTGCGGACGGCCGCTGGAGGCCGCGTCGAGGGGAACCATCAGGCCGCGGCCGCCCAGGGCCGGTGCGGCCTGGAACTGCTCCAAGGCCCGGCCGGGGTCGATCCCCAGTCCCTTGACCAGGCCGTCTCCCAGCAGCATCGACAGGGGGATCGGCGCGCTTGGAAGCACGGGCGGCTGGGTCAACGCCCGGTTGCCGGCCCGCACCATGACCAGCGCGAACGTGACGCCAGCGGCGGTCGCGAGGGCTTCCATCAGGTGATCGACGGCGGCCAGTTTGTGGCTCAGCGCTGGATCGCCCATCTGCCCCAACCCGATCAACCCGGTGACATGTTCCTGGACCAACTCGCCTCGGGGTTGGACCATCAGCGTCAGCGACGCCGGGACGGCCCGCGATCCGGCGATCATGAAGGCCGAATGACTCTTCCCGGCCGCTTGGTCGCGTTGGCACACCTGGGCGGCCTCGGCCGCGTTCCACGGCCGCAGGGCTGGTTCGAACTGGCCGAAGGCCCAAGTCGCCGAGCCTTCCTCGGCGCTCGCCACGGCCAGGGTGGCCATCAGCAATTCGACCAATTCGCCTGGCAGCGGCGCCCGGTCCGACCGGTGGCGGGCCGTCGCGCAAACCATCAGCTGGGCGAAATCGGATCGGGACGGTCGCAAGTGGCCGGTGGCCAGTTCGTTCACGTCGGTGGCGCGGGCAGGGTTGACCGCTTGGCTGGGTCGCGCCAGCCGTCGGCCGGTCAGGCCGTTGCGCCACTCGCCGTGGCGGTCTTGGACGGCCCAGCCGCCCCGGTGGTAGCGCAGGGCTTGGCGCACCGGCTCGGACAGCTCCGTGAACTCGCCGGAGACGATCACCGGTCGCAGCCCCGTGGCGCTGGCCCGCCGCATGAAGGCTGCCTGAGCCGTGGTGTACCAAACTGTGCCGGGCGCGGCGTCTGATTCGACGGCATCGCCCGTTTGGCGGTCGGTCATCAGGTCGGCCAATGCCTGCTCCACCCGTCCGGGCGCGCTGAGATCGGATCTGGGCGAAGCCTGCGGCAGGGCCGACGGCGTGCCGGACATGGCTGCTTCCCTCCCCGTAGGAAACCACTGGCGGGACCAGAGCCCGCCTCTTTGCCTGCTTGACTTCACTTACTAGGTTACCTGCTCGGGGAGGGCTGCTGGAACGGGCGCCAGGACGGCTGGGCAGGTGCCCAAACCCGTGCCAACACGCGCCTGCGAGTGTGTTGGCACGCCTTTGGTACTGGCCACAGGCGGGGCGCGTGCCCGGTCGGGTCTGTGACCTGCGGTGATGCGGGAAGCCGGGTCGGCGGCATCGGCGGCCGGGTACGAAACCCGTGCCAACACGCGCCTGCCGGACTGTTGGCACGCCTTTGGTACCGACTTGGCGGCCCAAGCCAGGCCCGAGGATCAGGCGCAAGGCCCACGCGGGAGGCTCGCGGCGGTCAGGCGGCGAGTTTGCGCTCCATCAGCCAAGCGCCGATGGCGTCCCTGACTATGGCCGACTGCGTGACATGGTCCGCTGCTGCCGCCGCTTCGATGGCCCGTTTGAAACCAGCCGGGACGCGCACATTGAGCGCCTCGTCCTTCATCGCGGGGCCGGGAGAGTGACGCGCGTACTTGACGACCTCGACGCCGGGGAAGCCGGCCGAGGCGTTGGCTTCGACGGCGTCGATCATGGCATCGGTCAATTTGACTCCGTTGACCGTTCCCCAGTTGCTCATGATTTCATCCTTCGAGCTCGATTTATCAGGGTCGCTGGGCGAGGTAGGTTGTTGGGATGGTCGCCCGTCGTCGCATCAAGGCTAGCGAAGGCCTCGCTGCACTTGACGCCTGGCTGGGCCGCGAGGTCTCTAAGGACACGGGCTTGGACCGCGCCACTCTCGCTACCGCCGTCCGTTTCACGCTGGAAGAGCTGGCCGCCCGCGCTCCCGGCAACTCGGTCGAAGTCCGGGTGCCACCGTTCGGTGCCGTCCAGTGCGTCGAGGGCCCCCGCCACACTCGAGGCACGCCGCCGAACGTGGTCGAACTGCCCGCGGACGTCTGGCTCGCCTTGGCCACCGGTGAGCTGACCTGGGACGATGCCGCCGGGTCGGGTCGAGTGCACGCCTCGGGTTCTCGCGCCGATTTGTCCGGCGTCCTGCCGCTGCGGGTGGGCTCATGAGCCACGCCCCCTGGCGCCAGGACGAAGGTGATGGTGTCAGCTGCTAGCGTGGCCTCCTGCCGCTAGCCCAAATCCAACAGCGCTGCCACGACTTGCCGCGTCGCGTGAAGTGGCGCGGTCTCCGCTACGCCCAACCGGCCGACCAGCCGGGAAGTCGACACGGCCCGCAATGCCCGAGCGACCACGACCGAGTCGGTGTCGAGGCCGTTGGCGGCAGTGGCGTTGATTCGGGGCCTGGCCGCGGTGGGCTCAAGAGTCGCTGACAGCGGGGCTACCATGACCAGATCGTAGACAGAATCGCTGACCTGGCCATTGGCCGATAGGACAAGAGCGGGACGTGTCTTGCCCGGCTCGCCGGCCCGTGCCGCGCCAAAGGCGGTAAGCCAGATCTCTCCGAGCCGAGGCGCCGGGGGCCTCGTCGTTGCCACTGGTTCATTCGACGCCATCGTCGAGCGTCCCTTCCCAGAGCCGGTATTCGGCGGATGCGGCTGGATCGCGCGCATCGTCCATCGCTTCTTGGCGGGCGGCCGCGAGGATCGCCGCGCGGCGCTCTCGACGGGCCAAGTTGGTCAGATACGCCGATAGCGAAGCCCCCTCGGATGCGGCGAGTCGCGCTAGATCGTCGCGCGTCTGTTCAGGGACGCGAATGGTGGCCGTCACAGTCATGTCGCCATTCTATAGCGCCGATCGTGGCGATACTGATCACCGCTTGGCTCCGAAGCTGGCAAGAACAATTCGGTGCAACCCGGACGTCAACTGGGGTATGGAACTGTAACTGCGCCTGCTCGGGTTCCGGATCTCCAGGCCCGGTGCACGGTTCGAAAGCCCATCGCCGTGGACGATGCCGCCTGGCCGGCTCAGGTGCGCACCGGCACGCTCGGGGCGGTTGTCGGGGCGGCCGTGTCCAAGTGTGGGCCGTGACCTGGACCTGGCGTCGGCAGAGCTTTCGGCCGGACCGCGCCTCTACTGGGCCCACTGCACTCTGGTCGGGTGTTGCCGCCACTGTTCGCGGCGACCAATGCCTAACTCGGCGTTCTCGTTGGTGCCCCACGCGCACATCGACCCGTCCGTCGCCAGCGCTAGCGAGTGGCGTCCCCCGGCCGCCACCTGTGCGATTTCGAGATCCCTTGGAAATCCACGTACAAGGACAGGCTCCGACCGGGTCTTCACAACATCGTCACCCAATGCGCCGTCGCCGCCGTATCCCCACGCCCAAACCTGGCCGTCAGAGTCAAGGGCCAGCCAGTGGAGAGGACCCGCGGACATAGTCACTATTCGGGTGCCCTTCGGGAATCCTGTCACGCGCCTCATCGGGAGGATGTGCCCGAGAGCGCCAAGGTGCTTGCCGTCGAGTTCGGTGTAACCGACGACATACACTTTGCCGGACACGGTCAACACTGCTGTAGACCCGGCAGCGGGATGAACTTCCGCCACGGGGTCGTTATCTGGGAAGCACTTTGCCTCGACCGGCACCAGGGAATCGTTGGTGGTGCCATCGCCCAACTGCCCCCAACAATTGGAACCCCAGGACCAAACCCGGCCATTTTCGGTCAAGACGGCTGCGTGAGAAAAGCCTGCGGCAATTCTTGTCACTGATGCGTCCGGTGGGAGGCCCGCGACTGCGACCGGCGCTCCGGTGGCGGTGCCGTTCCCGAACCAGTCCCGGCCGCGCACCGCAACCGCATACACAGTGCCTGCGGGCGTCAGCGCCAGCAATCCCTCGTCGCCCAATGATATGTCGTTGATCTTGGTCCCATCGGGGAATCGCAACGGTTCGAGATGGAGGCGGGCTGGACGGGGATGTTTCAGCCGCAGCAGCGACAGATCGGAATGGCCCCATCGGTAGACTTCCCCCGCCGATGACAGTGCCGCCGCGATGAAGGCACCCGCTGACACTTTGACGAAACGCGCCGAATGGGGGAACAACCGCACCCGATATGGGCTCCAAAGGTGCTCCATGCCCCATTCGACGCCACCAGAACCCCACAAGTAGACGCCGCCGGCCGACGTGAGCGCCATGCTGGTCGCGTCCCCGGCAGAAATCTGAACCACAGCGGGCACTACTCCAGACGGGTCCGACCCCTCTGCATACTGGGGCTCGAACTCGAGACCAGGTTCCATCTTCTGTTGGCTCTCTCTGAGTTTGTTGCGCACATCGTGCTGGGTGCTCCGCAACGTGCGAGTGCATACGGTGGGCTTAAGTCTGCGGGTCGGCGGGCCCGTACACCTGGAAGCCGTAGGTGCCGGTCACCTCCGCGTAGGGGGTGAACCGCAGCCGGTACGCCCCGCCCGCGAGCTCACCGTCGAACCGGTG
>JAISCU010000305.1 GCA_031265345.1 Bifidobacteriaceae bacterium
ACCGTTCTTGTGCCTCATGGCCGGTCGAGGGGGATCCCGGCCTGGCGACAGGCGCCCCATGCCCGAAGGGCGCGGCCGAACCGGGTTCTGGAGACGCCGACACGGGGCGGCGCGAAGACGGGTCGGGTGGCCGGGCTGGCCGAGCGGCATCGTCCATCGAAGTCTGTCGCTCGGGGCCGGGCTGCGACGACCCTTGGGCTGCCAGCAAAGCGCGGGCGGCCAACAATTCCAAATGCAGCCGTGGCGAAGTCGCGCCGGCCATGGCGGCCAGACCTGTGGAGACGGCATCGGCAGCCCAGGTCAAGCGGGTCAGGCCGAACCGGGCGGCCTCCTCCGCCAAGGCGGCCACCTGGTCCTCAGGCAAGCCGCGCAACGCCTGGCGGGCGCTCGGCCCCGCAGCCGCCAACACGATCAGGTCGCGCAGGCGCTCGAGCAAATCCTCGGCGAAACGGTGGGGCTCCAAACCCGATTCGACCACCGACTCGATGACCGCGAACATGGTCGCGCCGTCACTGCGCCCGAGAGCCTGGACCATTTGGCCGATCAACTCGTCAGGCGTGAAACCGAGCAGGCTGGAGGCGCGCTCGTAGGTGACATGGCCGTCGACCGAACCGCCGATCAACTGGTCGAGGACCGACTCGGTGTCGCGAACCGAACCGCCTCCGGCGCGGACCACCATCGGCATGACGCCGGGAGCGACCTCGACCTGCTCAGAGCGGGCCAATTGCTCCATGTAATCAGTCATCAGCCCAGGCGGGACCAGGCGGAAGGGGTAGTGATGCGATCGCGAGCGGATAGTCGGAAGCACCTTGTTCGGCTCGGTCGTGGCGAAGATGAACTTGACGTGCGGCGGGGGCTCCTCGACTATCTTGAGCAGCGCGTTGAAGCCTTCGCGGGAGACCATGTGGGCCTCGTCGAGAACGAAGATCTTGTAACGGTCGCGGGCGGGCGCGAAAACAGCCTTCTCCCGCAGGTCACGGGTGTCGTCAACACCCCCGTGCGAGGCCGCGTCGATCTCCACCACATCGAGCGAGCCGCCCCCGCCCCGCCCCAATTCCTGGCAACTAGGGCACTCGCCGCACGGCTCCGGCGTGGGACCCTTCTCGCAGTTCAGACAGCGTGCCAAGATGCGGGCACAAGTGGTCTTGCCGCATCCGCGCGGGCCAGAAAAAAGGTAGGCGTGGGACACCCTCCCCGTGCGCAAGGCCTGCATCAACGGCTCGGTGACATGCTCCTGGCCGATCACTTCCGTGAAGGTCTCCGGCCGGTAGCGGCGGTACAGCGCTTGATTCACCCTAGAAGCCTACGGTGCGGCACTGACACCGTGCCAGCCTGGGCGTTTGGATTGTATGGCTGAGGGCTGGAGCTTGCCCGCGATGCGTTCAGTTCGCGACGTCGCGCGGGTCCACCCTGGTGAGCCCGGGGACCCGGTCGAAAGCTGTGTCAGTCGACAACACTCGGCCGATCCCGAGGGCCAGGGCCGTGGCGGCGTGGACGGCATCCCTGCCCCGGACTTGCTCATGCGCCATTAGTTCGAGCGCGCCGTGGAGGATGTCCTGGTCGAATGCCACCACCCGCACCGCGATCTCAATGTCGCGGGCCTCGGCGGCGGCGCGTGCTGGGTCAGCCGTCATTCGCAGGCGATGATAGGCGACTTCCTGGATCATCTCGACGCTAGCGAACATCAACCCATCGCCCGCCAACCGATCCATAGCCTGGCGGCACGGCCGCCTCAAATCACTCGGTCCGCCGAGGGCGAACAGCGGCACCGACGAGTCCACCAACACCGAGCCCGTGCCTGCAATCACGCCAGTCATGACAGCCGCGGGAAAGGTCGCTCAAACGAGGCTTTGACGTCCTCCCAGTTGTCCGGGGCCGGATGCGGAGCCTCATCCCCGCTCGCCCACAGGCGCGCCAATGCCGTTTGGCGTTCGAGGTTCCCGCCTGGCCCATCGGAGTCCAGCATGGCATCGACCGCTTCTCGCACCAGGGCGCCCACGGACCGCCCAGTCTCATGTGTCATCGATTCGAGAAGTTCGTAGCGTTCAGGGTCAAATAGGACTTGGACCCTACGGTGCAGTGTCGCCATAAGCGTAGACTAGCATGCTCATGCTCATGCACATATGTAGCGCGTGAGGCTGCGTGAGCCGTACAGGCCTTCCCGAAACATCAGCTTGGCTGGTCCATGACCTGCGGAGGCAGAGCTGAGGGTTGCTGGTAGGCTCGGTGGCCGTCGACCGATTCCCCGGCCAATGCCTTGCGATACGTTTCCGATATGGTCATCGTCGTGAAATCCCATCGCCTGGACGCGCGCCTCACGCCGAGCACGGACGCTCTGCTTGACCGGGTGGCTGGCCCTCTGGGCGAATCGCGATCCCAGTTTGTGGTGCGCCCGGTTGAGGAGCGGGCAGAACGAGTGCTCGCTCCAACCGACTCCATCGTGATCACCGCGGCCGAGTTCGACAGCCTCTTGGCCAGCCTCAACGGGCACGGATGGCCAGCGCCGAGGCTCGCCCAAGCGGCCCGCAACCCACGGCCCTATTCCCGCTCGTGACAGTTCAGCGTTGGCGGGCGGGGCTTGCGTCACGGCAATGAAGACCCCTCGCGCACCCAACAGAGCCCACCTGCCCTTGCTGCCTTCCGGCCCTGGGGGAGTTCAGCGAGATGCTGCCACGCGAGGGGTCGGCTTCAAGACTAGCTCACGCCCCGCCAACTTCTCACGCGGCCGGACCTGAAGAGCACCCCTGGAGCGTTCGTTCCCGGAACCGCCAGGCGGGAAGACCCGAAGGTTGCATTCCATTCTCGTGCCATGCGCGGACGGCTCAGTAAACAGCTACCCAGCCTGCTTCGCGGCTCCGTGATCGGGGGAAGCCGCCTCGGCTTTCGGAGCGGCAGCGGCGCGGGACGGCCGCGGGCGCCGAAATGCAGGTCAAACGCGTTCGTGGTCGCCGCAGTCGTGCCACGAACCCCGTCACGGCGCAATTCACGTCCGAACCGACTGTGCGGGACCGATGCGG
>JAISCU010000324.1 GCA_031265345.1 Bifidobacteriaceae bacterium
GTGACCACCGACTGCTTCGCGAGGCGGGTCCGGGCCGGAGGGTCGGCACTGACCACAGCCCCCACACCGGCGTCATCGGACCAGTCCTCTATCACGGCGGAGCGCAGTCCGGCTGCCTCGACCAGCTCTTCAGCCTCCGCCCGAGGTTTCCCGGCCACGTCCGGTGCGGTGGCCAACGAGCCTGGTCCGACCGCCATGTACCAGGCCCACGTGGCGCCACCGACTATCAAAGCCACAGCGAGGACGATGGCGGCACCCACCCCCCAACTCAGCCCCCGCTTCTGCTGGCCCGCCGCGGGCCGGTGGGTCGGGGTGGACCCCGTGGACGAGGGCCGAGCGGTCCGGTCCGGGGGAGGCTGGCCGGCTGGTTCTTGCAACCACTGCGGTCCGACCGCGGCCCGAGAGGAGTCTCCAGCCTTGCCTGCCGCGCTGCCGGCCGGCCAGTTCGCCACGGCCGCAGGACTGATGATCTGGGTGCCGGTGGAATTGACCGAATGCGTCCGTTCCCGGGCCGAGACCCGCCGGGCCGCAGTGGGCTGACCCGACTCGGGCGGGTGAACGGCAAGAGTCGGGGCCCCGGGAGGTGCCGGCGTCCGGTCCGCGAAGGCCGGATCCAAGCCGTCACGGACCTTTCGGATCACGCGCAGCGCCTCGACTCCATCGGCGGGGCGTGAGGCAGGGTCCTTGGCAGTCAACCTGCTCACCAACTCGTCCACTTCGACCGGCAGCCACGGAACCACTTGCGACGGCGGTGGGACTGATGAGTTGACGTGCGCCAGTGCGATCTGGATGGGCACATCGCCGGTGAAAGGCTGCGTCCCGGTCAAGAGTTCGTAGATCATCACCCCGGCCGAATACACATCCGTCCGGGCGTCGGCGACCCCTCGCCCCACCAACTCGGGCGACAGGTAGGCGACGGTCCCGAGAACAACTCCAGAAGACGCGGCCGTGACCTCCGTAACGGCGCGGGCCAGTCCGAAATCGGCAACCTTTACCTGGGAGTCTGGTCCAATTAGGACGTTCTCGGGTTTGACATCCCGGTGGACTATGCCAGACCGGTGGGCAGCGCCCAGGGCGTCCAGGACGGCACCCATGAGATCGAGCGCCTTGCCGAGTGGCGGCACGCCACGCGTGGCCAGGATTTCCCGCAGGGTGGGACCTGAGACGTATTCCATGACCAGGTAGGGGGCGCCATCGTAGGTGCCTTGGTCGTAGATTCCGACGATCCCGGGATGGACCAACTTGGCTGCCGACCGGGCTTCGCGCCGGAACCGCTCCACAAACTCGGCCGAGTCCGCGAGGTGGGGATGGAGAATCTTGAGGGCTACGTCACGGTCGAGCCGGCGGTCCCGCGCGAGGTAGACCCCGGCCATCCCGCCGCGGGCGATCCGGGAGGAAACCTGGTAGCGACCGTCGATCAGCCGTCCTATCAAAGGATCGGTCCGCGGGCTTCCCACGGCCCGAAGTGTACGCAGCGCCGCTGGTGGATGGCGATGGGGCGCGCGGGAGCGAAAGTAGGTTTTCGGCGAGGTCAGGCCCGGCGGTCGATCAACTCTGCCGCGAGCCGTTCCAACGGCCCCAATTCTGGCTGATCGATGGCGGCGAGGGCCGTCAAAGCAGTCCGGTGGCAGTCGGCGATCAGGCGCTCAACTTCTCGCGCGGCACCGGAGCGGGCGACGAGCTCGCGGGCCTCGGCGACCTCCGCCGGACGGGCGCCGGACGCCACCAGCTCTTCCAACCTCCGCCGCTCAGCGCCGGGCAGGCGGCGAAGCGCGAACGCCAGCAACACGGTGCGCTTACCCTCGCTCAGATCGCCCCCAGCCGGCTTCCCGGTGGCCGCAGGATCGCCAAACACTCCCAGCAGATCGTCCCGGAGCTGGAAAGCCAGACCCAAGTGGGTACCGAACCGCATCAGCGCGCTGCGGTCCGCCTCAGCTGCCCCGCCCGCCAGGGCTCCGATCACAAGCGGGTACGCCACCGAGTAGTTGGCCGATTTCGCCACCGCCACCGCCACAGCCCGGCCGGGTGCCACCGCCTCCTTGGGCATGGGAACGGCAGGAGCGAGCGTGTCGAAGAACTGTCCGGCCATCACTTGGCTTCGCATCGAGTCGAAAGCCGCCGCCAGGCTACCGGCGAGCAACGGATCGGCGTCGCTCAGACCCGCGTGGGCTCGCTCGTCCGAAGCGACCAGTAGCAGATCTCCTACCAACACCGCGAGGTCCCGCCCGAGCCGGCCGGCGCGCCTGGCGCCGAACTGGCCCCGCGTCTGGGCGCGGAGCCAACGGTGAGTGGCCGGCCGGCCGCGCCGCAGGTTTGCCCTGTCTACCACGTCGTCGTGGACCAGCGCCGATGCCTGGAACAACTCGAGCGCTGCGGCCAACCGGACGGCCGCGCCGTACCCAAGCGCGCTGGTGGGACGACCGGCAGCGCTAACGGTCGATAGGCGGATCCTCGTCGCGCCTCGCCCGGCCGGCCCGTCTCTACCTGCCGTGCTATCGCTCGCGTCCTTCCCGGGCCGAGGCCGCACGAAGGTCGCCCAGGCGGTGAGGAGGAGGCGGGCCCGCAGCAGTTTGCCGCCATCGGCCGCCGTGACCACTGCACCGCGAAGCAGCTCAAGCGAGGCGGGGTCTAAGGCCGGGCGAAGATCCCATCCCGCCAGGTCGATCAAGTCCGATCCGTCCAGGCCTATGGTGGCCTTGGCAACGCCCAGCATCACCTCGCGGCGGACATCCTCAGGGTCGAACCAAGTCGCGGCGGGCGGGCAATTCACGCGCCCCAAGGGTACGCGCGCTGCCGACACGGGAGCACACACGAGTGAGGCGAACGTCAAGCGTTCACGCTTGTCAGTGAGTCGATTGAAGTGTTGAGGCTCGCAAGAGTCGATACACACGACCCCGGACGTGGCCGCTAACCTCGCCCCGTGCCTAGTTCTCATCGGATTGTGAACGCCATCCGCGCGCCGCGCCCGAGCCTGTCATTCGAATTCTTTCCGCCCCGCGACCCCGGCGGCCTAGACGCTTTGAAACGCCACCTGGATGGGTTGGAGGCGGCGGTCAGTCCGGATTTCGTTTCGGTGACACACGGGGCCGGAGGTTCGGGACCAGACCGCCGGGAGTCCTCGGCCAGGTTGGCCCGTTTGGTGGCCCAGGTGGGCGGACCGGCCGCGATGCGGCATCTGACGGTGGCGGGCTACACGCGGGCCGAACTGGTCGCGATCATCGAAGGACTGAACGGGGAAGAGGTGGACGCGGTATTGGCCTTGCGGGGCGACCCTCCCGGCGGGCCGACTGTCCCATGGCGACCCCAGTCTGGCGGCCTCGACTATGCGGCCCAGCTGGTTCGACTTGTGTCCGATGCTGGACACGACGCGGGGGTGGCAGCGTTTCCCGAGGGCCACCCCGCCTCGAAGGACTTGGACCAAGACCTCGCCGTTCTGCGGCTGAAGGAGGAAGCGGGGGCGGCGTTCGCGATCACCCAGATGGTCTTCGGTGTCGAGCCATACCGGCGGTTCGTGGCCAGGGTCCAGGCGGGCGGCATCCAGCTGCCCATCGTGCCCGGGATCATGCCGGTGACGGCGGCAGCTCAGTTGGCCCGTTTGGAGGTGTTCGCGGGAGCGCCGCTGCCGGCCGGGTTGGTGGGGCGGCTGGCGGATGCAGGGGCCGAGGTGACCGCTCAACGCGAGGTTGGGATCGAGTGGGCGGCCGAACTCGCCGATGGCCTGTTGGCTGCCGGAGCGCCTGGCATCCACTTCTACACGCTGAACCGAACGGGGTCATCGCTTGAGGTCTGCCGGCGCATCGGGTTGAGAGGACGGCGGCTGGGCTGAGCCGACGGTAGCGGGCCGGGCCTGGCGCCTCCTCCACAGCCGCGGGCACTGCGGCTGCCGTACACAGGCCAAACACATGGCCCCAGCGGCGGCGCCCGGGGCCATGTGAGGGTCGGCAACGTGACTTCGCCCGCCGCCCCTGCAATCACCATCGCTGGCACCGCCGACCTGCTCTCACTGATTCCTCACCACATTGGCTACACCCCCCGCGACAGTCTGGTCGTGATGGGGACCGGAAGGTGGCGGTCCCGGTTCGGCGTGGTCGTTCGAGTTGACCTGGCGAGTATCCGCAACCCGCAGACCGGCCCATGGCTGGCGCGGCATATTGCCGACGTGGTGGCGGACGATGGCGCAACGGGCGCCGTCGTGGTGCGTTACGCCTCACCCGGTGACCCATCGGCCCACGAGGATCGAGCACTGGTAGAAGCGGCCGTAGCGTTGAGGGCCAGGCTCGATGAGCTCGAGGTCTGGGAGGCGG
>JAISCU010000354.1 GCA_031265345.1 Bifidobacteriaceae bacterium
GACCGGGGCCGCGCGGGCTGAAATGCGCCCTTCGGGGGTTCGTGGCACGGCGGGCCCGACCACGAAGGCGTTTAGGCCGCCGTTGGTGCCGGGGCGTGCTCATTGATCGGACACGCTTAGCACTCGGCTTGACCGAGTGCTAACAGAGTCATAAAGTTGTTGCTGCCCGGTCACCTGGCCGAGCAGCCCGCACATGGGACCCTGGTCGTGGCACCGCGACGGCACGCCTGGGAAACTCGGCGGGCGGTCCATCCGTGAAACTCCTAGATAGCGAAAGGGAGGTCCGCAGTGTCGGTCTCCATTCAACCGCTCGAGGACCGGATCGTCGTGACGCCGATCGAAGCGGCAGCACAGACGGCTTCTGGTCTCTACCTACCTGATACGGCCAAGGAAAAGCCCCAGGAGGGCGAGGTCGTCGCAGTCGGTCCTGGTCGGATCGACGACAACGGCAATCGTGTCCCGCTCGACGTGGCTGTCGGTGACAAAGTCATCTACTCGAAGTATGGCGGCACCGAAGTCACGTTTGGCGACGTGGATTACTTGATCCTGTCCGCCCGGGACATCTTGGCGAAGGTAGTCGACTAGCCGAGGTAACTCGAGGCATATGCCCCCGTCCGGGCCGGTTCCGCTGGTCCAGACGGGGGCCTTTGTGTTTCGCCAGGCCGCCACCGAGCGGCACCCATCATCCGGGCGCAGTCAGGCCGAGCGTTGGAGCTCCTGGTCCTCAACATATGTGCGGCGGGCTGCCACGATGCCGCCCACCAGGCCGAGCGGCATCGTGCAAGCTAGGAGAGCCAACGGCCAGCCCCAGCCCTGGGTGCCGGCGTAGAGCTGGCCGAACGCGAAGGTGGCCAGGGCGGCGCAGATGTAGGCGATGGCCTGGGCGAAGCCGGAGACCGCCAGGAGCGTCTCGGTGCGGCGGGTGCGCAGATTCATCAAGGTCAGCGCGCAGGCGTAGTTGCCGTCGCCGATCCGTGTCAAGACGATCCACCACCAAGTTCCGTGCAGGGGTGAGAGGGCCAACCCGGCCAGGCCGCCCACCCAGCAGACGAACATGACCACGAAGACCGGCCACAGGCGTTTCAGCCGGACTGTCAGAACGGGCGCGACCAGCGCCGGAACGAGCGAACCGGCAGTGAACACGGCCAAGCACGCCGAGGCCTTCTGGTGCGAGGCTCCGGCGTCGATCATGATCTGCGGGAGCCAGCCCATCAAGGCGTAGGCCGCCACCGAGTTGCAGGTCAGCAGCCCCGCGATCCCCCAGAAGGAGGGAGCGCGGAAGACTCGCGCTGGCCCGGGGCCCGCATTATGCAGGTCAACGTGCCCCGATCCGCCCGATCCGGCACCGGCGCTGGCGCGGGCACGGCCATGGGCGCGGGCACGGGAACGGCCAGGGCCACCGGTCTCGCCCTGCCGTTGCCTCCGTCCACGACGGTACGGTTGGACTATCCAGGGCAGTCCGGCCAGCGCCGCTCCGATGGCCCAGACGCCAATGGCCCAGCGCCAGCCCAACCGATCCGCCAGCGGCACCGCGAAGGCCGGGGGGATGGCTTGGCCGGCCACCAAGAACAGGGTCGAGGCCGTGGTCATCAGCCCCACGCGATCCGGAAAGTAGCGCTTGACCAGGGGCGGGATGGTCACGTTGGCCATGCCGAGCCCCGCCATCACGAGGACCGTGGTGATCAGGAAGACCAACTCGTCGCCGGTGACGGCACGGGCGGCGGTGGCCAGGGCGGCGATCCCCATCGCTCCGGCGATCACCCGCTCCAGCCCCCAGCGCCGTCCCGCCAGCGGCGCCAGCGAGCCGAAGATCGCGAACATCAACGGAGGGGCGGTCGCGATCAAGCTCTCCGTCAAGGGGCTGAAGGCGACTTCGGCGCGAATCCGATCGAGCATCGGCGAGACCGTGGTCACCGCCGCCCTCAGGTTGAGCGCCAGAATGATCAGCCCGGCCAGCACCGTCAGCCGGCCGCGCCAAATTGATCGGCCGGGGTTTTTGGGCATGGCTGAAGGCTTCCGTCAGTAAGGCGCCACCACCACCTGGACCCGCTGGAACTCCTTCAGGTCCACGTACCCGGTGGACGCCATCGCCCGCTTCAAAGCCCCGACAAAGTTGGCCGAGCCGTCGGCGGTGGCGGACGGCCCGTAGAGGATCTGCTCCATGGTCCCCACCGTGCCGACTTCGACCCGCTCGCCGCGAGGCAACCGCGCGTGGTGCGCCTCCGGCCCCCAGTGCCAGCCCCGGCCGGGCGCCTCGGAAGCCCGCGCCAGGGCGGCTCCCAGCATGACGGCATCGGCACCGCAGGCTATGGCCTTGACCACGTCGCCGGACCGGCCCACGGCGCCGTCCGCGATGACGTGCACGTAGCGCCCGCCCGATTCGTCGAGGTAGTCGCGGCGGGCGGCGGCGACGTCCGCGATGGCAGTGGCCATGGGCGCGTGGATGCCGAGCGTGACGCGGGTGGTGTGGGCCGCGCCCCCGCCGAAGCCCACCAGGATCCCGGCCGCGCCGGTCCGCATCAGGTGGAGCGCGGCGGTGTAGGTGGCGGCGCCGCCCACCACCACCGGGACGTCGAGCTCGTAGATGAAGCGCTTGAGGTTGAGGGGCTCGGCCTCGGAGGAGACGTGCTCGGCGGAGACGGTGGTGCCGCGGATCACGAACAGGTCCACGCCGGCGTCCACCACGGTGCGCCACAGCGCCTGGGTCCGCTGCGGCGAGAGCGCCCCCGCCACCGTGACCCCGGCTTGGCGGATCTCCTCGAGCCGCTCGGTGATGAGCTCCGGTTTGACGGGCTCTTGGTAGATCTCCTGGAGGCGGGGCGTGGCCTCGGATTCGGGCAGCGCCGCGATCTGGTCCAGCAGCGGCGCCGGGTCCTCGTAGCGGGTCCACACGCCCTCCAGATCGAGCACTCCCAGGCCGCCGAGCTTGCCCAACGCGATGGCGGTGGCCGGGGACATGACCGAGTCCATCGGCGCCGCGACTATGGGCGTGTCGAAATGGTAGGCGTCGATCTGCCAGCCGACGGAGATGTCCTCCGGCCCGCGAGTGCGCCGCGACGGCACCACCGCCACGTCGTCAAGGGAATAGGCTTCGCGTCCGCGCTTTCCGCGCCCGATCTCGATCTCGTTGCTCACGGTGGTACAGCTTATCGGCCCGGTCGCGCGCGCTCCCAGCCCGCGCGTCCAGTACCGGCGCCCGGCCTGGTCTCGGGGCTGGTTCCAGCGTTGCCCGATGCCGTGCGCTCATCCCCGGCGTCTGTCAAGGGGGTCTGCCGGGGCGTCTGCCCGGGCGTCGACCTCCGCGCCGCGTGCGTCGGCGGCCGATCAAGCCGACTCGGGGCCGGGGTCTTCATCAGCGAGGTATTGCTCCGCGCGTTCCCGCAGGTATTCCCGCAGGAAGGGCAACGCGAAGGCGACGCGCCCCCGGCCCGCCGGAGCGATCATGCCCGCGTCGATCAGCCGACGTCGATAGACCGACACGTATCGGGCCGACTTGCCGAGCCTGACGCGTATCGCCTCCACGGACGTGGTGCCGTTGTCCTGGGCCATCAGAGCCAAGAACCTTCGATCGATCTGGGACAGGTCCGCCATCGCGGTGGAGTGCACCAGTGATTCGAGTCGTTGACGGGCGGCCGAGATGCCCGCCTTGACATCGTCCAGGCCGATGGCGCTGTCCGAGGCTTGGCGCCACAGATGGTATCCAACCAGTTGGATCATGAACGGGTATCCGTTCGTGGCCCTGGTCGCGGCGTCGAGGGCTGGGTCCGTGATCGTGCGGTCGTGAGCGGTGACCGTTTGCTCAAGGGCAGCGCGCACATCTGCGAGGTCGACCTCCCCCAACACATGCCGCTCCGCCCGGCGCAAGAACGTGGTCACTTGATCGTTCAGCAATTCGCTCACGCCGCTGGGCAGGCCGGCCATGGCCACGGCGATTTCCCGGTCCTCTCGAACCAAGTGCTGAACTATGGCTGCGAACTGCGGCAATTCGTCGCGCAGCTTCCCCGCATGGACCTCATCCACCGTTATCAACAGGCCGGTGTCATTGCTCTCTAGTTCATCCAACAGTGCCCCAAGAGCCTCACGCAGGCCCATCTCGGCCGGTGCGACCGGGGCGGCGAGGCTGAGGGCCTCCACTCCCGCGACACTCAAGCCGGTGATGGCTCGCCCGCTGGAATGGGCGGCTGTTGTCAGGTGAAGGCTGCGGGCTGTCAGACGGTCCAGAAGGCCAGGCGTGGCAGTCTCGTGGATCACTCGCCATTGATAGTGCGCCTGCACGCGTTCGCCGATGGCGTTGAGCATGACGGTCTTGCCGACTCCACGAGGGCCGGTGAAGATGGTCGTGCGCCCGGGAGCTCCTGGGCCGTCCTCGATAGATTCGGAGAACTCGTCGACCAGACCGGAGCGGCCCACCAACAGCGGAGGGTCCGAGCCCGCGCTCGGCTTGAACGGGTTGCGAGCACGAGGCATGGCATCCTTCTTTCACGGTCGGGCGCGAACGTTCGCTTTGCGCGCTTTAGTTTCTTTGCCCGCTTTAGTTTTCTAGTCCAGCATAGTGGTGGCACGGACGATGCCGCTCCCACAGCCGCGCGAGTCCAGACCGCTGCCGCAGTGGTTTCGGGACACTCGACCCGGAGACGCGCCAGGCTGTTCCGATCATTGAGCGATGACGATCAACTGCGGCATGGGCGCAGCCTGCCTTGTTCTGGTCATCAGGTCATGATCGACCTCAGGACAGTCGAGGTGTGCAATTGGCGGACCTCGTCGCGTACGCTCTCAATCGAATCAGCAACCCAACAGGCGATGGCGTGCTTCTAGATTTGTGGGAACGGCTGGTTGTGCCTCGACTGCGCACCTGGCGCGAGACTTGGCCCACGTAACGCATGTGGCCCGCCACTAGGACGGGCCACAGATACGGACTCTGCGCCTCGGTGACCCAAAGCGACAATAAGCCTAACCCGAGTCTATGCGCACCAGGCGGCGCATGCAACCTGCGAGCCGGTTGAGTCCGAGTCGGCGTTTGGGCACCGCCGGCAGGTCGGAGCGACCTCCAGCGGTGGCGGGCTCTGGTGTCGGGTTCAAGGTGCCAGCGAAGTGGATGCTCAACCAATAAGTCGTCTGGAGACTTCTTGGGCGAGGGGATGGCCGGGTCGCGCCGGGCGGGGCGGCGTCATGGTGTCGGAGGCGGGTGAGAGAGTTGTTACATGAGGAACTTGGTTGGATTCGACACGGAGACCACGGGGGTCAGGACCGAGCATGACCGGATCGTGACGGCGGCGGTGGTCAAACGGGCATCTGATGGCAGCGAGGAGGCGCAGACCTGGTTGATCGATCCGGGAGTGGAGATTCCGCCGCAGGCGGTCGCGGTTCATGGCATAACCACCGAGCGGGCCAGAGCCGAAGGGCGCGAGCCAACCCAAGCGCTGGAGGAAATCGCAACCGAATTGGCGCGAGCCATCGAAGAGGGGATGGCCGTGCTCGCTTTCAACGCGCCCTACGACCTGGGCATACTCAGAGCCGAATTGGAGCGCCACCGACTGCCGACAATGGAGCAGCGCCTTGGTGACGAGGCGCCGCCGGTGGTCGATCCTCTAGTGATCGACCGCGGCGTGGACCGGTACAGGCGAGGCAAGCGCAAGCTCGGCGACTTGATGAGCGTTTACGGCGTCCATTCCAGCCCGAACCTCCATGACGCGCTGGAGGACGTCCGCCAATCGATCGCCGTGTTCGACGCGATCGAGGAGCAATACGAACAGGTGGCCGCAATGGACTTCGCGGCCCTGCACGCGTGGCAGCGCAAGACCCACCGCGACTGGGCGGTCAATTTCAACTCCTGGCTGGAGTCGCGCGGCAGGTCTGCGGATGTGGACCTCGACTGGCCGTAGGCGGTACCGCACTGCTTCGGTGCGACCGCTCAGTGGCCAACGCATGACCGGGGATCGAGGCGCTCAAGGCCGGGCAGCCCGTCGAAGTCGTCGTCCGGGCTGATGATGTACTCCAGCCCGTGCGCGAGCGCAGTAGCGGCATGGATGGCATCGCGCCCCCGCACGCCGGTCGATCGCATAAGCCCGAACGATCGGCGGAGAATCGAGTCGTCGAACGGGAGCGTGACCACAAAGCCCATCAACGCCTCGCCCTCGGCAACGGCACGGTGGCGGTCGCCCGTTCGTCGCAGTCGATGGAACACGAACTCTTGGATCATTTCGGTGGACGCGAACAACTCGATCCGCCCAGAGGAGCCCAGGTCGAGCAATCGCACGCAGGCGGCACGCAGCTCGTACTCGGTGCCGTTCGCCAGAATCGGCACCGCTGAATCCAGCAGAGCCGTGCGAGGCAGCATCACTTGTCCACGAAAATCGGGTCGGTGAGCGTCTTGTCTTCCCGCCACTGCTCGAGCGTCATGCCCGTTTGGCCGTCCAAGGAGATGCTGGTCAGAAACGCCTTGAATGCCGCCCTGCGGTCATGGCGCTGGCGCGCCACCAAGTTGTCGACAGCCTCTCTCACCAACGATCCGACCGATCGTCGCTGACTTGACGCCAAAGTCTCGAGGGCCTCATATTGCTCCGGCGCGAATAGTATCTGCGCCCTGCGATCATGTGCCGACATGCACATACACTACCATGTGCAGATGGGTTCTGCCCGCCAGGCTAGGCCTGAGCTTCCTGCTTGCGGTCGCGTCGGCGTCCCTTGACGAGGGTGGCCCCGGCGGTGGTCAGGAAGATGGCGCTGATGATGGCGAACATGGCGTTGGTGCCGGTGTATTCGAGGTTCCCGCCGCCCCCGGAGGACTTGTGGTCGCCGCCCGGTGTCGGCGCGGCATCGGACGGGGGAGACGCGATCGAGGTGGTGCTCGACGCGGAGGGGGTCGGGGACGGCGTATCGTCCTCATCATCTGGGTCGGTGCCGGAGTCGCAGTAGTCGCCCTGCAGCTTCAGGCCGACGCCCCAGGTCAGGGCCTGGGAGGCGGACCCCAAATGTTTGCCCTGGGTCTCCTCGTAGGGGAACTTGTACGCCATCTGGACGTCGACGGAGGCGTCCTCGCCGACCAGGAC
>JAISCU010000384.1 GCA_031265345.1 Bifidobacteriaceae bacterium
CATGAAACCTGTCCTTTTCGGTCGGGGAAGTGGCCTTTGAACAGCACAGATACTGGACACCCCCGCCCGTCGAAGTCACGCCGACACGCCGAACACCCCTTGGAATAGATCATCTAGGCGCGGCCCCGGCGACCCGTCCGGGTTTTGGCAGGCCGCGCGCGGATTCCTCAGGAACTGGTGCCCGCTGGTGCGGCGCATGTCGCCAGACACCGTCGACGCCTACAGGACCGGCCTGGAAAGCTACCTCCGCTACCTCGCGGACGAGCGGGGCATAGCCCGCCCCGACGTGACGTTCGACTGCTTCGCGCGCGAACACGTCAAAAGCTACGCCGAGTGGATGACCGAAACCCGCCGCTACGCGCCGAAAACCGTCGAGTTGCGGCTCACCGCCATCACCTCGTTCCTCGCCTACGCGGCGCAGGAAGACCTCACCCTGGAGGCGATCCGCTGCCAAGCCGCCTCGGTCAAATCGCCCAAGACCCCGAAACAACCGGTCGAGCACCTTCCAAAGGAAGCCACCCGCGCGATCCTCGCGGCCCACCGCGGCGCCACCGCGAAATCGAGGCGGAACAGGATGCTGCTGGTCTTCCTGTACGACACGGCCGCTCGGGTGTCCGAGGCGTGCGCCGCCCGGGTCCGAGACCTGCGGCTGACCGACGCCCCGTACACGGTCCTGCACGGCAAGGGCGGCAAGACCAGGAACATGCCGATCATGGCCGAAACGGTCGACCACCTGCGCGTCTACCTCGACGAGTTCCACCCCGCCGCAGACCCGTCCGCGCCCCTGTTCCACAGCCCCAAGAACGGCCGGCCCGGGCCGCTTTCCCCAGACACCATCTCCCGCGTCCTCAAACAAGCCGGCGACATCGCCCGCCCATCCTGCCCCGAGGTGCCAGACCGGCTCCACTGCCACCTCATCAGGACGACCCGCGCCATGGACCTCTACCAAGACGGCGTGCCACTGCCCCTCATCATGCAGATGCTCGGCCACGAATCCATGTCCACCACATCCACGTTCTACGCCTTCGCCACCCAGCAAATGATGGCCGACGCCATCAACGCGGCCACCCCGCCATCACTGCGCCAACCCGCCCAATGGGCCTCCCAGGAGGTGGCCGACGCCCTCTACGCCCTCTGAACCAGCCAAACCCTATGCCGCAAAACCAACCGCCGAACGACCCCCGATCAGGCGCGACACGCCAACCCGCGGCATAGGACAAACCGCGGCGTAGTCCATGCTAAGCCGCATACGGCATAGCATGGATAGCCCTTCAACGCGGCGACCAGCGAGGACTTAGGGTATCCTAAGTCTCGCCCTCCGGAGGAGGCTGAAGCCCCCCCTTCGGCTTTCCCAAAGGGTAGTTTTGTCGCCAAGTTGCGCGGACCACGCGCAATTTGGCCGCGGTGGGACCTTGTGGGGCCTCGCTCGGCCTTCCCCGAACAGGCTAAGGAGAGCATGTGATGAAGCCAATACGCAGAGGAATCCTCGGCATCGCGATGGGCATGGCGTTGGTCATGGCGGGTGCCCCGGCTGCTTACTCGACGCCGGGCGCGGGCCCCGGAGCCGCTGACGCCAGTTCCAGTGAGATTCTAGAGTTGCTGGGCGCGGTCGCGGCGGAATCGAATGATCCAGCGACACAGGTCTTGGAGGACGTGGCAGATATAGCGGCGGAGGAAAGCGGAAGCAGTTTGATCGATGCGGAGGTCGGAGGCGTTGAAATCGAGATCGCCGCCGACGCAACGGGCGGGATAGCGCTCAGCGACGAGACTGCGCAGGTCGAGATCGCGCTGCCTTTTGCCGAGCGGGCGGATTCGGCAGTCGAGGTCGCGGACGGCGTGGTCGCCTACGACAACAACAATGGTTCCGTGACCGTTCCCGTCGTCAAGTCCGACGGGACGGTGCAGGTGGCCACCATAATCGAGGATCAGGGCGCACCGACCATGTACACCTACGATCTGGACCTCGGGGTCTATGCCCTCCCGATCTTCCTCGACAATGGCGGCATCATCTTCAACGACCAGGATGGCGCCTTTGTGCTCGGCGTCGCGCCCCCGTGGGCGGTTGACGCTTCCGGCGCTGCCGTGCCAACGCATTACGAATTGGCGGGCGGTCGCCTGACCCAAGTAGTGGACCACCGCGCGGCGGCAACCGCGTACCCTGTGGTCGCAGATCCTGTTCTAGGTATCGACCTTTTCTCCAAGACCAAGCGCACGACCTCGTCGAAGGGCTTCACGGTCAGCGCCACCCTTTCCTGGCTCGGCCAGGCGCTGGTGCGCAGCCTGGCTTCGGCTCCAGTGTTGCCCGGCCTGGCAGGTACGGGCTACAGCGTGATGGTAGGAGCGGGATGGTCGGAGCTTGTCAAGAAGCAGTCCACCGTGAACACCACCCCCATGTACAACCAGTATGTTTGCCATGTGACCTACGGTTGGACGCTGAGGCTGTCCGACACTTGGGACCTGGAGAGTTGGCGCGCGAAGAACACCAACCCAGCCACCTGGGTGAGCAAGAAGTGTAACTGGTAATGAGCAAGAACCTACCGCGAGGTTGGGGCCGGGCGGCCTACGCCGCCTTAGCGCTTATCGGCGTGGCACTGTTGGTATGGGCGTACCAGATGTTCCGCCAAGAGCTGCCTAATTACAAGACAGATGGCACCGGCTACTGGACTTGGCAGGAGCTAGTCGGCCTAGTCGGCGGGGCCGCCTGCCTCGTCAGCGCGGTCGTGTGCTGCGTGAAGGTCGAACAGCTAACGCGCTTGCGGTCCAGGCCCGAGGAGCAATAGACGCGTTTGTCATTAGAGTGTCGCATGGGCGCCGAATCGGGGCACTGCGCCCATGCGACGCCGCAAGCACCCCAGATTCTTCGGCTGATGCCGCTGGGCAGCGCGCCGCCAGCTCCCAGATCTCGATCAAATGGAATTACGCTGCGTTTGAGGCCACGCGTGGTTGGCGCGGGATGCCGAATGCGCCTGGCCGGGTCCATGATCGTCTCCTGATGACCCGTCTGGACAAGCAGCCCGCCACGCTCCGAATGGCCCGCTCATCCGGGGCGCGCCGCCAAGCGGAGCCCGGCGCGTCTTGAGTAGACCGCGTGACCGGTCGCCCCCCACGCACGGCCACACGGACAGGAAATCAACAACTCTTGGCTGACAAAGCCTCCGCCTCTAGGGGCCTCGCTAGTTCGGAGGCCCAGCCGCGCTCCGGGGCAGCCGGCCTAATGCCCGTGGTCGGCCACTTCCCATGGGTCAGATTCGCTATTTCGGGTCCGGAACCAACTCCATCCGGTGTATTCGCTGTCCCGGCTCAGGCCGCCGTCGCCACCGCGCGCGCTGACGTGGAAATCCGAGTACAACAAGACCAGATCGTCTTGGCCACGTCGCCTCCCGCGCCGCCGCCGTAGGTCAAGCGCATTTCGACAGCCTGATCGGACTCCGCCTATTCGCAGACCGGCCGCACCAACTCGCAACCCTTGGATTCCTTGAGCTCCTCCATCACTGCTCTCCCCGCAGGCGCGGCTACTGGCCTTGGTCGCGTGCGGGACCGGGGCGGTCATGGACGCCGTGTTCGCGCCGACCTGGGCCGGGGAGACGACCCTGTACCCGTCCCTGGCCCGCTCGATGCGGCCCGGGATGTTGGTCCTCGCGGACCGGAACTTCGACGCGCGGGGCGTGATGGCCGCCGCCAGGGGCCGACGCGGACTTCCTGGTCCGCGGGAAGGACCGCCGCCGGCTCCCGGTGCTGGCCCGACACCGGGACGGGTCGTACACCAGCGTGGTCGCCGGGACGAAGGTCAGGGTCGTCGACGCGGAGGTCGTCGCCACCACCTCCGCCGGGCGCCAGCAGGGCGTCTACCGGCCGGTCACGAGCCTCCTCGACCCGGCCCGGCACCCCGCCTGGGAGCTGGTCCGGCTCTACCACGAGCGGTGGGAGATCCAGACCGGCTTCCTGGAGCTGAAGTCCTCGATGCTCGGCGGCCGGGTGCTCCGCGCCCGGACCGCCGAAGGGATAGACCAGGAGGTGTGGGCGCTCCTGGTCGTCCACTAGCTGCTGCGCACCGCGATCGCGGATGCCGCCCTGGCCGGAGGCCTGCACCCCGACCGGGGAAGCTTCACCATCACGTCAGGGGCGGCACGCGACCTGCTCGCGCGGGCCGAGGCGGCCGTCGCCGGCGCCCAGGTCGGCATCCTCGGCCAGATCGGCAGCCGGGCCCTGGCCCCGCCGCTGCCCGTGCGCCGTCTGCGCGCGTGCCCCAGGGTCGTCAAACGCGCTATCTCGAAATACCGGGTCCGCGGCCCCGACCTCGACCGGTCATGCCGCAAAGCCACCCTGGAGATCAACGTCCTGGCCGGCGAGCCTCCGCGACAACCACGCCAAAACCCTAACTTCACGGCCTTGAAGCTAGTCGGAGCCCAGGTAGTGCGCGAAGAAGCGGAGCGTGTCGTCGAAGACGTCATCGATGTAGGCGTCGGCGTGCCTGCGGCCCTCGAACAGGACCGTGCGGGAAGGGACGCCGACACGCATCAGGGCCGAGGCCGCGGTCAGGATCTCCTCGCGCGGGACCAGCTCGTCCATCGAGTTGGCGAAGAGCATCGGGCCGGTGTCAGCGGTGACACGCCCAATGGGGGTGGCCACATCGAGACCATCCAGGCCGGGGCCGAGCAGATTGAACAGTAGCCATTTGTAATAGCCCGGATCGGCGCCGCCCTGGTCGATCTCGGCGCCGGGACGCGAATCATCCATGACCACCTTGTGAGGCGTGGCGTCGCCGTGCCGGGCCATGAACCCGGCCAGGTCGAGCAAACCCGACCAGGAGACCCCCGGCACGCCCAGTGAGATCGCCAACTCGAACGCCAGGTTCCCGCCCGAGGATCCGCCGATAGCCCCGACCCGCCGCCGGTCGAACTCGAACGCAGAATCGGCCCGCAGCCAATCCGCTGCCGACAGCACGTCATCGACCTGGGCCGGGTAGAGGTTGACGCCCGAGTCCCCGTCCGCGAAACGATAGTTCGGGGCGGCGACCAGGTAGCCGGCATCGGCCAAGCGGGTGGCGAGCGCGGCCTGCTTCGCCTTGTCGCCCTGGAACCACCCTCCACCGTGGATGGCGATCAGCAGGGCGCCGTTGGGACGCGCCGGATGGTAGAGGTCGAGTCGGTGGCGCGGGTCGGGCCCGTACGCGAGGTCGCGGTCCACGCCGGTGGGCCCGGCAGCCGCGGTTGTGGCAGTTTCTTTCATGGCGACCAGCGTCGCACGATGCCGCCGCCCGAGTCCCAGCGTCACCCCGCCGTCTCGCAACAAGGGCTCAGCGAGGCATTCCCGCCTGGGCGTCCGGGTCCGCCAGCCACCAGACCTACGGTTCCACGCCAAGGCCGATGGGAGGATTCGTGGCGAGATCGAGCAACGCACGGCGGATCGTTCCCAGACCAGCTGGCGTGCGCCGGAAGACCCCGGACCGGCAGAACACGACGCCCACATGATCAGGTACCTCGCGAATGGCCGCGGAGAAGGTGGACACGTCCTCGGTCACAACCACCCTCGCCTCGGATGCCGCCGCTCTCAGTACATCCGCGTCCGATGCGCCAACCAGGTTGGGCCGACCTTCCACCAAGGCGACAGCGTCGATGCCGTCCTCGACCAGCTTCCGGGCCAAAGCCGGAGGATAGTGCTCGTCGAGAAGAAGACGCAGGTGCTCTCCGCTGGTCATGCCAGCGCGTCCAACGCCCGGCGGCGCTCCCAAGCCGCGAACGCCTCCTCCTGCGCGGCGTGTATCCGCACCATCAGCCCGTCGATCTCCGACCGGTTGTCAGCCCAGTACGACAGGGCGGATTCGACCTGGTCGGTCCTCAGCCCCGTTGACTCCGCGACCCCCGCGACATCGCGCTCTCCCTCCTCGTGCTGGAGCCACGCCTCCGCGACCGACCACACCTCCGGCCCATCGACCAGGGCCGCCCGGCGTTCGCCGGGGACCGGCTCCACGAACCTGATATGGGGATGCTGTTTGAGTCGCAGCCATTCGTCCACAGCCACGGAGATGACGGTCGACTTCCGGGTGCCAGTCCGTTCGATATAAGAGGTCAGAGCGCGGTCGACTCGATCCGGCAGACGCACGTTGGAGGGAGCTACCATGTCTTACAGTGTAGCATAGTCTGCTTGACCTCCGCCATTCCGCGCCGGGGCAGACGGCGGCCCAGATCGGACCTCGGAGCATTCTGGGGACGGGTTCGGCCTCCCGCGCGTCCCCGGAACGGGTCTTGGTCCGAGTTCGCGCGCCCCACGACCCGAAATCCGACTTGGCGGGATCTTGGGGACGCATCCCAGCTGGCGTGGGTCGCCCAATAAGTCGTCTGGAGACTTTTTGGGCGGGGCGACGAGTGGCCGCGCGGCTGGCGCGGGTCGCCCAATAAGT
>JAISCU010000462.1 GCA_031265345.1 Bifidobacteriaceae bacterium
CGCCGCGACAGCCGCGAGTTGGTCCTGATGGACCCTGTCGCGGATGTCGAGTTCTTCTACTTGAGGCCCCGTGACATCGCGGTCTATGTGGGCTCCGGCACGGTGGACGCCGGGATCACGGGCCGTGACCTACTGCTCGACTCGGGCGCGGCGGCGGTGGAGCACCTGCGCCTTGGATTCGGCGGATCGACTTTCCGGTTCGCCGCCCCGCCTGGGGCCGCCACCGACGTGACCGACCTGGACGGCAAGCGGATCGCCACTTCGTACGCGGTGCTGGTGGGGGACTACCTGAAGGAGCGCGGGGTCGAAGCAGAAGTGGTCCGGCTCGACGGGGCGGTCGAGGTCTCCGTGCAACTGGGCGTGGCGGACGCGATAGCCGATGTCGTGTCGACGGGCACCACTCTCAGGGCCGCCGGGCTGGCGATCTTCGGCGAACCCTTACTGGAGTCGGAGGCGGTGCTGATCCGCCGCCGTCACGGCCTGATCGACTCGGACGGCTTGGAGAGGCTGACCCGTCGTCTCCAAGGCGTGCTGGTGGCATCGCAGTATGTGCTGATGGACTACGACGTGCCCATCGGCGCGGTGGCGCGGGCGGTTGCCATCACGCCGGGCCTCGAGAGCCCCACCGTCTCGCCGTTGCACAACAAGTCTTGGGCGGCCGTGCGGGCAGTGGTCCCGGCCAAGGCCACCAACGAATTGATGGATCAATTGTACGAGGTCGGCGCGCGCGGCATCCTGGTGACGGAGATCAAGGCCGCCCGCATCTGAGGCTCGAACCACAATCGGGGAATGTCGCGAATCATGGTTCGGGGACGGCGAAGAAGAATTCCTCCTCGGAGCCGAAATCGCCTAGCTGTAGGATCAAGGTCCCGGCAGTGGTGCCGACAGGCACCACGAGGCTCGCCTGGCAGGGGGCGCTGTCGCCGCTGGCGATCTCGAAGGCGTCACACATGCTTGTCGCAGTGGCCGCCTCCTCTCCGCTCGGGTCAATGAAGCGTATTGACCACCCGTCAAAGGGGCCGGCTGAGCCTGGGCCCGAGTAGCTGACCGTGACATCGGCCAACATTTGCTGTTCGCCGGGCTCCAACTCTATGCCCATCCGTTCGCTCTCCGGGAGCACGCTGGCATCCATGGTCACCGAGTCGATCCGGAACCCCCAGTCGCCCGAAGTGACGTAAGTCCCAATTGCGAGGGTCTCTCCAGGGGTGCTGGTCTCGGCGGGCTCCTGGATGTTGCACGATGCCGCCGGCCGACTCTTGGGTCGGCGGGGCGACCGGTGTGGTCGCGGGCGTGCGCACGGCATCGTCGGCGTGGTCACTTGAGAACAAGATGGCCGCCACGACTGCGGCGCCTGCCACCGCCGCGACCGCGATCACCCAGAACCACCAGTGTTTCCATACGGGTCTGCGCGGGGGCGGCGATGGCGGCTGCCACGGCGGAGGCGGCGCGAATGACTGCGCTGGCCCAAGAACGGGCTGCTGGCAAGGCTGGCCGGGTTGGAACTGACCTGGGGGAGGGATCGTCATGTCGGTCAGGCCCAGGCGACTATTTCGGCGAGGCAGCGGCGCGATTGCGGGCGTTTCGGGTCGGCCGCGCGGTAGCCGAAGACCGCCGCG
Source organism: Bifidobacteriaceae bacterium (assembly GCA_031265345.1). The sequence goes on from JAISCU010000462.1 coordinate 1,617, forward strand.
ACGGCGAAGACGTCGATGGCCGGGTCGATCAGTCCCGCCTCCGCCAGCACTTTGTCAGCCTCGCGATAGTCGAGTCCTTCGAGCGGGCACGAGTCCACCTCGATCACGGCGGCGGCGACCAGCATGTTCTCCAGCGCCAGATACGCCTGGCGGGCGGTGTGGCCGAACATGGCCTTGTCGCTGCCGAAGACGCCGATCCGGTTGGTCAGGAAGTTCTCGAAACGGCCGCGCCAAGCTGCTATCTGGTCCGCGGACATGTCCATGACGCTGGTACCGATGTGCGCCAAGTGGTCGCCCCGAGGGTCTATCCCGCGAGCCGTCTTGGCGGTGATGGCCACCATATGGGAGGCGGCGTCAGCCTGCTCCGGCCGCGCGCCGGTGCGCTGCACGAACCGGGTCCTGAGGCCCGGCTCGCGCAGAACGATTATGTTCCATGGCTCCAGCCCGTTGGAACTGGGCGCCAATCGGGCAGCCGCGCAGATGAAATCAAAGTCGGCCGGGTCGAGCGGGCGCACTGGATCGAAGGCCTTGATGGCCCGGCGGAATCGCGGCGCGTCCAGGAGAGTGGATTGAGCGTGGGCTTTGAGCTGGAGGTCTAGTGGCATGACGGCGATGGTAGTGCCTCGGCGAGGGCGTGAGCGAGTTCAGACCTTGCGGAACTCGATGAGCAAGGCCTGCGCGGGCTGAAGGTTGGGGAACGGCAGGCCCACCTGGGTGAGCACCTCGCCAGGCAGGGTGACAGGCGGACCGGGGTCGGCGGCATCGTCCACGGGGACCAAGAGCGGTTCGATCCAGGCGGGCGGGGCGACCTGTTGAAAATGCGGCAGGCCGAGTTCGGTACGCACGTGGATGTCATAGCGGGAATCGGGGTCGAGCCCAGGAAACTGGACGCGAGCGGCATCCGCCGAGACGCTGGTGTCCAGCCGAACCCAGGCGAACACCGCATGGTCGCGGGACGGAGAGACCACGCCGTGGAGATAGACCGGCCCGTCCAGGTCGGCGCGAACGGTGACGCCGCCGTGAAGCAGCGGCCGCAACTCCTTGTACAGAGCGGAGAATCGGCCCAGGGCGGCCAACTCGTGCGGATTCGCGCGCCGGATGTCCCATTCGACTCCCGCATGGCAGAACAGGGCGGTGGCCAGCCGGAACGACAGCGACGCGACCCGTCCAGTGGTGTGCGAGCGCGCCTCGCCGACGTGCGATCCGATCCGCTCGGGCGGCGTCAAGAGTCCAGTCCAGCGCTGGATGCGTTGACGTTCCAACGGGTCGTTGCAATCGGACGCCCAGACCCTGGAGGTCAACGCGGCAATGCCAAGGTCGATCCGGCCGCCGCCGCTGGCGCAGGACTCGATCTCCAAGTCCGGGAACCGGGCGCGCAGTTCGCCCATCAGCCGGTACAGCGCGACAGTCTGGGCGTGGACTCCGGCACGTCCGTCGCGCTGATCGACCGGCGCGGTGATGTCCCGGTTGTGGTCCCATTTGATGAAGTCGACGCCTTGGCGGACCACCTCGCTGATCGACTCCAGCAGGTATGCGTAGGCATCTGGGTGGGCCAGGTTGACCGGTACCTGATGGCGCCAGGTGTCGTAAGCGGCGGTCTGCGCGGCTGCCGCGGTTGGGCCGGCGCTGGGCGCGGCCAGGAGCCAATCGGGATGAGTCCGGGCCAGTTGTGAGTCGGGGTTCGCCATCTCGGGCTCGAACCAGAGGCCGAACCGCATCCCAAGCCGATGGACCAAGTCCGCCAGCGGCGCCAGGCCATCGGGCCAGATCGCCCGGTCAGGCCACCAGTCGCCGAGGCCGGACCGGTCCGAGCGGCGGTGGTCGAACCATCCGTCGTCAAGGACGAACAACTCGATTCCTACCTTCGACGCTCGACTGGCCAGGTCGGCTAATTCGTCAGGGCCGTGATCGAAGTAGACGGCCTCCCATGTGTTCAACACCAGCGGACGAGGCCGGACTGGCTGGGACGGGAGCGCGCGGACATGGGCGTGGAATCGTTCTGAGAGCCCGTCCAGGCCGGCGTCCGACCAGCCGAAGAGCGCCTCCGGGGTGTCGAAATGGGAGCCCGGCTCAAGTCTCAACTCGCCCGGTGAGAGAATCTCGCCGCAGCCCAGCACGGAGGCCTCGGGGCCGGCGCCTTCCGGCAACCGCTCGGCGAAATACTCGCTATTGCCGCTCCAGGCCAGGTGGACGGCCCAGACTTCCCCCTGGCGCCAACTGAAGCCCGGCGTGCCCGCGATCAGCAAGTCTGGCGCGTCGTGGCCGGGGCGGCCGCGGCGCCCTGCGCGCCGGTGCTCCCCGTAGGCCAACTGCGAGCGTTGTGGGCGCCGCTCGGCAGTCCACCGCCCAGTCAGGTCGAGGAGCTCGGTCGCCCGGCCCGGCAGCGGCAGAATCGCGCGGACCGCTTGGACGTCGATCACGTCTTCACCGGCATTTGTCAAGCGGTGGCGGACACCGACCAACCCATCCTCGCCGAGGTACCAGGTCTGGGCGATCTCCAGCGCGGTGGTGCTTTCCACGAAAGTGAAGGTCACGGACGAATCGTCCGCCTCGACGTCTTTCAAGCGGATATCCCAAGCTGCTGGGATTACGCTGTGAGCCTCGATCACGGGAGTCCCCGCCCAGTCCTGATTTCCCGTTGGCAAGACGCTGAACCGCCGGACTCGATCAGGGCCGGAATTGAGGACTGCAGCGCTGGAGACTCCAATCAGGGCCTGGGCGGAGGCGTCGGACACGGCCCGGCCCCAGTGCAGCACATCAGGGAGCGCCCCCGCTCGCAAGCCGAGCACCACGCCGACGCCGCCGTTGGCGAGGTTGAATACATTGGTGCTCGTCACCCCAGCTCCCTCCGAGTTACTTGACATGAGCAATTTACCACATCGGTGAATGGCGCGCGCAGGGACGGCTGCACGTGTTGTCGATTGGACTTGCTTGCGAACCTGAGGTATGGTTGCTTCACGACGTAAATAAACGGCGAAGGTGCCGAGGCACTTGAGGCGTGGAACGTCGAATCAAAACGCAAGCGCACAGAAAGGTGTCTGACAATGCGGCAGCACAAGGGGCGGGTCCTTCGAGTTGGTGTGGCGGCGATGGTGGCTGCTGTTCTGACCACGGCGGGATGTTCCGGCGATGGGATCGAAGGCGACACGAATGACCGGGCGAAGGATGGAGCCATTGAAATCGCTCAGTGGTACCACGAGTATGGCGAGGAAGGCACTCGCGAGGCGGTCGAACGCTACGCCGAGGAGTACAACAAGAGCCAGGACCAGGTTCACGTCACGGTGACCTGGGTGCCGGGGGACTACGAGTCGAAACTGAACACGGCCTTGCTGGCTGGCGAGGGCCCCGATGTCTTCGAATCCGCGCCCATCGGCGAGCGGATCTTTGCGGGCCAGGTCGCTCCGGTTGATTCCGTCTTCGGCGATGCCTTGTCCGACTTCAATCCCAAGAACATCGAGGCTGTGACAGTCGATGGGCACATCTATGGCGTGCCCATGTCCGATGGCGACGGCTTGCTGTTCTACCGCAAGTCGATGCTCGAGGAAGCGAACGTGCAGCCGCCAGCGACACTGGACGAACTGAAGAAGGCTGCCGACCAGCTGTCCACCGGCGAGCGGAAAGGTCTGTTCATCGGAAACGACGGTTGCACCTCCGCGCAGATGCCGAAAATCGCGATCTGGTCCTCGGGCACCGAGCTGATCGCCGATGGCAAGTCGGCGGTGGACGTGGATCGCGCGGCTGCGGTATTGGAAGGCATGAAGGATCTGTGCACCAGTCCGTCTCTGTTGTTGGGCGCACCGTCCGATTGGTACGACTCGTCAAGCTTCATCGACGGCCTTGCCGCCATGCAATGGGGCGGGCAGTGGACCCTGCCGGCCGTTGAGGAGGCTCTTGGCGACGACTTCGGCGTGGTGCCTTGGCCGGCCTTGGACTCTCAGGGCACCCCGGCCACCTGGTTCGGGGGCTGGTACAGCCAGGTCAACGCCGCCTCCAAGAATGTTGACGCGGCCAAGGACTACGTCAAATGGCTGTGGGTGGACAACATCGACGCCCAAACGGAATGGTCGACCGCCTTCGGCTCAACAGCGCCCGTCCGCACGAGCATCACCGAAGCCACTCCGGCCTTGCGGGAACCGCCGGCATCGGAGTTCGTCAGTGCGATCGCCGACTACGGGCACCTGGAAAGCGGCGTCTGGTGGACAGCCGCGATGCAGGCCGCGCTGGGCGACGCATTCAACAACGTCATTCGTGACGGAGCGGACGCCAAGGCCGAAGCGACCAAGCTGAGAGACGCCATCCAGGCCGAGATCGACCGCGTCGCGGCGAACTCCAAGCTCTCCTAGGGGCTATAAGTAGCCGGGGAGGGGACAGCGATGATGACAGACACGATCAGGCCAGACGCCAGGAGGGCCGCACGGTGGCGGATACCGCTGACCTTCTGGTCCTTCGTCGGCCCGATGGCCATCGGCCTGGTCGTGTTTGTCGTCGTTCCGATCGGCTGGGGCCTGTACCTCTCGTTCGGGAATGCCCAGACGACGATCCATCCGGACCAGTTCGTCGGACTGGCCAACTATGTCGACGTCCTGTCGTCCCCCGCCTTCCGACGTTCGTTGCTCTTGGCGATGGTCTTCGCGCTCTTCATTGTGCCCACGACAGTCGCGTTCTCACTGTTCCTCGCGCTGTTGGTGAATGCCGCGCCCTGGGGTAAGGGAATCTTCCGGACAATCTTCTTCATCCCAACAGCTTGTTCTTACGTGGTCGCCTCGGCCATCTGGCGAATGTCGTTGTTCAGCGGGATTCGTTCCGGGTTTGCTAACACGATAGCGGGTTGGTTCGGTCTGGACCCGGTGGCTTGGATCGGAACGGCTGATCCACCGCTCTTCTGGATTGTGTTGGTGACGGTGCGGCTGTGGCTGCAAGCGGGTTTCTTCATGATAATTTTCACGGCTGGACTTCAGGAGATTCCCCAGGAAGTGTACGAGGCCGCGGTGATCGACGGAGTGCGCAACAAATTCCAAGAGTTGCGGTACATTACGTTGCCGTTGTTGCGCAACACGACTGTGTCGATAGGTCTATTGAGCCTAATTGGGGCATTCCAGGCTTTTGATGAATTCTACAACGTCTTGGGGAGTCCAGGAAGCGGTGGTCAGGGGAACATGTCGCTGGCGACGCCGCCGCTCGTGTATCTCTACAACGTGGCTTTCACGGGTCAAAACTACGGCCTGGGAAGCGCGGGGGCCTTCGTGTTGACGGCTGTGATCCTGGTCTTCACAATGGTCCAGGGCAAAATCTTCGGATTGGGCGGACGTGACAAAGACTAAGCGCCGGAGCGTCAAGCGGCGCCGAGCCGGCCAAGTGACCGCGATCTATGCGACGCTGATCCCGTTGGCCGTGGCCTTCCTCGTGCCCTACTACGTGATCGTCCGGAACGCCTTGTCGACGCGAGCCGAGATCACGGGTGGCGATTGGACATGGTGGCCCGAGAGTCCAGACTTTGGGCCGCTTGTGGAGTTGTTGGGTCCGGGATCTGCGGTGCTCCGGGGACTCGGCAATTCGCTGGTGATCGCGACTTTGCAAGTGGCAGGTCAGCTCGCGATCACGGGCTGCGCTGGCTACGGACTGGCCCGCGTCCCGTTCAGGCGCCGCAATCTTGTGTTCTGGCTGTTCTTGTTGACCATGATGGTGCCGGCGGCCGTGACTTTCGTGCCAACATTCGCGGTGGTCGCGCAACTGCGCTGGGTGAACACCCTTCAGGGTATTATTGTCCCGGGGCTGTTCAACGTCTTTTCAGTGTTCATATTTCGCCAATTCTTCCTGGATTTCCCAAAGGAACTCGAAGACGCGGGCAAACTCGATGGTCTGGGTGCCTGGGGCACTTTCCTGCGGATCGTGCTGCCCAACTCGAAGGGAATCATGGTGGCTCTTGGGGCCATCGCCTTTATCAATTCGTGGAACGCTTTCCTTTGGCCATTGATTGTGGGACAGAGCGAGTCGAGTTGGACCGTCCAGGTCACGCTTTCAACCTTCCTCAACAGTTACAAGATCAACTTGCCCGCGTTGTTCGCGGGCTCGTTGCTCTCGGTCTTGCCGCTGGTGATCATGTTCTTCCTGTTCCAGCGGTACATAGTTCAGGGCGTGAAATTGTCCGGAGTGAAAGGATAGGAAGCTGTCAACGACGTACGACCCGAATTGCGCGTTGGCGCCGGTGCCGCCGCGCGGCTGGAATTCGTACAATGCTTTCGGCGGCATGCACGGTCTACCAGCGGATGCGAACCCGATGCTGCCTGGTGGGGTCGCTCTCGAAGAGCGGCTTGTCGTTGAGACGGCCGACGCGCTCGTCGCCAGCGGATTGCGCGATGCCGGGTACATCTACCTGAATCTCGATGACCGCTGGCAGGACCCGCGCGAGCCGCGCGGGGTTGACGGCCGTTTGCGCCCGGACCTTCGGCGGTTCCCGAGCGGAATGACCTGGCTGTCCCGCGAGATACACAATCGGGGCCTGAAGTTCGGAATCTACGCGATCGCGAACGAATTCGCGTGCGGAGGAGAGGAAGGGAACGGCCCCGGAGGGTTGCCCGCGACGGGTTCGTTGGGGCGGGAGGCCATTGACGCGCGAACATTCGCTGACTGGGGTGTGGACTTCATCAAGGTCGACTGGTGCGGTGTGGGCCATGCCGGAACGCACGGGAAGGCCGCTCGTGTCTTCGAGGCGTGGAACGAAGCCATAGCCGCAGCCGGTCGGCCCATGGTTCTCTCAGCCAGTACTTGGGGCGAGGAATTCGAGGAGTCCTGGGCCCCTCGACTGACCCACATGTGGCGGACCACTCCAGACTTGCACGCGAATTGGGATTCGATCTTGGCGAACAGCCATGCCACGACCGGCGGGCGCTGGCGTCGCGCATCCGTCTTGGGACGGGGCTGGAACGACCCCGACGCTCTCCAGGTAGGCCACCATGATCTGACACTCAACGAGTCGTGGACCCACTTGGTTCTGTGGGCCATGTTGGGGGCTCCTCTGCTGGCGGGCAATGACTTGAGAACCATGTCGGATGACATTGCGGCCATGCTGCTCGATCCTGATGTGATCAGAATCGACGAGGATCGTTCGGCGGCGGCCACCGTCTCAGATTGCGGTGACGACCTGGAAGTCTGGGATCGAGAACTGTCGGACGGTCAGACGGCACGTGCCGTCGTGAACCTGAGCCGAACCACGCGGGAGGTCCCATCGGACTTGCTTGCCTTGGGTCGCCGGGCCGGTCGTGAGTCTTGGTGGAGCGGCGACAGGCCAGACTCAATCGGCGGCCGCTCGACTGTGCTGGCGCTTTGCTAGAACGGGTCGCCCCAGGCAGTTCTGCTCGTGCTGACAGCACTGTGGCGCGGAGCCACTCAATCACAACCAACCATTTGATTCAAGGAGGATTCTGTTGAAGTCATACCGCACGCTAGCGGCGCTCATTGTTGGGGCGCTTGCTTTCGCTGGAGCCCTGATCGGGGGGCAAGGCCAACCGGCCCGGGCGGCCCCCCTGTTTGACACAGGAAATGATATGGCGAGGACCCCGCCAATGGGCTGGAACAGCTACAACGTCTTCGGTGGGACGTTCTTTCCAGAGATGGCGGATTGCGCAATGCCCAGTTGCATCCCGCTGAATGAGACGCGAGTCAAGGAGACCGCCGAGGCTATGATCGACGCCGGTTTGCCAGAGTTGGGCTACCGGTATGTCAACATCGATGATCGCTGGCAGGATCCGCGCGTGCCCCGAGGCGCGGACGGCAAGCTGCGATGGGACGCCCGGCGGTTCCCGAACGGCATCCCCGCGCTCGCGGAGTGGTTGCACAGCCGAGGTCTGAAGCTAGGTCTCTACGTGCTGCCAAACGAACGACCCTGCGGCGGCGAAGAAGGACCGACGAACAAGCCTGGTTGGCCTTCCGGGTTGCCTGAGACCGGATCGATGGGTCACGAATACCTCGACGCGCAAACATTCGCGGACTGGGGAGCCGACTACCTGAAATTCGATTGGTGCGGGGTCAACGAGTCGGGACGTAACGGCAAGGCCGCTCAAGTGTTCAGGCTATGGGACCAAGCCATCCAGGCCAGCGGACGCGACATGTTGGTCGCCGCGTCGACTTGGGGCTGGGAACATGAGGAACGATGGGGACCCCAGTACGCCCACACCTGGCGAATCGACGCTGATGTCGCACCGGCTTGGGGCGATGTCATGCGGACCCTGGACAAAGGGTCCACGTCAGTGCTGCGGGCCGCTTCTGGGCCGGCCAAGGGCTGGAACGATTTCGACACCATGCAGGTGGGCAACCCGGGCCTGACACCTGCGGAGAGCCGGAGCCATTTTGTGATGTGGGCGATGGGCAATTCACCGCTGATGCTGGGCAATGACCTCAGGAACATCGATTCGGGCACCCTTTCGCTGATCACGAACGAAGAGGTCATCGCGGTGAACCAGGACCTGATGGGCGAACAAGCCTGGAAAGCCGCATCCAGCGGTGGGCTGGAGGTGTGGGCGCGCTCGCTCCAAGATGGGTCGAAAGCTGTGGCGCTATTGAATCGTAGTTCGGCGGCGGCCACTATCAGGTCCTCATTTGCCGATGTCCACCTCGGTGCCGAGCGCGCCACGGTTCGGGACCTGACCGACAGGGCGGACAAGGGTGTGTTTGACGGTTCCTATGCCGCGACCGTACAACCGCACGACACAGTTCTGTTGAAGGTCGTCCCGGCCGTTGTCCACGAGTTCGAGGACGGCGCGCTGAGCGCCGGTGCCCAGGTGCAGGAATGCGGTTCGTGCTCGGGTGGGAAGAACGTCGGCTTCGTCGGGAATGCCGCAGGCGAAGTGACGTTGACTGTTGGTGCTCTGTCCGCCGGTGACTACAGCGCGGCCCTCTTCTACAACAGTGGAGTCACGAGGACCCTTTACTACAGTGTGAACGGCGGAACCGGCCAGGTGTTGGTCGGCCTGGACAGCGGAGCGTGGGGCACGGTGGCCTCTAGAAACGTCGAGTTGGCCCTGGTGGCCGGCGACAATACGATCCGCTTCTATCAGCCCAATCCCGGCGCCTGGGCACCGGACCTGGACAAGCTTGAGATCGAGGGGATTCCGCCCTCGCGGTACATCGAGGCCGAACTGGGAGTAGTGGGTGGCAGCGCAAGAATTCAGGATTGCTCGACATGCTCTGGCGGAGCCAACGTTGGCTATATCGGCAACAACGACGGTGATTTGACGATCTCCGTGGCGTCGCTGGCTTCAGGCCCAGCGGAGCTGACGATCTATTACCTGAGTGCCGGGTTGCGCTCCTTGTCGATGGACGTCAATGGCCAGCTCACATGGGTCGTAAACCGATTGGACAGTGGTGGCTGGGAAACGGTGGCCGCAGTCACGCGGACCGTCCAACTGGTGGAAGGAGTTAACACGATCCGTCTGTACCAGCCCTACGAGGGCGGCTGGGCGCCTAATATCGATAGAATTCGGCTCGTCTCCGGCTGAATCCTAAGCGACCTGACGCGACACCGGGGAGGCGTGCCCCACGGGGCAATGACGGAGTGTCGCGCTGCCCCGATGCAAAGGACTGAGCGTGGACCTACTTCAAGCGATAACGCCAATTCCGGTG
>JAISCU010000255.1 GCA_031265345.1 Bifidobacteriaceae bacterium
CGGATCGACCCCGGTGGCGCGGGCTATCTACACGGCGGCCTCTCGCGCGGGCAAGCGGGTCCAGGCGCTCGGGGGAGCGAAGAACCACATGGTCGTGATGCCGGACGCGGACTTGGACGGGGCCGCCGACGCGGCGGTCTCGGCCGCCTACGGCAGTGCTGGTGAACGCTGCATGGCGATCTCGGTGGTGGTGGCGGTCGGTGGAATCGCCGATGACCTGGTGCAGAGGATCGCCTCCCGCATACCGGCCATCCGGATCGGGGACGGCTTCGATCCGGGTGTCGAAATGGGGCCCCTGATCTCTGCCGAGGCCCTCGAACGGGTGCGTGCCTATGTCGCGGGCGCGGCCGGGGAGGGGGCTCGAGTCGTGGTGGACGGCCGCGAGGCGGACCTGCCGCCAGACGGGTTCTTCATCGGTCCCACCCTGCTGGACCGTGTCGGCCCGTCGATGCGGGTGTACCAGGAGGAGATCTTCGGGCCGGTCCTGTCGGTGGCGCGGGTGGACTCGCTCGGCGAGGCGGTCGATCTGATCAACGCCGTCCGCTTCGCCAACGGCACCGCCCTGTTCACCCGTGACGGTGGCTTGGCCAGGCAGTTCGAACGCTCAGTCGATGTCGGGATGGTCGGCATCAATGTGCCGATTCCGGTGCCCGTCGGCACCTTCTCCTTTGGGGGCTGGAAGGATTCGCTGTTCGGAGACATTCACATGTACGGGCCGGAAGCCTTCGACTTCTACACCCGCCGGAAAGTCGTGACCACCCGTTGGCCGCGACCAGGACCATCCGGCGTCGACCTTCGTTTCCCAGCCGCCTGAGTCGGCCTTCGGTGGGGCCGGAGGCGGGCCGAGATCATGGTCTCGGCCCGCCTCGTCATCGCGGGCGCGCGGGACGCCGCACCGCCCCAGAACCGTCCCCGGTAGCTCGAACGACAAGTGGGCACAGGCGCCTGCCTCGATTAACCCTGACGTCAGGACAATATGCACGATGCCGCCCGCGCAGGTCCCGATGATCGGGCAGGCCTGCGGCATGGCTGGGTTGGCAGCCGGGCGCGGCTTCGCCGCCGAGGCCGCCGTCCGTGGTAGCGACACTCGTGCCACGAACCTCGTCGAGGCGCATTTCGCGCCCGGACCCGCCGCCCGGGACACCCGCGGGAACCCGAAATGCGGGTCAAACGGGTTCGTGGTCGCGACACTCGTGCCACGAACCTCGTCAAGGCGCATTTCGCGCCCGGACCCGCCGCCCAGGACACCCGCGGGAACCCGAAATGCAGGTCAAACGGGTTCGTGGTAGCGACACTCGTGCCCCGAACCTCGTCGAGGCGCATTTCGCGCCCGGATCCGGCACCCCGGACGGTCGCGGGGACCTGAAATGCGGGTAGAACGCGTTCGTGGTCGCGACACTCGTGCCACGAACCTCGTCAAGGCGCATTTCGCGCCCGGACCCGCCGCCCCGGAGTCGACGGATGTCCGGAAGCGGCTGGAACTCGACCGCGCCGCCAGTTGAAGCCATTTCTGGACACAGGCGGAAAGCGCGTCCGATGCCGCCCACCCGGTGACCTGCGCGGACACGGGGCGCCGACTGCGCGGCATCGGGCACCGTTGTCCCCAAGCGGCTGGAACTCGACCGCGCCGCCAGTTGAAGCCAGTTCCGGACACGACAGGGCCATGAGGATCGTTCTCAACCGTGCCGGGGACTGCCCAACACGGTTGACGCGAGGCGCGGCCGGTCAGGGCGCGGCCGGACCGGGGGACGCCTGCCGGGTGGCGCCAATCAGGGTCTGGCGGGGCCGGGCCCGTGGGCCGGAGGACCGACCGGAGGAGCGGCCGGAACGGCGGAGCTTGGCGAGGGCCGCGACCAAGCTCCAGATGCCGAACATGGCGGCGATCACCACCGCCGCGATCACCACCAGCACCGGGAGGTACATGGATGGGCCGAACATGGTGCCGAAGGTCTCCAGGATGGTGCCGCGCTCCGGCCAGTTGACGAAGAAGTAGTTCGAACCGGTCCACTTGTTGACCGGGTAGGCGATAGCCATCAACACGACGCCCACGCCGAGGGTGGCGGGGTAGTAGCGCCAACTCGGACGCCACCAGCCCATGGCGATGGGGGCCAAGCAGGCCACGATGGGCAGGATGTGGCCAATGTTGTGCAGGAAGTAGTGAACCGAGTAGGAACTCAAGTAGCGGAACATCTCGCCCGGGAAGATGATCGCGGCGGCGGCACCTGGTATGCCCAGCCCGAACCCGAAGTTGAGGAGCACTTGGTTTCGCCGGAGCAGGCCGATAGGGATCAGGATCGAGGCCGAGGTGCACAGGTGCAACGGCAGGTGGTCGATCCAGCGCTCGCCGGTGTCGAACACGCACATGAGGGCGGGCGGCACTATCCAGATTGAGAAGACCGACCAGGCCAGCCATTTGATGACCCGGTCCTGCTTGGCCACCGGCACCTTGGTCAACGCGCGGACGGACACCACGACCGCGACCACCGCCAGGGCCAGGTAGACCAGGTGCGCGCCGTTGCCCCAGGCCCACAACGTTCCCGCAGGTGCGCCGCGGGTGAACAGCAGATCGAACCAGCCGCCCGAATCCATGGGGCACCCCTTCTAGCCGCACTCGCCTTGACAGGTCCGGGCGCGGGCCCGCGACCTTCTAGCGATGCTAGTCCACAGGACCAGCCGCACGGTCGTTTCGCCACGGATTCGGCACAGATTTGTGACCGATTCCCGAACTATCCTCCCGGCCCCGCCGCGCCAGCCACTACCCCCAGTGGGTAGTCCGAGTCTCGCCGATGAACTCCCAGTTGCCGAAATCGCGGGCGTCGCCGCGCACCTGCCAGTGGTCGATCAACCCTTCGTCCACGTTCTGGCCCCGGCGGTAGTAGAAGTCCCGCACGCGATCCGAGTCCAGCGGCACCTCGAAGACGGTCGGGAAACCGTCGGGATCCTCGACCCCGGCGTCCGCCAGCAAGGTGGCGCGGACGTTCGCCGGGTCGGTCGGCACGTCCGAATGCGCCAACGGCGCGCCCTCGACCCCGGCCGGTTTGACGAACAACGAGGTCAGGCGTGGCTGCGGCCGCGGGGGGTCGTCCCGGCCGAGCCATTGGCCGTGGTCGGCCGTGATCACGATGGAGGCGTCCTTGTACCGGCCCAGTCGCCTGAGCTCCTCCAAGTAATCGAAGACGATCTTGAAGGCGCCCTTGGCCTGGACCTCCAGCGGCACCGAGTCGACGGGCACCGGCTCGACCTCGGCATTGATGCGGGCGGGGTTGTGCGCGCCGTCCAAGTGGACATAGGAGAACCGTGGCTGAGCGCCGTCCAGCGACAGGCCGGACGCCTTCAACCGGGAGTAGAACTCGACATTGCCGTTGGAGAACGGGTCCACCGTGCTGAGGTCCGGTTTGACTCGCGCGAACGGCTCCACCGGGGTCCAGAAGGTGGGCTTGAAAATATGCGGCGCGTAGCGGAACCCGGCTAGCCGAGCGGTGCCTTTGAGCATGACGAGTTCCGGGACGTCCATCACGGCCGGGCGGATGTTGTCCGCCAGCTCTTCGATGTCTTCGATGTAGGTGTAGGAGTAACGGTTCGTGGCGTAGATGCTGGTGGAGTACCCCGCCGCCCGCAAGGAAGGAAGGAACGTGCCCTTCTGGTAGGCCCGCGCCGTGTACTGCGCGACGGGCTCGTCGAACTGATAGCGTTCGCCCGTCAGCATGTCCACCGCGCTCGGCAGCGTGCGGGAATAGTTGGAGATGTGGTTGTCGAACTCGGTGAACCCGTCGAGGTTCGACTCGAAGAAGTCCGGGTACTCGCGCCGGATGTCTTCCACGAAATGCTGGTCCATCATGTCGAGCACGAAGATGTACTGGTTCGGCCCGGCCGAGGCCGTGAACGCGCCTTCGAAGGTGGGGAAGTCGGCGCTCGGCGGCTCCCATGGTTTGATGTCGGCGCCCGAGTAGGTGGCGACCAATCCGACCGTCCCGGCCGCGATCACAGCCGTCGGGAACAGCCACGCCGCCAGGTTCCAGATCTTCCGGCTGACCAGCCGCAACACCACCGGCGCAGCGATCAGCGCTAACCAGATCGCCGTGTCCACCACCGCCCACCGCGTGTAGTGCTCCCAACGGATCGCGACCCCGTTGAGCTCGCCGTAGTCGAGGTTCAAGAAATTGGCTTGCACCCAGGCCGCCAGCGTGACGCCCAGCACAAGTGACACCGCCAGGTCGAAGACCCGCCCGCGCAGGATCACCAGCACCGCCGCGATGAGCAGGCCGATCCCGGCGGCCAGCCCCAGCGTCGGGAGCGCCAGCTGCCCGAAGCTGAACGGGAATTCAGATGGATTGCGAAGGTACAGGTCCAGGAAACCGAAGCCGAAGAACAGGAACGGCGCCGCCAGCCCGGTCGTCAGCGCTATCGCGAGCCGCCGTCGGAACCGCCGCGAGTCGCGCCACAGGAATTGGGCTTTCGACACCGCCAGGTCCGGGTGGCGCTGGTTCGCCCGGACTGAGGGTTTCACGCCGACGATGCCGCCGGGCCGTCTCCCCCGGTCAATAGTGTTGGGCGCGCCCAGGAGCCCGGCGCCGGAGTCCCCGGCCGAGCCTTCGGCGCCGGCGGCCGGGATGAATCCGAAGGCCGGACCGGTCGCTTGGCCTCCGGCGGCTGTCAGCCGTTCGGCCAAGAGACGGGCGGCCCTGGCGGAGACCGTCTCAAGGATCGCGCCGCCTGCCTCGATCCCAGCTGCCTCGGTCTTGCGGTCGGCCCGTTCCTGGCGGCGTTTGCGTCTGAGCTCGCCCCGGTCCGGTGAGGTCGCGATGGCCCACCAGGCGCCGGCCCTGGCCCGCAGGGCCGTCAACCCCAGCACGATCCGGCGGAAGAACACGCCGATCGCCACCGACAACGTGATGACCAGCCCGGACACCACCTGGATCAGAGAGGAGGTGGTGGCCGGGTCGATGTACGCCTGGGCCATGTTCGGCATGACCAGGGTGAAGGTGGCGGCGATCCAGGCCGCCAACACCAACCGGCGTCCCGCGGGCGGCCCGGGTCGGCGGCGCCCGGCGCGACCGGCCGGAACGGCGGCAGCGGCCTGTCCGGCTGGAGGCGCTTGTTCGGCGCGACCGGCCGGGTCGGCCTGGTTGGCGCGATTGGCCTGGCGCGACCGGCCTGCACGGCTGGCGTCGCAGCCCTCAGCGGTCGGGGCTCCCAGGCCGACCCAGGCGGAGTCGGGGCGATCAGCGGACCGGGGGCGCGGCATCGGCCACCTCGCTCTCACCAGTCGAAGCGACGGACCCGGCCGTCGCCGCCGAAACCTCGGACTCGCGGCCAGGCTCCGACGCGAGGCCATCGTCACGCCGACGCCCCTGGGAGGCGGCCTCACGGTCGTGCTGGTACCGGTCCGTCGCCCAGACCAGATATTCGCCCATCGCGACCTCGGACGCGCCGACGTTGTAGATGTTCTGGTGCAGCACCTGGTCGATCCGCTCGCGCCAGCCGGAGGCGTCCGTGCGCAGGTCGAGCGCCACCTCGCCGATCCGGGACAGGTCCTCCACGTCGATGGACACTCCGATTTGGTTCCGCATGGTGATGTCGAGCGGCGCCGACTCGACCCATTCCCAATGCGGGTTCATGACCTTCATCGGGGTGTTCACGAAGATCGAGGGGCGCTTGGTGGCGTAGGAGAACTCCTGCGCGATCGTGGACCAGTCCGTGACCACCAGGTCGGCGGTGTAGACGGTCGTGTTGGAGGAGAAGTCGGTCTGGAGCTCCACGTCCCCGGCCTCGATGAGGTCCGCCAACGCGGCGGCGGCGGAATCGACTTTGGCGCGGAACCGCTTGACGAACTCGGGGTGCGGGCGGACCACCACCTTGAAACCGGCCTGGGCCAGCGGGCGCACCGTCTCCTCCAAGCAGACCTCCATCAGGTTGTCGGGCTGCCAGGACGGCCCGACCAACGCGACCGGCCGGTCTGCGGCGACCTCGGTGTCCATGGCCGCGACCGCCTCGAGCAGATCGTCCAGCAGGCCGTAACCCGTGTTGACCAGGTGCTTGGTCGGCAGGTCGTAGACCGCCTCGAGCTCGCGGACCTCGGTGTTGTGGTTGGGGCCGTAACAGAAGATCGTGTCGAAATGGTCCAGCGCGCCTTCGCGGAGCATCAAATGGAAACTGGTCATGCCATGGTCCAGATAGATGTACTCGGCGTCCTTGCGCACCAGCGACCGCTTGATGTGGAAAGTCTCCAGGTCCGGCAGGGTCAGGACCACCACGTCGGCGTCGAGCTTCATCATGAACGCGATCAGCGCGCGGTGGCCAATGTAATAGGTCTTCAAACGCGGATGGGTGCGGGCGAAGACCGCGTCCGCCGGGTCGGAGGTCACGTAGTGGACGGTCAAATCGGTGCGGTCGAGCAGATAGCCCACCAGCCGCCCGAAGTATTTCCAATACCCGGAGCCTTCCGAATAGAACACCAACTGCTTGTGGCGCTCGGCGGAGAACCTCTTGGAGTCCTCCCTCTCGCGGCGGCGGTTGGCGCGCCGCTGGCGGCTCCGGTCCGCCCGCTCGGCCCGCGTCAAGCGCTCGCGCGGCGGGATGGCGGCCAGGTCGGCATGCTTCTCGGGCCGGTAGGCGACGTTGCAGAC
>JAISCU010000028.1 GCA_031265345.1 Bifidobacteriaceae bacterium
GTGACCATCACCGCTGAAGCAGGCCACCTGTCGGGAACCGGCGGCGCCATGCCGAGGAACATCCTTCGGCACGCCGCGCCGGGGGACTGGGATGCCAGGGTGCACGTTTCTACTTCAGCCCTGGACCAGGACAACGAGCAGGTCCTAATCGGGGCATTCGGGGACGCCGACAACTACGTCAAGCTGGCGCGCTCTTCGGAAGGCGGCCAGGGTGTTCAACTGGTAATCGAAGACCAGGCACTGGAGCAGTCGGTTGGCCACATCAAGCCGGTCCCGCAGACCGACTTGTGGCTGAGGCTGGTCAAGCAGGGCGAACAGTTCACGGGGTACTACTCGGTGGACGGTCTCGAGTGGATTCTGGTCGGGACGGGCACCAAGGCGATCGCTGATGCGGATCTGGTGTTTATCCACTTCCCGGATGGTGATGCGGGAGACTCAGTGGCGACTTTCTCGCGACTTGTGCTCAACACGAGTGCCTTCGCGGGATGGCCGGAGGAGAGGCAGAACGTGGCCCTCAAACCCGGCGTGGTTGCCTCGGCCTCCACGTACACGTACGGCTACGAGCCGCGCTTCCTGCCCTCGCTCGCGATCGATGGCGGTTTCTCCGTCACTGGCAGCCGCTGGGCTCCGTGCAACATTCCCGACAACTCGGGCACCGGGCCGCTGCCCGCGGGCTTCGAGAAGACCGATTGCTCGACGCCCTGGACCGATTGGTGGCAAGTCAAGCTGGCGGAGCCGACGTATGTGTACAGCATCACGGCGATCTGGGAAGGCGCCGGGCTCTCTGCCCCGACGGAATGGAAGCTGCAACTCTCTCACGATGGGATCACCTGGGTGACGGTGGCGAATCCGGTGAACAACCCGTCGGTCGCACGCGAGAGCGTGGAGATCGCGGACAGCTCGACGGCGTGGCAGTACATCCGTGTCCAAGGGGTGAGCGGCCACCCGACCTACGGTCTGTCGATCACAGAATTCGAGGTCTACGACGCACCTCAGACACCGCCGGGCGCGGGCGGCCGGGTGCTGCCGGTGCCGGTGTCCCAGGCAGACGTCGATGCTCCTCCGTTCACTTTGACGGCCGAATCTCGGATCGTCGTTTCTGAACCCGGCCTGGTGGACAGTGGCGAACAGTTGGCGACTTATCTGCGGGGTGCCACTGGCTATGAGCTGCCGGTCGCAACGGGATCTGGCGAAGCTGGCGACATCGTGCTGGTCCTGAATGGTCATGACGCGTTGCTCGCCGGCGGCGGACTGGCCCAAGCCGAGGGCTATGTGCTGGAAGCGTCCGCGAACGGCCTGACCGTCACGGCGCCTGCCCGCCATGGTCTGTTCAATGCCTTCCAGACGATCCGTCAACTGCTGCCTCAGGCCGTCTTCTCGCCCACCGCCCGGTTCGTGCCCTGGGAGATCGCCGCGACTGAGATAGTCGACTACCCACGGTTCGGCTACCGCGGTCTGATGGTGGACCCGGCCCGCAACTTCTTGACGGTCGCGGAGGTCAAGGCGATGGTCGACGACATCGCCGCGATGAAGGGCAACAAGCTGCAATGGCATCTGAGCGACAGCCAGTCTTGGCGCCTGGAGATCAAAGGGCCGCCGGAGGATCCGGATCGGTACGCGTCGCTGTACAAGACCGCCGGTTGCAATGGTGGGGGCTGCCTGACCGGCTGGTATACCCAAGAGGAGTTCCAAGATGTGGTGGCGTACGCAGCTGAGCGTTTCGTCGAGATTGTGCCGGACATTGAGGGCCCCGCGCACGCGAGCAGAGCGGTGTCGCAGGTCCCGAACTTGTCTTGCGGCAACGGCGACTGGTTCTGCACCGATCCGGCGCATCCGAACAACGCCAACGCCAAAGCGTTCATGCAGGAGGTGTACACACAATTGGCGGCCATTTCGCCGAGCCAGTACGTGCACATCGGTGGGGATGAGGCGGACGGCATGGCCCAGACTCAATACACGCAATGGATTCAGGACATGGAGGCCCTCCTGTCGAGCGTCGGCAAGACCCCCATCGGCTGGACCCCGACTCCCTCGGCCTATCTGGACTCGGAGTCGGTCCATCATTACTGGCGCGATCAGACCAGCGCCGCCGATTCGATCATGAGTTGCAGTTGGTACGAGAAAGGGTTCCCGGTTCTGCTCTCGCCTACTTCCTTCGCCTATTTGGACTTCCAGGGCCCGCGCGATCCGGCGGGCAACTACGCCTGGGACCCGAGCGCCGTCTACGACGACTACCGTCAGGTGATCCTGCAAGATGCCTATTGCCTTGACGATGCCGACATCATTGGTATCCAGGGGCAGATGTGGGGGGAGAGCCTAAGGGGCTTGTCAGACAACCGCTACCTGATCCTGACATCCATGGCCGCACTGATCGAAAAGGCCTGGAGCCCGGAAGCCAAGACGCAGGGCGTGGGCCGCTTCCTGGACCGGTTGGCCAGGCAATCGGCCCGGTGGGCGTTCGAGGGCGTCAACTACCGGCCGGACGGCTCCGTGTCATGGGACACCTACGGCGCCGGATCGAAACTGTCCACCGGCCCCGATGGCGCGGTTGTTGGCCAATTGGCCGGGCTTAGTTCGACCGGAGTGGGGAAAGCCGCC
>JAISCU010000053.1 GCA_031265345.1 Bifidobacteriaceae bacterium
CTGGAAAGCGCTCCGCCACGTCACCATGTGCCCCCAAAAGATCGGGCTGATCGTCGCCGCGATACTCGTCCTCACCCATCTGAAATACCCATCAAACTACCCCTGGTGAGAAAACCTCAATATTGCGGTATATCAATTCGCGCGTGATTTGCAGGTCGGCGGCGGCGAGCCGCCGCGCCAGCCGCAGGCATCCGTGTCGCCCCAGCGCTGGCATGGCCTCACAATGTATGCTTACATCATGAGCCATCGCACCCAAATCGTGTTGACTGACGCGCAGTATCAACGGCTGTCGGACGAATCCCAGCGCACAGGCGCGAGTCTGGGCTCGCTGGTGAGGTCTGCCGTCGACCAAGCGGTCGAGTCCGCGCAGGCGAACCGGGCCGAGGCCCTGGACGCGTCTTTCGGCGCGTGGTCGGGCACAGATCGCCCCGATGGAGAGGCCTGGGTGGAGAGCATGCGTCCCGGCACCAGACTCTCGCTTGCCTACGACGATGGAGCCAGCGCCTGATGGCGAGGCTGTACGACACATCGATCCTGATCGATCACTTGCGCGGAACCGCCGCCGCTCGCCACCTGATCCTCTCCGATCCCGATGTCCTGCATGCCAGCGAGATCACGCGAATTGAAGTACTCGCAGGCCTGCGGCCCGCCGAGACCGCCGTCACCGAGGCCTTCCTCCGGTTATTCACCTTTCACCCTGTGAACAGGCAGGCGGCCGAACTGGCTGGCACGTTTGGCCGCCGATACCGACCAAGCCGCAGCGGCATCGACACTCCCGATCTGGCGATCGCCGCCACGGCGACCTGTCTCGGCCTGGACTTGGTAACCAGGAACATCAAGCATTTTCCGATGTTCCCCGGCCTCGCATCGCCCTACTGACCACTTCCGCGATCAACACTGCCAGTGTCGGTAGGCGCGGCTCAATCGAAGACTGCGACCAAGCGCCCGCGCACCTCGCCGCGTTCGAGCATCTCAAGGCCACGCGGGATCTCCGCGAAGCTGATCGTCGTGACCTCCGGCGCCAACTGGCCGGTGGCCATGTATTCGTAGACACCAGCGATGTCGGCCTTCGAGCCGCCATTCGATCCCTTGAGCGCGCATTGGTTGAGGATAAGCGATTTCGTGCTGATCGTCGCTTCCAGCTTCCCCATTCCGACCACCACGACGGTGCCATCGCGACGGATGATGTCCACAGCTTGGGCCGTGGTAGTCCCGAAGCCAGCGAAGTCCACGATCACGTCGAAGGTCACTCCCTCGAATTCCGTGACACTCCTCGCGACACCTTTCGCGCCGATTCGTTCCGCGAGCGGCCACACCGCCTCGTTGACCTCTGCCACGTACACGTCAGCGCCCGCGAGCGCTGCCACCCTCGCTCCGATCTGGCCCAGGCCGCCCAGACCGATTATCCCGACCACGTCCCCGGCCTTGACGCCACCATTGGTGATGATGGCCGCGTAGGAGGTCATGCCGGCGTCGGTCGCCACCGCGCCGAACACGTCGCTGACGCCATCGGGGATGGGAACCAGCGTCTCGGCCGAGACGGCCATCTTCTCCGCGAAGCCGCCGTCGAACGTGTAACCTGGCGCGCCCGCCGCCGTGGTGGGGCACACCGCCACCCGGTCGCCGACCGAGAAGCCTTCGACGCCTTCCCCGACCTCGGTGACCAATCCGGCGTTCTCATGGCCCATTGTGATCGGGCGTTTCGCCAGCATGGACAGCCAGCCCTCATCCTCCAGCATCCCCACATCGGAATGGCACAGGCCCGCAGTCGCCATCTTGAGAACCACTTTGTCCGGCGCCGCGACCGGATCGCGAGCATCCTCCAAAACCAGTGGTTCATGGGTGCCAGTGAACTTCCAAGCCTTCATTTTCCCTGCTCCTTTGCCGGTAGTTGTCGCGCTCGAAAACCATTCCACGCTACACCGGCGAACAACCCAACGGGCCGGTCGTGAGCTCGGAGATTCCAACGCAAACCCGGCACCACCGCCTCTACACCTGCGAGGACTTCCTCCGCGCATCGCGCCTCGCCAGCTGCGCTGCCAGGGCCTCGGAGGCCAAACGGTCGATCTCGTTCACAGCCTGCTCAGTTTCGGCCGCCCTGGCCGCAGCCGCGCGCTGCGCCTCGACAAGCGCTGTCACCACAGGCTTCACCACGACGATGTCCCCGAACTCGTTGTGCACAAACGCCACATGGTCACCTGCCTCCAGGCCAAGCTCGCGGCGCACCGCCGCCGGGACGGTGATCTGACCGTTGGCCGACACGGCCGCCGCGCCAATCATCTGGCCAGACTCCTTCGCTCTTCTAGATTCTCTAACTTCTCTAGATTCTTGAGATCTAGTGTAACAGCGAACACACAGCCTCCGATGTCCAGGAGCCACAGGCCGGAGCCCAACGGCGGCTTCCACCAGGACGGTGCCGCGCATGCGGGGCTTGGACGCCGCCATCGGCCTGACAACCCAGCCACCGACCAAAGCCGTCCCAGACCAGACCGAACCCGGCCCAGCGGCATCGTCCATGAACGCCGTGAAGGAGAGCGGAACAACCTACCCCTTCACGGACCCCGCCAACAGCCCCCGCACGAAGTACCGCTGCAAACCCAGGAACACGCCCATCGGCACCAGCATCGAGACGAAAGCCCCAGCCGACAACAGGTGCCACTTGTTCCCCAAAGACCCCGCCATGTCCGACAACCGGGCCGTGATCGGCGCCAGGTCCGGCGTGTTCCCGCCGAACGCCAACGCCACCAGCAGGTCGTTCCACACCCACAGGAACTGGAAGATGCCGAACGAGGCGATCGCCGGGACCATCAACGGCAGGATGATGCGGAAGAAAGTGGTGACATGGCCCGCGCCGTCTACCCGCGCGGCCTCGACCAGCGAACGCGGGATATCCTTCATGAAGTTGTGCAGCAGGAAGATCGCCAGCGGCAGGCCGAACATGGCGTGCGACAGCCACAGCACCCAGAACGACGCGTTCAGCCCCAGGTTCACGTACTGCGTCAGCAGCGGCACCATCGCCACCTGGATCGGCACCACCTGCAGCGCGAAGATGCCCACGAACAGAATGTTGGAACCACGGAACGGTATCCACGCGAACGCGTACGCCGCCAGCAGCGCCAGGAAGATCGGGATCACGACCGCTGGCAGGGTCATGACCAGCGAGTTTATGAAGTAATCGGCCAGGTTCGAAGTCCCTTTGCCGCTCAGCACGGTCTGGTAGTGGTCGAGCGAGAACCCTCCCCAGTTGGACGGCTTCAGCGCGTCCCACCACCCCGTGGTCCGGATATCCTTCACCGACCCCCGGAACGAGGTCACCAACAGCCCAAACGTCGGCACAGACCACAGCAGGCCGATTGCTATCGCGATCCCGGACGCCCAGGGAGAGGTCAGGCGCCGCCGGGCCTTCGCCGCCCGGCCTTTCCCGCGCACGATGCCGCCGTCCCGGCCCCCGCTCACCCGTTCGGCGCCGCTCATCGGATCTCCTCCGCTTTCCTCAGTTGGTTGACGTTGTAGGCGATCACCGGCACCACGATCACGAAGAGCAGCACCGCCAGCGCTGCGCCCACGCCTTTGTTGTGGTTGTTGAAGGACTGGGTGTAGAAGTCGTTCGCGACCACCGAGGCGTGGTAGAGACGGCCCTGCATGGTCCGCACAATGTCGAACGCCTTCAACGCGGTCATCGCCACGGTGGTCAGAACCACGACCAGCGACGGCCGGATCATCGGCACCGTCACCCAGCGGAACAGTTTGAATCCGGTGAGCCCGTCGAGGCGTCCGGCTTCGACTATGTCATCCGGGATGGCTTTGATGGACGCGCTCAGGACCGTCATGGCGAACCCGGCCTGTATCCAGATCATCACGACCATCAGGAAGAACGTGTTCAATGGGGCGTCCATGAGCCATTGCGGGGCTTTCGGCTCGTCAGCGCCGAACCACCCGGCCACGGTCACATAAGCCCTCGACAGGACGCCGACCCGGTTGTCGTAGACGAACTTCCAGATGATCGAGGCGCCGACCATCGAGATCGCCATCGGCATGAAGATCAGGGTCTTGGCGAACTTCTCGACTTTGGCGCGGTCCACCAGGACGGCGTACACCAGACCGATCCCGGTCGAGAGCACCGGCACCAGGACGACCCAGGCGATGGTGTTGCGCAGAGTGGTCAGGAACTCTGCGTCACTGAGCACGGTCCCGAAGTTGGATAAGCCGACAAAGTTCTGGGACGTCTCATCGAAGACCGAGTTCTTGATGGTTACCAACGCGGGATAGATCAGGCCGAAGCACACCAGCGCCAGGGCCGGGACCAGGAAGATGAGGGCGGTCACCCAACTGGGCAGTCGCTTGGGAAGCTCGGACAGGAACAGCACCAGGGCCATGACCAGCGCGAACAGCGCTATGGCGATGACCATCAGGAGCAGTTTCCCGCCGATCGTGGTGGGGTGCAGCAACAAGGCGTCCATTGGTGCGAGTCCTATGTGTCCTCTTTGTGCTCGATTTGCTCGGTGTGCTCGATTCGCCGATCCGGGCCGGTGACGCGGCGCCACCGGCCCGGACCGCTCTCTTGGGCCTGGTCAACCCGTGCCGGAACGGAACGGCATCCGGCCCCAGCCCGGATCGTGCGGCCCAGGGCGTTCAGGCCTGATCGATCACTTCGGCCAGGCGGCTTCGATGGCGTCGGCGACAGCCTGCTCCGGCTTGTTCTCAGCGAAGTAGGCGGTCATCTCCTTCCAGAAGGCGTCCGATCCGACTGCCGCAGGCATCAGGTCGGAGCCGTCGAAGCGGAACTCGGCGGACGGGTCGGCCAGCAGGCCGTAGGCCAACTGATCGACCGGCGACTTCAGGTTGCCCTTCTCGAGCCCATTGTTAGCCGTGGTCCAGCCACCCTCGGTGACCTTCGCCTTGGCGTTGGCCCATTCCGGGCTGGACAGGAAGGTCTGGAACGCGACCACCTCGGGCCGGTCGGCGAAGGCCGCGACGAAGTCGCCGCCGCCCAGGATCGGCTTGCTGGTCGGATCGGTCGAGGGCAGGTAGAACGCCCAGATGTCGCCGTCCTCCGCCACCTTGGCGCCCTCGTCGGCGAAGTTGCCGCCGTAGAAGGAGGCCTGGCGGTGCAGGTAGCACTGGCCGTCCAGGATCGGCGTCCCGGCATCCGTCCAGGCGGTCGCGGCGATGGACTGGATATCGCCGATGCCCGCGTTCACATACGCGTCGTCACGCAGAACCTTGGACATCTCCTTGAGAGAGTCGACGATCTTGGCGTCGTTGAACGGGATCTCGTGGTTCACCCACTGGTCGTAGGCGTCAGGTCCGGCCGAACGCAGAACCATGTCCTCCACCCAGTCCGTGGCGACCCAACCGGTGGCTTCGCCATCGGCGATGCCCGCGCACCAAGGCTTGGCGGCTCCGTCATCGGCGATGGTCTTGGTCAGTGTCAGCAGGTCGTCCCAGGTCTCCGGGACCTCGTAACCGCCCTCGGTGAAGGCCGAGGGCGAATACCACACCAGCGACTTGACGGAGGCGCCCAGCGGGGCCGCGTAGAGTTTGCCGTCCACCGAGCCGTAGGCGCGCCACGAAGCGGTCCAGTACTGGTCCACGTTCGCGGCCACGTCCGCAGGGGCTTCCAGCACCTTGCCGGTGGCCACGGCCTGTTGGAGCAGCCCGGGCTGCGGGAACGCCACGATGTCCGCGACCGCGCCCGCCTCGATGCGCCCTAGCACGTCGCCGGTCAGGGACTTGGAGCCCTCGTACTTGATCTCCGCGCCCGTGCACTCGGTGAAGTCCTTGAATGATTCTTCGTAGCTGGCGCCCTCGGCGTCCACGAAAGTGGTGTAGACGCCGATCGATTTGCCGCTCAGGTCCCCATATTTCTCATAGGCCGCGCAATCGGGTTTGGCGCCGACGCTGGCGTCGTCGCCTCCGCTGGTGTTGCTCCCACTATTGGCGTTGTTGTCACTGTTACCGCAGGCGGCCATGCCAGCGGCCAGGGCCAAGCCCATGCTTGCCGCCATCACAACTTTGCCGACTGAACGCTTCATTGTCGCTCCTTTACGTTCTTGGTTGAATCAGCCGCTCCTGGTTCGGTGTGGCTGGGCCAAGGGTCCGCCGATCCAGTCATCACTGCCTGGTAGTGGCCGACCAACCCTCAAGTCCAAAGCTAGGCTGCCAAAAGGCCGCCCGCGAGTCGTGTTCACCCCCAGTTTTGGTCACATTCCGGTCACGATGCCGTGTATCCGCCCTGGTCGGCTACGTGCGGCTGGCGCGATGGGTCGGGCTGGCAGCCCTCCGAAACTGTGGCCCAATAGCAACGCATGGAGGCCATCGTTATCGAATCGTTACCTAATCGTCCGCATTTGGCGCCCGGAACGCAAACCGCTGCTCAGACACATCAGGCATATAGAAGTTCACCTTCCAACGGCTCCAACAACTCTGTCGGCGTGTCAGTCCAGACCCGCGCATGATTCGAGCGGGGCCCGAGACTGTCCGGAAATGGCCCCAACTCGCCTCCGGCCCGAGTTGCGGGGGCTTGCGGAAACCGCCAATGCGTGAGAACCACTCCCAGGTGAAAAGGGGACTGTCCCCAATTCAGTTGAGAACGATTGTCGGGCGCGCCGCTCGCGCGAGTGGTGGCCCATGCCTACGGGCCATTGGCGGTGCACGGGAGCGTGGACGGGGTCGCGCAGGCAGCGCCAGCTAGCCTACGACCCCAGCCGCAAGACCCTGACCGCCGTGCTCCAGGCCCAAAGCCTGGGTCCCGCGACCACGGGAGGCCACGTCGTGGCCGCGGAAGACGGGCGCGCGGCATCGTCCAAGCCTGGAAGCCGACCGGTTCGGTACCTGCGTGCCCAGGTCCCTGTTGGTGCTCTCTACTCGCCGGTGGCCGCTTCCATGGCGACGTCGTAGGGGAGTCCCTTGGGCATTGGGCTGACGGTGACCAGGTCGGAGTCGATCAGCTCCTGGTAGTAGGCGGCCTCGGCGTCTGCGGCGGTGTCCGAGGCCAATTCCTCGCCGAGTTGCGTCCTGAGGCTCTCCGGCACCGCCGCCAAGGCGACCGTCGCGTCCTCCGGCAAGAGGTACTCCTCTGTGACTGTGACGATGAGGAACTCCGCGCCACCGTCCAGGACGCCGCTCACATCATCGACGCCCATGGTCTCCAGCGCCGTGGCGCAGACCTCCGGCAGGTTGCCGGTGTTCCCCCAGCCGACATCCCCACCGGCGCCGGTCGAGTCCGTCGCGTTGTATTCCTCGGCCAGCGAGGCGAAGCTCTCACCGGCCGCCAGACGCGCGATCGCCTCTTCAGCCTTGCCGCGCGCCGCGTCCGCGCTGTCACCGCCGTCTTCGCCGTAGGGCAGATAGATCATGCTCACGCGCGGCCCGGCGTATTCGGACGCGGACGACTCGACGTAGGCGTCGACCTGGTCCTGCGTGGGGCTGGTGAACTCGACGTTGGCCGTCATCAAATCCTCGTACACCGCCGTGGCCTGAAGATGGAGCACGTAGAAGTCCTCGTCACGATAGCCGTTCTGGACCAGCCAATCTCCCCAGTCCGCCTCGCCAATGGTGGTTTTCTGCTCCTGCAACTCCGAGTCGATCTCCGTTTGATCCGGGGTGATGCCAGCACTGGCCGCTTCCGCGACGATCACCGAGGAGAGGGTGAACACATTGCGGATGACCGCCTCGCGCGCGGTTTCCGGCGTCCAATCGTAGGACTCCAAGTAGGACACCCAATCCGCGTCGCCCATGGTCTCGCCAGTGGTCTGGTCGGCGCGCATCTGGACCTCGATGTAGTCGGTGACCTCGCTCTCCATGATCACAAGGTCACCGATCTGCGCCGCCACGGTGTCCGCGCGGTCCGCCGCCGGGCCACTCGTGCTGGACGCGGGGGCCGCCGAAGGATTCCCTACGGCGTGCCCCACAGCGAAGCCCGCACCGGCACCGACCAGGACGCCAGCGCCGACCACCGCCACGACCTTCCCGAGCGCCAGTGACCTGCGCGGCGGCGCGACCTTGGCTTTCCGTCCGGGCGCGTACTTGGTCTGGCCGGGCCTTCCGTTCCGCCCCGCTCCATTCGAGCCGGACCGGCCGCTCTGCGCCGGCCCGTGTCCCTTGGCCATGCTCTCTCCTGCCTCATCGAGGGTAATAGGCATTCGTGTCCCCCCAAATATGGCATCCAAACCTGAACATAACCTGGGTGTACGGGCGTTTTCACCCCCTTCACCCCGTCAGAATCTGGGGGCGCGACCAATTACAGGACGGCGGCGGCGACCGCTCCAGCGACCACCGAGCCGCGCAGGATTATGGCTTGCGGGGCGCGCAGGACGGCCACGTTCTGACGCGGGTCGGCGGCGTAGACCACCACGTCCGCGCTGGCGCCCTCCTCGATTCCGGGAACGCCCAGGTAGTCGCGGGTGCCATAGGAGGCGGCCTCGACGATCGCCTCCGAAGGGATTCCCGCCAACGCCATCAGGTCGGTCTCGGTGCAGTAGACGCCATGCGGGATGTTGGTTGACTCGTCCGAGCCGATTAACAGCTTGACCCCCGCGTCGTAGAGTTTCTTGGCCTGGTCATAGCGCTCCTCGTAGAGGCGCATCAGATGCCGCTCCCAGACCGGGAACTTGCCCTGCCCGGCAGCCGCGATCTCCGCGAAATGCTCGCGCTGGATCATGGTCGGCACCACCGCCACGCCCTTGGCGCGGGCTTCGGCCATCATTTTGGCGTCCATTCCGGTGCCGTGCTCAATGCAGTCGAGCCCGCAGCGCAACGCCTGGGCGGCGCCCTCGGCGGAGAACACATGCGTGGTGACGCGCGCCTCCAGTTCGTGGGCGCGGTCCACCGCCTCGATCAGCACCTCGTCCGGCCACAGCAACGCCAGGTCCGGCTCCGGCAACGACCGGTCGATCCAATCGCCCACCAGTTTGACCCAGCCATCGCCCACGATGGCTTCCTCGGCCACCGCGTTAGGCAATTGACTGGGCTCGATGTCACGTGGCAGGTGACGGATGTAGCGCTTGGCGATAGCCAGATGCTGCCCGCTGCGGATGATGCGCGGCGCCCAGGGCTCCTGGTCCAGCCATCTGGTGCTCCAAGGCTCGCGCGGACAGCCCGCGTCGCGCACCAGCAGCACCCCGGTGTCGCGATCCGCGATCGCCTGTTCGGTCGCCTCCTCAGGCGGCACTGCGCCCAGCTCACCCAGACCGATATGGCAGTGGACGTCGACCAGGCCGGGCAGGACCACGCCGTCGATCCTCAAGTCCGCTGGGCGGCCCGGTCTGGCGAAAGTCAGTCGGCCGTCGACCGACCAGACATCCGAGACCTCCGTCTCGCCATCAATAACAATCGCCCCCGATAGGTGAATGACCTCGGTCGCCATGTGGCGCCTCCTCGTTGATTCAGCCTCGATCCGCGGCGCCGCCCCAGGTTCGGACCTCGGACGATGTGGCTGCGCGCCGCCGTTCGCTCACCATTAAACGTCATCCCCGCGCCCTCCGACGAATCGGGGGAACTGTCGGGGCTACCCGCACGCCGACGGCCCGCAGGCCGACATCCCGCCGCCACAGGTCGACAGATCGCCCGCGCCGCGCCGACGCCCTGCCCGCGCCGCGCCGGCGCCCTGCCGACCACGGACCGAACTGGGCCGGGCGCGCCGAGACGGCCCAGCGGCATCGGCGGCCCTCAAAGGCGACCCTACGAGCCGAACAAACCGCCCAGGCCGGTGGGGATCTGACCAGGGCCGGGCGCCTGGCCCTCGCCGAGCCCGAAGGCCGACCCCTGTTTGGGCTTGTCGGGCGTGGCAGGGCGGTTGGCGCGCTCGGCCATGGCGCGCTCCTCGGCGGCGCGCTTGGCGGGGTTGCCGGACCGCGACTTCTTGCCGCGCTTCTGCGGCGCCTGCATCCGGCCCTTCGACTTCTTGCCGCCGCCGCCCAGCTGGGGCCTGCCGCCGCGCGCCATCGAGCGCATCATCGTCTTGGCCTGGTCGAAGCGTTGCAGCATCTGGTTGACGGCCTGCACGGTGTTGCCGGAGCCTCGGGCTATGCGAGCCCGCCGCGAGCCGTTGATGATCTTGGGGTTGGCGCGCTCGGCGGGGGTCATGGAGTGGACTATCGCCTCGACCCGGTCGACTTCGCGCTCGTCGAACTGGTCCAACGCCTCACGCATCTGGCCGGCGCCCGGCATCATGCCGATCAGCTTCTTCATCGACCCCATCTGCCGGACCTGTTGAAGCTGGGCCAAGAAATCCTGAAGCGTGAAATCGTCGCCCTCGCCTTTGAGCTTGCGTTCGAGGACCTTGGTCTGTTCCTCGTCGAAAACGCGCTGGGCCTGCTCGATCAACGTGAGGACATCGCCCAGGTCGAGGATTCGGCTGGCCATCCGGTCGGGATGGAAGACCTCAAAATCGGTCAGCTTCTCGCCGGTCGAGGCGAACAGGATCGGGACGCCCGTGACCGAACGGACCGACAGCGCCGCGCCGCCCCTCGCGTCGCCGTCGAGCTTGGTCAGGACCACGCCGGTGAAACCGACCCCGGCCTTGAAGGCCTCAGCCGTGGTGACGGCGTCCTGGCCGATCATCGAGTCGATCACGAACAGCACGTCGTCGGGCTGGACCGCGTCCCTGATCTGGGCTGCTTGCTTCATCAGGCCGTCGTCAATGCCGAGTCGGCCGGCCGTGTCCACGACCATCGTGTCGTAATACTGCTCGTGGGCATGCCTCAAGGCTTCCCCGGCCACCCTCACCGGGTCGCCCACACCGTCACCGGGCTCCGGCGCGAAGACATCGACCCCGGCTTGGCCGCCCACTATCTGCAGCTGCTTGACCGCTCCCGGCCGTTGGAGATCGGCGGCCACCAGCAAAGGCTTCTTGCCCTGCTCCTTCAGCCACAAGCCGAGCTTCCCGGCCAGGGTGGTCTTGCCCGAGCCCTGCAGGCCCGCCAGCAGGATGACCGTGGGCGGCCGGGTCGCCAGGTCCAGGTGCGCCGTCTGGCCACCCAGCACTTCGACCAGTTCGTCATAGACGATCTTGACGACCTGCTGGGACGGGTTGAGCGCCTTGTTGATGTCCTCGTCCAGCGCGCGCTCGCGCACGGCGGCGGTGAATTGGCGCACCACCGGCACGGCCACGTCGGCGTCGAGGAGCGCGCGCCGGATCTCGCGGATGGTGGCGTCGACATCGGCGGGCGTGAGGCGGCCTTTGCCCCGCAGCGACTTGAAGGTGGCCGCCAGGCGGTCAGAAAGGGAGTTGAACATAAGGGTTCAAGGCTACCGGCTCCGTGCGCGCGCCTCGCCAAGCCGGTGGTGACCTGCGCCTCGGTGTTCTGCCGCCGCGGTTCGGTCTGGCTTCGGGGGGCCGCGCCGGTTGGACGATGCCGCGCGAAGTGTTGGGCGGTTCGTGCCCAGGTTGCGTCGAGCATTTTGGGCGTCGAGGCGACGGCCCATGACCAAACCCGTGCCAACACGACCATCGCAGCCTGCTGGCACGGGTTTCGCACACCCACGGCCTGGACGCCCACAAGGCCGATCCCGTGACCAGCTACGACGCGCAAAGCCGGGCGAGCGGCATCGGCGACCGGATACCAAACCCGTGCCAACATGACCATCTCACTGCGTTGGCACGGGTTCCGTACCACCCACCGGATCGACGCGCTCGCCGCCAATCCCGCCACCCGCGCCCGCGACCGCCGCCACCCCGAGAGCCGCGCGGGCAGCCGCGACCAACCGCGCCACCAGCGCCGCCCGCTGCTTGGTCCAAGCCTTGGGCCCGGCGGCGCGGGCGTCGGCCTCGGTCAGGGCGGCCAGGCCGTCGAGCAGGTCCAGGCGATGATCGAGCGAATCGAGCAAAGCCCAAACCGTGGCCGGATCGGCCGGATCACAAGAGGTCGCGAGCTCGGCCAGCATCAAGTGATGCCGGATCAGGGCGACCATGAACGCCGCCGACGCCTCGCCGTACCCCATCCGGGCGAACAGCGGCCGGGCGAGCAACGCGCCCAGGCCCGAATGATCCCGCTCACCAGGCCGTTTGCCCAGATCATGGAACAGCGCGGCGACCGCCACCAGGGGCGCCGGGGCGGATTCGAGAGCCAGACCGGCCAAGCCCGCCACAGCCTCCACCGAATGGCGGTCAACGGTGTGACGATGGAACGGATTGCGCTGCACCAGGTTGCGCACCCCCGTCCACTCCGGCCAGATCCGCACGATCAGCCCGGCCTGGTCCAGCGCCTCCCAGACCGGCACCACCACCCGCCCGGCGACCAGGAACGACTCCAGTTCCGCCCGCGCCTGGTCAGGCCAGGGCTCGGGCAACGGCGGCGAACGCCGCAACGCCAACACCGTCAAAGGCTCGAACGCCAAACCGCTCAGGGCGGCCACGCGCGCGGCCCGCAGGGGCAGCACCGGATCATCCAGCCCGGCGTCCGGCGAGGCCAGCACGATCTCGCCGTCCAACTCGGCCAGACCCTGCGCCAGCGGCGCCAACCGTGGGCCTTGGCGGCGGCCGCGCACGAACACCGCGGGCAAGGCCTTGCGGCCAGGCGAGTTGGCGGACGCCCGCCGCATGGTGGTGTCGAGCCCATAGGCCAGCGACCGCCCCGCCCGCGCCAGGTTGGCCAACAGCCGGTCAGCCGTCAGGTGCGGGTCGATCATCCGCGCGGTCGCGTCCTGGTCCGCCATCAGCAACCAGTCGGTGCCACGCCGGGTAGCCGATTGCAGCGCGTCGCGCACGTCTAGCAGGTACTCTCGCGCCCCGTCGAGGTCCAACTCCTGCCGGGGCTTCTCCGCCAACCAGGAGGCCACCAAGGCGTCCATCACCACCGCGTCGCGCAGGCCGCCCCGCGCCTCCTTCAGGTCCGGCTCCAACCGGTACGCGACGTGGCCGAAGCTCGCCTCGCGCAGGGCCACCGACTCGACCAGGTCGCCCAACCGTCGCCGGGCCGCGCCCCGCCAGTCGGCCAGCACCGCCGATGCCGCTCGCCCGGCCAGTTCCCGATCCCCAGCCACGGCCGTCAAGGACAGCAGCCCGGTGGCGGCGGGCAGGTCCGTCGATGCGATCCGACGGCACTGCGCCAGCGAGCGGAACGATTGGTCGAGGTCGAAACCGGCGTCCCAGATCGGGTACCACAGCGCCCGTGCCAGGCGCGAGCGGCGGTCCTCGTCCCAGCCCGCGCCATCGTGGATCACGACCAGATCGAGGTCCGACATCGGCCCGGCCTCGCCTCGGCCCAACGAACCGACGGCCACGAGCGCGGCGGACCCGGAGGAGCGCGCCTCCCAGCCGGCCGAAAGCCCCGCGTCCGCCGCCGCCAGCGGGTCCGCCCGAACGGTCTGAGCCCACAAACGGCCCAGAGCCGAGCGCAGCAGTTCCGTGCGCGCCTGGCGCCCGCGCCGCCCAGCCGTCCACCAGACCGCCGCCAACGGCCCGGAACCCCTCCGGGCCAGGCCGAGGTCCCGGAAGGTCCAATCGCCCTCCGGGACTTCGGCGGCGGCCGCGATCACGGGAATGCCGACCGCCATCGCGCCGCCCCGAGCGAGACCCCAACCAGCCAGTCGCCCAGAAAGTCTCCAGACGACTTATTGGTTGAGCGTCCCCGGTTCGCGGCGGGGAGCACCCCAGGGCGGCTACAGCGCATCGGCACCGTCGGCACCGGTCCGGACGCGGACCATCTCCTCGACCTCGACGACCCAAACCTTGCCGTCCCCGATCCGCCCGGTCTGCGCGGCCGAGACTATGGCGTCCACGGCGGGGCGAGCCACGGCATCGTCCACAACTGCCTCAACCTTGATCTTGGGCAGCAGATCGACTGTGTACTCAGCCCCCCGGTAGACCTCCGTGTGGCCCTTTTGGCGACCGTAACCGGAGACCTCCGAGACGGTCATGCCGCGAGCGCCGGCGGCTTCGAGGGCGGTCTTGACCGCGTCCAAACGGTGCGGCTGGATGATTCCAGTAACCAGTTTCATCTTTCCTTGCCTTTCCGATAGATAACTGGTCAGTGCGTGAACCGACCGGAAGTGATGGTCTCGTAGGCGGTCTCGCCGTGTTCGGCCAAGTCGATCCCGGAGACCTCGTCGGACTCGGCGACGCGCCAACCGACAGTCGCCTTGATGAGCAGGCCGAGCACCAAAGTGATGACCCCAGAGTAGATCACGGCGAACAGCGCGGCGGTGATCTGGGCGAGAAGCTGAGTGATGCCGCCGCCGTAGAACAGACCGGCCCGGGCGCCGTCCCAGAGGTTGGACTCGGTGGCGAAGAAGCCGATCAGCACGGTGCCGACCAGCCCGCCGACCAGGTGGACGCCCACCACGTCGAGCGAGTCGTCGTAGCCCAGCTTGAACTTCAGCCCCACGGCCAACGCGCACAGGATCCCCGCGACCAGCCCGATCGCGATCGAGCCGAGCGGCGAGACGAAGCCCGCCCCCGGGGTGATCGCGACCAGTCCGGCGACCACGCCGGAGGCCAGGCCGACGGAGGTCGGTTTGCCGTCTTTGATCCGCTCGGTCAACGCCCAGCCCATCGCCGCGGCGGCGGTCGCCACAAAAGTGTTCACCCAGGCGAGGCCCGCCTGGTCGTTGGCCGCGCCAGCCGATCCGGCGTTGAAGCCGAACCAGCCGATCCACAGCAGCGCCGCGCCCAGCATCACGAAGGGCACGTTGTGCGGCCGCATCGGGGTCTTGCCGAACCCTTCGCGTTTACCGATCACCAGCGCCAGGACCAGCCCCGCGATACCGGCGTTGATATGCACCACCGTGCCTCCGGCGAAGTCGAGCGGTGTCGCGAGGGCGCGGGCCACCCAGCCGTCGGCGCCGAGCATCCCGCCGCCCCAGACCATGTGGCAGAGCGGGAAGTAGACCAGCGTGCCGAACAGGCCGGTGAATAGGAGCCACGGGCCGAACCGCACGCGGTCGGCCAGCGCGCCGGAGATCAGCGCCACCGTGATGACCGCGAAAGTGGCTTGGAACCCCACCCACACCCAGGCCGGCACGCCCGAACCGGCCAGAACGTTGCTCGGATCGTCGATCGCCAAGTCGGTCAAGCCGAACAACTCGAACGGATTGCCGAACAGGCCGCCCACGTCGCTGCCGAACGACATCGAATAGCCCCACAAAACCCATAGCACGCCGATCACTCCGGCCGTGCCGAAGCTCAGCATCATCATGTTCAGGACCGATTTCGTCCTGACCAAGCCGCCATAGAAGAACGCCAGCGCAGGCACCGTCATCAACAGGACCAGCGTGGCGGAAGTCAAAATCCAGGCGGTGTTGCCCGCGTCGAGCGGGAAATCCTCGACACTGACCGCCAACAGCGCGTCATTCCACACCGTTTTCCCTCCTTCACCCGTCGGGTTCGCTTTTACCCAACGAGCTTGCGCCGGACGGGTTTCCGGTTACCGACCCGGCGTGTTACGCCCGCGTGTCGGCGGGGGGCTCCCGGTAAATGTTGTGTTGCCCGCGTTTGTGCGCCTCCGGTGGACGATGCCGCGCGCCCGGCTTCCGACGTCCCCGTCGTGCCGCGTCGGGGCTGGGTCGGCGACGTCTGTCCCCGGCGTCTGGGCGGAAGGACCGTCCCGGCGTGGGAGCGGGGTCAGTCGGGCAGGCCGGAGAAGTCGACCTGGAGGATCGGTTGGGCGGCGTCCGTCCGGACGGTGTTGCCGGCGCTGGTCCAGTGATCCCGCACCAGGGCGAAATCGTTCACCTTCGACTCGATGTCCGAGCCTCCTGCCAGCCACAGACTGCCGTCGTCACGGGTCAGCATGAAGGACATGTTGCCGTTGCCCGCCATGCCGGTGATGCCGCCCGCCTGCCAGCCGGGCGCCTCGTCCCCTTCGATCCTGACCGGGCTGGACGAGGAGACGATGGGCACAGTGCCGTCCGGCTTGGGGAACACCGCCTCCTCGCCGGGACCGGAGCGACCGTAGATCCACGCGGTGCCCGTCTGGTCCAGGAGCATGGTCAGACGCATGGTGTGGGCGACCGCCTGCACCTTGAGACCGCCCAGGTCAGCCTGGGTCGGCACCATCGTCTGCCGCGTGCTCATGCCAGTGTTGTTGCCTGAGCCATAGTAGCCGTTGGCCGAATAGCCCCAGGTGAACAGACGTCCGTCCGCCAGCAGCACCTGGTTGCCGTAGACGCTCCCGGTCATTTGGCGGAACGTCCCCGAATCCTCGGGCGACCCCATGGCCACGCCCAGCGTCTCGTTCTGGTCGCCCGCGGCGGAGCCAGCCCAGAGCAACTGGTTCAAGACCGCAGTGGTGGACAACCGGGTCGGCTTGGCGCAGTAGGTATTCTTCAGATCCGGATCGCCGGAGGCGGCCCCGCTGCCATTCAGCTCGTTGTAGCCCCAGAACAGGACCTCGCCGCGCTCGCCGGGGGCCGTGGTCGATCCCTGGTCGGCGGTGTCGTTGCCGCTGTACGTCGTGTTGGTCCAGCCCGGCGCTACCACCGCCCAGACGCTGTTCAGGGCCACGCCGAACGAGTGCACCTTGGTCAGGATTCGTCGAGGCACGGTGCCGGATATGGCGGCTGCGCCTTGCCCCAGCGCGCCGTAGGTCGAGTAGGACTCGCTGCTGACCGCGCCGAAGGTGTAGAGGTCGCCATCGTCAGTCAGGGCGACGAAGGAGTTGGCGCCCGACTGCAGGTCGATCACCTTGCCGGGGATTTCCACCTTGCCGGGCAGCCACCGGTTCGCGTCGGTGACGGGACGGCCCAGGCGATGCTCGTCGGCCACTCCCCAGGTCCACACCGAGCCGTCCTGGGCCAAGACTCCGATAGCGGCGTTGTAGTACTGAGAGTTGCCCTTGTTGGAGCCACCTGTGATGCCCGCGATCTTCAGGCCGCCCGGCAGCTTGACCACGCTGATGTCCGCGGTCGGGTCCACCTTGGCGCCGGTGCCGCTGAGGCCACCATCGCGATAGCCCCACACGTAGGCAGCCGAGCCAGATTGCGACAACCCCACCTGGGTCGCGCCCAGATAGTTGCCCCGGTAGCCAATGTTGATGGCCGGACGGGGGGCTGGCGGGGCCTCGGCCGTCAGGTCGAAGCTGCCGTACTCGGAGTCGATGAAGGCCGCGCTGGTGGCGGCGACGGGCAGGCAGGCCAACACGATGGCGACCGCCGCGACGGCCAGCGCCGCCACCCGGCCCAACCAGTTCGCCTCCCTGCCAGCCCGCCGATGCATGAGTCAGTACCTTCCGTCAGCCGAGTCCAGGACGGGGCGGCGGACGGGGACCGAGTCGGTCGGGAGCCATGCGACTCGGCGGGCCGCGCCAGCCCGGTCCCGAACGGCGGTGGCGACTCCGCCTTGGGCCGCGAGGGCCGGTTCGGCGCTTCGAGGCGCCGAGGTCTCGCGTCTCGGCGCAGGCGCGAATGCCGTTTGGGTCGCCTGTGGCGCCTGGGCCGACGCACTCGTGAAAGCCGCCTGGGCCGCCGATGCCGTCTGCACGGCTGGGGCGGCCTGGGCCGGTGCGGGCGCAAAGGTCGATTGGGCGGCCGACGCCGACACGAGAGCGGACTGGGCCGGTGGGGCGGCCTGGGCCACGACCGGGCGGGCGGGAACAGCGGGGACACCCAGGACGGGGGTGACTGGCGGGGCTGGCCGAGCGGCATCGTCCACTTCTGGCTCTTCAGACGCTTGGGCCGAGCGGGCGCGTTTGGCCTCCTCGACGTAGATGGCGGCCTCGCGCCGGGTGAGGTTCTTGAGCACGCGGCCGTCCGCTGTGTGCACCACGAAGCGGGGCGCCGGCCAGAGGCTGAAGGCGAGCAGGGCGAGCAGGATGATCGCGGTGGCGATGGGATGCGCCCGCATCCACATGAGCGCGCCGCCCACCGCGGGGACGGCCATGTCCATCCGGTCGGCCTTGTCCACGACGTAGGTCTCTGGATCGTCCTTCTGGTTGGCGTCGCCACGGAGGGTCAGGGCGGCCTGGCCGTCCTCGGCGGGCTCCAGGGACGCGATCCGGTGGGTGACCACGCCGTTGCCGTCGGTCCGCGCCACTGTTACCACGTCGCCCACCTCGAGCTGCGACGCGGGCACGGTCTTATGCAGGACCAGGGCGCCGGTCGAGACGGCGGGCTCCATCGAGCCGGAGACGACTGCCACGGGCCTGATATCCAAAGCCAGGCAGGCCACCGTCGCCAGGACGGTGATTATGCCGATGAGGGACATTGCCCCCAGGACGATTCGCTGGAATATCTTGAGAGTCTTCACGGATGCTTCCTTCGGTGTCGGAGTGTCTTGGAGGCGGGTTGAGGCATGGTGTTGGGCGGGCTTGGTGGTGTGAGGCAGGTTGGCGCGGTCTGGGCGGCTGGGCGGCTGGGCACCGGGGTCGCGCCGCCAGAGACCTGGCTTGGCGACGCGACCGCGGGCGCTACCGGTACTCCTGGGTCAGAGGGATTCGCCGTCGACTTGGGCGAGTAGCTTGACCGGAACGCCCTGGATCTTCCCGTCGGTGGCCGCGCCCTGGGTGACCAGGGTGACCTTGATGGTGACTTCGAACTCCACGCCAGGGGCGGCGTTGGCCGCGATCTCGATCGGGCTGGAAGTCATTTGGGTCCAAGTCCTCGCCTTGTGCTCGACTTCTGTGTTCGGCTGCGCGCTCAGGTTCTTCACAGTCACATCGAACCGCAGCCCGGCAAGCAGGTCGGCCCGCGCCGCATCGGTCTGGGAGTCGGAGACGGTGATGTCCTTGAGCCTCAGGTTGAGGCTGGTGTTATGCGTTCTGTTGTTCTCATTGCGGACCTCGAACGCCGTTTCCGGACCAGTCGTTTCGCCTGGCACCAGGGGCACTTGGCTGAGAGTCAGTTCGACGGGATCTTCAGTATCCTCCGGCCGGTTGTCGGGGGCGTTTGCGGGCTCTAGCGTTGTGTCTGACCATGTCGGCGCGCCCTTGGCCCTGATCTGGATGTTGTAGGTGCCGGTCTTGATGCCGTCCTCGCCGTCCTTGAACATGTTCGCGTACTCAGAGTCGGTGAATGCCGCGGTGGTGGCACCGGCCACCATGGCCACGCCCAGGGCCAAGGTCCCGAGCACGCCCGCGAAGCGACGCCGCCGTGGTTGTTCTTGGACCACGACATGCGTATTGGAATTCGTTGCCATTTTGGGGGTTTCCTTTCATAGCTGGTCGGCTGCCGGGTCCGCCACCGACCGTTCCGGCCGGCGTCAGACGCCGACCGCCTCAGTTCGCCGGATCTCGGCGACACTGGATGCCGCGCCCATCGGGAAGCTTGAGGCTCCCTCGGCCGGCGCCGCTTGTCACCTAATGGCAACGCGTGGAGCCCCCGTCGCTATTCCCTCAGAGCGGAATTTTCTAGCGCGGCATCTGAACTCTCTTCAGCTCCCCACCGCCCCATTCGACCAGCCATTCGGCCTCCACCCATGCCCGGACTGGGGACAGCTCCAGTGTCTAGCGTTTCCGTACGCAGGATTATGCGACGCTTGTTGTGTAAGGGACACGGGTTGGCGTCTGACGCAAACCCGTGTTCCTTGGACGATGCGGGCGCACCGGGCGGGGCCGCAGTCAGGCGGTCAGGCCGTCCACGAAGGCCTCGGGATCGAACGGCGCCAGGTCGTCCGGCCCCTCGCCCAGACCGACCAGTTTGACGGGCACGCCAAGCTCCCGTTGCACGGCGATCACGATCCCGCCTTTGGCGGTGCCGTCGAGTTTCGTCAGCACTATTCCGGTCACGTCCACCGCCTCGGTGAAGACGCGGGCCTGAGTCAGGCCGTTCTGGCCGGTGGTGGCGTCCAGGACCAGCAGCGTCTCGGTGATCGGCACCCGCTTGGACGCCACGCGCTTGATCTTCTCGAGCTCCCCCATCAGGTTGGCCTTGTTGTGCAGCCGGCCGGCCGTGTCGATGATGACAGTGTCCACCTGCCGGTCGATCCCCTCGGCCACGGCGTCGAACGCGACCGACGCCGGGTCGGAGCCCTCCGGGCCGCGCACCACGTGGACGCCCACCCGCTCGCCCCAGGTCGCCAACTGGTCGGCGGCGGCGGCCCGGAAAGTATCGGCGGCGCCCAATATGACAGTGTTGCCCTCTGCCACCTCGAGCCTGGCCAGGCGCCCGATGGTGGTGGTCTTGCCGGAACCGTTGACCCCGACCACCAGGATCACGCCGGGATCGCCGCCCTCGCCCTGGTCCATGATCCCCCGGCTGGCCGGGGAGGCCACCGCCGCCAACAGTTCCTGGCGCAAGGTCTGGGCTGGGCTGGCGCCCGCGCCTTCGACCCGCATGGCTTCGCGCACGTTCTGGAGTATCTCTTCCGATGCCGCCGTCCCGACATCCGCCATCAGCAGAGTCTCCTCGAACTCGTCCCAGTCGTCCTGGGTCAGCTGGTCGCGGCTGAGCACCGCCAGCAGTGCCTTGCCGAGGGCTGACTTGGACCCGGCCAGGCGTGCCCGCAATCGTTGCAGGCGCGTGGCCGGGGCTTCCGGAACCTCGAGTCTCGCGGCTGCGGCGGCTTCGGCTGCGGCCGCTTCCAGATCCTTCGGAGCGGTCCCGCTGGTCGCTTCGCCGACGGGCCGACCAGACACGGCGGCGGTCGGCTCAGTGGCCGGTTCGCTGGCCGGTTCCGCCCCGCTGCCCTCTGAGACGCCCTCGTCCGGCAGGTCTCCCAGGTCGGGCTCCGGGGAGGGCTGGCCCGGCGGCATCGTCCGCGTTGTGGTGGACGGACCCGAGCCGGGCCCACGGGTGGGGCCGCGGCGGACCAGCCAGTAGACCAACACCACGATCAGCGCCAACGTGACGACAGCGCCAGCGGCGGCCAACAACAGACCCGTGCCCTCTAAGTTCATGCCCTCAATCTTCCCCTACCGGGCCGTGCGGGGAGGAATCGAGCCCTCAGCCTTCCGCGATCCTGGCCTCGATGGCGACCAACAAGTCCTCCAGCGCCGGGCGGTTGTCCTCCAGGTACGCCGTCTCGAACTCGCGGTGGATCGTGATCAGCCGGTCCATTTAGTCGGTTCGTTCGCGGCAGTCGAAATCTGCCAGGGCGATGGCCTTCTCCGGCTCGGACTGGACCAACGACCGTTGGTCCTCCGGCAGTTCAGTGCTCAGGTACTGGTCCCTGTCTGCAACTCGACCGTCCGCGCCGGTCATCACGGCCAGATAGAAGGCTTGGATCGGCCCGCTGGTGACCCACTCGCCGCCGTCTCCGATCGAGTGTTCCTCAGCGACGTCATAGCCGTGCTCAGCCATGCACTTGTCCCATTCCCGGTCAGGTTCCAGCGTGCGTGGGTCATTGTTCACCCGCCAGCCGATCTCCGACATGCCCCCGACCAAGTCCTGTTGCGAATAGGAGGTCAGGGGTTCGGCGAGGGCCGGGTTCGGGAACTTGCGTTCAGCCCCGCCGCGGCAGCCCTTCTCCTCACCCAGCAGAGCAGTCGGCTGCGAGACCCACGCGTCGGGTCCGGCCGGGTCGAGGTCGTCCAAGGCCTTGCAGTACGCGTTCAGCGCCGATTCTGAGAGCGATGCCAGGTACTGCGCATTGGGACCGGCCGCGATAGCGTCCGCGACCGTCTGGTCGTCGTTCGGGTCTATGATCACCCCGCTGCCGCTCCCGAACTCCTCCCACCGGCCATAGCCGTGAGCAGCGACGAACATCCGGCTCCGGCACAACGACCATCGGCGCGGAACCCGGTGAACCAGGTATGGCCCGCAGCGCCCGAGGGTATGGCCAAGGGGCCGTGTCATCGCTTGATCGTGACGCCGACCCGGCAGGCCAGCGGCTCCAGCATGTCCAAGAAAGCCGAGTCGCTCTCAGCGGGGAGCTCCGGCAAGCGCGGGATCGACCTGCTGTTGGGCCGCCGGTCGTCCGATAGGTCGCTGGAAGCGTAGACCTTGGCCTCCCGCCCCTCGGGGTACTCCGTCAGCGGGATCCAGTAGGCCGCGCCACCCTTCGCCACTAGGGTCGACGTGCGGCTGCCAATCTCCCGGCCGTCGACCACCACCGAGACCCGGAAATCCTCTCTGATGGTGCTCCGGCTGCCCACACCCACACATATGAATGGGGCTGTAGACGTTCCCACCACCCGCGGTATGCCTACAACAGCCGCGCCGTCCCTCCAGACCAGGCCCATGCGCTCGGCCTCGTCGAAGGTCATCCCGATCGTGTCGCTGACCTTCAGGTCCGGCTCGCCGCGTTCCAGTCCACTTCGAGGACCGGTCGCCGCCGACGCGACCAAGCCGACCACCGTCAGAGTCGCGACTGCCGACAACCCCGCCAACCATCTCCAACGCCGCCCGGAGCGAACCGCTCCGCCGCTCCGCTCATCCCTCGCGCTCACTTCCTCGCCCCCTTCATCTCGAATGCGCCCCATGCTCGGACCTCCGACTCCGGGCCAAGCAAAGGACCCCGGTGACCACCATTAGCGCGCCGACCCCAACGAACCGGCTAGAACCCGCGGCGCCAGTCACGGGCAGGCCGCCGCCCTCGTCCGCCCTGTCCGGCGTCGCGCGGTCTGCGCGCGCTGGTGAGGACGGGACTCCGGTCGCGCCGCCCGGGCGGCCCTGCTGATCCGCAGAGGAATTCGCCGTGGGCGCAGGGCCGACAGCGCCATCTCCGGCACTCGGGATGCCTTCGGCGTCCGGATCGTCCGGCGGCGAGCCGTCGCCTCCGGGCCCTTCCACAGGCTCCGCTTCATCGCCACCGGGCGCCGGTCCGTCTGATGGCGGGGGCAATTCTTCTGCATCCTCGCCGGGTTCTGTTCCGGGCCCCTGGCCCGAGGGCTCCTCGGCCGGTTCAGTCTCACCCTCGGATGGCAAGTCCTCAGGCGGATCGCCAGGGCTGCCAGCCGCGACCTCGACCATCCGGTCGACCGCCGCCGGCACCAGTTCGTGCGGCGGTTCGGCGTGCGCCCTGGCCCCGGCCGCGGCCTCCGCCAGGTCTTCCCGCACTCCCGGAGCATCGAGGTCCAGCCCCAGCAAGGTCTCCGACACCCGGTCGACTCCAGGGCCAAGCGGGTCCGAGGACAACGTCAGCTCAAGCGCGACCTCACCAGCGCCCAGACCCGCGGCCGTGAAGGTCACCGGGACTATCACCGATGAACGACCGGCCACCGTCACCTCGACCGAGGCCGTGGGCGTGTCACCGACCGCTGCGGCGACATGGTAGGTGGCCTCTTCCGCCGACACGTTCGTGACCCAGACGTAGAGCACCTGGTCAGCCCGGCCGACCGCGAACAGGTTCGGACCCAGGAAACCGAGTTCCCCGTCGCCGGGCGCTCCCGCCGCGCCCCAATCGTTGGCCGTGTCCCAAGTCAGTTCGTCCACATCAGGGGTCACCATCACCGGTGCCTCGTCCCCGAAGTCCCCGATCGAGCCGCCGTCGAAGCGAATGTGCGCCCAATCGTCGAAAGGCTCGCCACGCGAGTAGTCGACTCTGTCGTCCGGAGGGACGCCATCCATTTGGTAGGTGTAATTCATGATCGACAGGTAAGCCGGATCCCATTGGAACCTATGTCCGTCGGGTCCCCCATGCTGCAAGCCAAGGTTGTGCCCTAGCTCATGCATCAGGGTCCCGCTCTCCTGGTGCCGCTGGAAACCATTCTTCCACGGCCAGGCCGATACCCACGGGCCATCCGAGATGATCAGGTCGGCCCCAGGGATGCCCCGCGAGATCCCCGAAGATTCGCTGTCTCCCCACCGGTCAGCATAGACCACGTAATGGAAAGCGTCGCGGCGGGCGTCCGATCCGTCGGGCCCGAAATGGGCAGCCTTGACCGCCTCGAAGTCAGCCCAGTCGTAGCCGTCGGCGGTGATGGTCCCGAAGTGTTCTTGCCAAGGGACGGCGCTGCCCGAGGCCCCGGTCTCGAACTGGCCCGGCGGAGAATGCTCCCCTGCGTCTACGTGCAGACTGATCCCCTGTGTCCCGTCCGGGTTCCGATACGGCGCGGCGGCAAACGCGGCAACCACATCATCCAGGGCATCCTGGTCCGGCGCGAAGGACCACCCGCCCCAGCACATGGTGCCGATGCAGTTCCCAGGCTTCACCATCCAGTCGATCTCCAAGAATATGTCCGCGTGCCGCATGTCCGCGCCCATTGCGGGCAGGTCGAGTTCCGGCACCCCGTCTCCGTCGTAGTCGATCCCGTTGACCTCCCACTCATCCGGAAGGCCGTCCCCGTCCCTGTCCGAGGTCGGGTAAACGGCTCGGTCGCACCGGCCCGCTCGGTTGTCGTACCACCAACGGAGATTGTCAAGCAGCACCGCCGAATCCAAGTACGAGCTCGCAACGTCCTGTATAGACAGGATCAACGACATCCGGCCCGTGTCGATGTCCGCCTCGATCGGCGACATGGCAGTCATGCGATCAGTGCGGAAGTTCAGCCTAAAGTATGACCATTCCAGCGGGTAGAGGCCTGCGACCGTGTTGATCGACACCATGTTGCCGTCGGAATCGTAGGCGAAGTTGTTCGGG
This sequence comes from Bifidobacteriaceae bacterium, assembly GCA_031265345.1. The sequence continues at coordinate 24,395 of JAISCU010000053.1, forward strand.
GCGACCACCTGGCCCTCCTCCATCGAGAAGAAACTCTCGTTCAATTCGGCGGTGAAAATGTCGTTGTATCTGGAGCCGATAACATCCCATACGTAGACCAAATGGAGCGGTCGGATATCCGGCGAATACGGGTCCGCCACAGGCACGCCGCTCACATGGCGGTCGCCCTCGACCAAGAACTGGAAATCGAAGGAGAAACACTCCGCGCCCGCCGGAGGCTCCAAGTCGAACGTCAACTGAGTCAGGTCGTTACCGTCAGCCCCGTTCTCGGTCCCCAAGGAGGTGCTGGCCAGTTCCTGCCAGGGTCCCCCGAACACGTCGCTGGCGTCGCCCGTCGACATGATGATGTAGTCGTCCCCCGCCACGGGGAAGTCGCCGAACTCTCTCGACTCCACAATGATCGAGTCGCCGTGCGCGTTCACCTCCACGGAAGCGTTGGACAACGGGAAAGCTGCAAACGCGTCAATGAGCGCATCATCAGGCGGGATGGCCGCCTCGCCAGTCGCCGCTCCCGGCAACGCCAACAGAACTACGCCCGCCGCACCGACAAGTCCCAGCCACGGCCTCCGCGTCATTGCCAACCCCTCTCAATCGCATTTGGACGCAGTCCAACAATGAGGGCTCACAGCAAGGCTACACCCACAATCCGGCGACAACCCAGACCGCGTTGAAAGCCGAGGCGATGCCGTGACCCGTTGGCGCGGCATCGTCGGTGTGATGCCTGTCCCTAGGCGAAACCCTCAGCCGAAGGCGCCGGGCGCGTCACTCCTTGTCACGGTAGGCGACGACGACCTCGGTGACGGTTCGGCCGTCCACCTCGAAAGTCGCGTCCTGGCGCGGGCGGTGGGCCTGGTCCGTGAAGGAGACCAAGTAACCGCGGTCGCGGCCGCGCGCGGCGAGGTAGCCCACGAGTTGGCGGACGGCATTGTCCTCGCGCCGCTGGCCGTGCCAGACCTTGAGCTCGACAACATGCTCCTCGCCGCCGTAGACAACGACTATGTCCATGCGGCGGGCGCCACGGGTCTCGGGCTCGATGAAGTAGAAGCCCTTGCCGTTCACGATGGGCCGCAGGAAGGCGAGGAACAGCAGGCGCGCGTGGCGTTCGATGAACGAGCCGTCCTCGTCGCGGTACTCCTCGCGCATGAACGCGGCGAAGCGCGTCACCAAGAGGGCCATGTCGAGGCGACCGTCTCGGCCGAACTGGGGCTCATCGCTGAGGAATCGCTCCGCGGACGGCGTGGTGGCCTCGCGGGCAACCAGGTACTCGGTCAGGTAGGTCTCGAAAATGCGGTTGCCGATGCCGACTCCATTCCCCGTCTCGGTCGAGATTCCGTACCTGGCCCCGAGGTCGATCACGGGGACGGCCCGGTTGAAGGGCACCCGATCGCCGCGCAGGACGATCCGCCCGACCAGGTCCCGTAGGTCGGGGTGCCGCTCCAGGTTCTTGATCAGGTCGTCAAACAACGTGTTCTGCTCGCACAGCAGAGCCGAGACGGCGGACTCGACGCCAGGGCGCGTCCAGGCCAGGCCCGCGCCGTGGACCATCTCACAGAGGCGCGAGACCAGGACCGGGTAGCCGGAGGTGAAGTCGTGGAGGGCTTCCGCCACTTCGGCTAGATCCATGCCTGTGCGGTGGTCGGCCTCGAACTCCCTGAGCATGGTCACGATGTCGCCGGGCGAAAAGGCGAGCTCGACCGTGAACGGGACGGCGATGTTCCAGGGCGGGTTGTAGGCGTGCTCCGAGTCGGGTCTGATTCTCTTCTTGAGGTTCTTGACGTCGTGGACGCCCGCCAGGATGACGCTGTGGAATGTGGACGCCGCCGCCGTGGCGCGCTTGATGTACTTGTAACGCAACAACCCGAGGAAACCGGCGAAGACAGCATAGTCGGTGGCCCGGTCGACCTCATCGATCAACACGACGATGCGGCCCGGCACGACCGAGCACAGACGCGTGATGCGGCGCCCCAACTCCGTGAACGTGGGAGCGCCATCGAATGGCGCCGTCAGGTCTTGAAGCACCCCGTCGCCGAGCAAGGCGGGCGAGGCTGCGAGGGGCTCGGCGACAAGGCGGCAGAACTCTGGGATGAACCTCTCCTCGGAGTCGAGGACCGCCCCCAGCGACTCGAAGCTCACCTCGACTATCAAATCAGCATCGGCCAGAGCGCGGCGGATCGCCTCGAGCGTGGTGGTCTTGCCGTATTGCCGGGGCCGGTTGATGGTGAAGTACTCCCCCGGCTCTATGTAGTCACGGACTATGGTGTCGATGCGATCCGTGGTGTCGACCATGTAGTGGAGCTCGGGCACACAGGGGCCGCGCGTATTGAACCGTCGGACGGCGCCAGCTTTCTGGGGCATCGGCCACGTCCTCTCCGGTCAAGTCTACGGGAGGCGGTCGACAGGGTTTTGGCCCCGCCCCGGCGCACCAACCGCTATAAGCTAGGGACCCGTGTATCTCAAGACGCTGACTCTGCGGGGCTTCAAGTCCTTCGCCTCGACGACGCGTCTGACCTTCGAGCCGGGCATCACCTGCGTGGTGGGCCCCAACGGCTCCGGCAAGTCCAATGTGGTGGATGCCCTGGCCTGGGTCATGGGAGAGCAGGGCGCCAAATCGTTGCGCGGGGGCAAGATGGAGGACGTCATCTTCGCCGGCACCCGCACCCGCCCCGCGCTGGGCCGCGCCGAAGTGAAGCTGACCATCGACAACGCCGACGGCGCCCTGCCGATCGAGTACACCGAGGTCACGATCTCGCGGACGCTGTTCCGCAACGGCGGATCGGAGTACGCCATCAACGGGACCGCTTGCCGGCTGCTGGACATCCAGGAGCTCCTCTCCGACACCGGCCTGGGCCGCGAGATGCACGTCATAGTGGGCCAAGGGCACCTGGACGACGTGCTGACCGCCAGCCCGGACGAGCGCCGAGGGTTCATCGAGGAGGCCGCCGGGGTCCTCAAGCACCGCAAGCGCAAGGAGCGGGCTCTGCGCAAGCTCGACTCCACCCAGGCCAACCTCACCCGCCTGCAGGACCTGACCGGGGAGATCCGCCGCCAATTGGGGCCGTTGGCCAAGCAGGCCGATGTCGCCCGGCGCGCCCAGTCCATCCAGATCTCCGTCCGCGACGCCCAGGCCCGCCTCCTGGCCGACGAGTCCGCCCAGCTCGAGGCCTCCCTCGCCGCCGAGACGGCCGACGAGACCGCCCTGAACCAGCGCCGCGAGGAGCTCCAAACCGGCCTGGCCGAAGCCCAGGGCCGCCTGACGCAGTTGGAGCAGGCCGCCGCCCTGGCAGTCCCGGAGCTCTCGAAGGCTTCCGAGCTCTACTTCCGCACGGCCGCCCTGGCGGAGAAGGTTCGCGGCGCCCGCAACCTGGCCGCCGAGCGCGCGCGGTCGCTCGGCCAGGGCGAGTTCCACCTGCCCACGTCGGGGGTCGCCGGCGCCGGTTCGACGGAGGGCCTGGAGGCTTTGGCCGACCAGTTGGGGCAGGAACGCGCCGAACTTGAGAACCAGTTGTCCGATGCCGCCGCCACACTCGACGCCGCCCGTCGGCTTTCGGAGGGGGCCGACCAGGCGTTCCGCTTGGAGGATGAACGCTATGCGGCCGCCTTGCGCGCGGCGGCGGACCGGCGTGAGTCGCTGGCGACGTTGACCGGCAAGGTGGCGACCGCGCGCTCACGGGTCGAGGGCCGCTCGACCGAGATAGCCCATCTGACCGACCAGCTGGACGCCGCCGAGACCGCCCGCGCCGAGGCGGAACAAGAGTTCACAGCGCTGGAACAGCAGATCGCCGGAGTCGAGCACGGCGAGGCCGCCCTCAACCGCGACCATGAGACGGCCACCACCGAACTGGACCGAGCCAAAGCCGAACTCGCCCAGATCAACGAGCGCCAGTCGGCGGCGCGAGCCGACCTGGCCGGCGCCAGCGCCGCCCGCTCCGCCCTGGCTTTGGCGATGGCCACGAAGGACGGGTCGGACGCGGTGGCCGACCGGGTCCCGACGCTGGGACCGTTGGCCGGGCTGCTAAAGGTGGACAAGGGCTGGGAGACCGCTGTGGCCGCGGCGCTGGGGCGGGCCACCGGTGCCGTGGCGGTGATCGGGACCGGTCCGGCCGTCGATTCGTTGCGGCTGGCCCGCGATGACGACTTGGGGCAGGCGGCTCTGGTGATCGGCGGGCGCGGCGCCCCTTCCGACTCGCGCCCCGAACGGGTGGGGAACGGATCGCCGGCACCGGTCGGACGGTGTGCCCTGAACGCGGTCCAGACCACCGAGCCTGCCATCGACGCGGCCCTGGCTGATTTGCTTGGCCGCACCGTGCTGACCGAGAATCTGGCCGAGTCGCAGCAGGTCGTGGCCGCGGACGCCACGCTCACCGCCGTCACCAGGGACGGCGACCTGCTCAGCGCCTCGCTGGCGATCGGCGGATCGCCCTCCGGCCAGAGCCCCATCGAACTGGCCGCGGCGCACGCGGAGGCGGAGGAAGCCATCGCCCGTGCCCAGGCGGGCTTGGAGACCGCCGCCTTCGAGCTCAAGGCCGCTTCGGCCCGCCTGGCCGAGGCCGAACAGGCGGTCGCCGCCACCCTCGAAGCGCTCAGCCAATCGGACGCCAAACACGCGGCGGTCGCGGACCGGTTGGGGCATCTGGCCGCCACCGTCGGATCGCAGCGGGACCTGGCGGCCAAGGTCACCGGCCGTCTCGATGAGGCCAACACCGGGCTCGCCGAAGACCAGGCGGCCCTGGCCGCCCTGGCGGAACAGTTGGCCGCCGCCTGGGCCGGGAACGAGGACCAGGCCGGGGTGGATGCGGACGGGGACGGCGGCATCGTGCAACTGGAAGGACGCGAACCGGACTCCGGCCGGCGCGACCGGCTGTCGATGGAAGCCCAGGCGGCCAGGCAGGCCCTGACCGACGCGACGCTGGAGGTCCGGACGCTCGACCAGCGCCTGGACGGGCTGGTCACGCGGATCGCCGCGACCAAGCGCGCCGCTGAGACGGAGCGGCAGGCCGAAGCCAGGGCCAAGGCGCGGGCCGAGCAGCGGGCCGACCAAGCCCGGTTGGCGGTGTCGGTCGAGCGGGCCGCTGGTGAGCTCGAGGCGCGGGTGGGACACGCCGCGGCGGCCGCCCGCGACGCGCGCGACCGGCTGGAGCAGCAGCGGGCCGAGCGCGAGGCGGAGTTGGCGGGGTTGCGCGGCTCGGCCGAGGAGATCAGGACCGAGCTGGCCCGGATCACCAGCGAGGTCCACCGAGACGAGATGGCGCGCGCGGCTGGCCAGGCCAAACTCGAGGCCGTGGCCGCCAAAGCCCTCGAGGACCTGGGGCTGACGCTGGACGATTTGCGTCAGGAGTACGGTCCCGACCAGCCGGTCCCCGATCCGGCCGACCCTCAGGCCGAGGCGAGGCCCTATGTGCGCGAGGAGCAGGAGAAACGGCTGCGGCGGGCGACGCGCGAACTGGCCGCGCTGGGACGGGTCAACCCGTTGGCGCTGGAGGAGTACGCGGCGTTGGAGGAGCGGCACAAGTTCTTGACCAACGGGCTCGATGACATCAAGCGGTCGCGGGCCGACCTGCTGCAGGTCATCAAGGAGATCGATGCGCGGGTCGAGCAGGTCTTCGCCTCCGCCTTCGAGGACACGCGCGATGCTTTCACCAGGGTGTTCGAGAGGCTCTTCCCCGGCGGCGAGGGGCATCTGATCGCCACCGCGCCGGACGATTGGCTGACCACCGGGGTGGACATCGAGGCCCGGCCCGCAGGCAAAGCGGTCAAGCGGCTGTCGTTGCTGTCCGGCGGTGAGCGCTCGCTGGTGGCAGTCGCGTTCACCCTGGCGATCTTCATGGCCCGGCCCTCGCCGTTCTACGTCATGGACGAGGTCGAGGCGGCCCTGGACGAGACCAACCTGGGCCGGTTGCTCGGCATGATCGAGGAATTGCGGGCCTCCTCGCAGGTGCTCATGGTGACGCACCAGAAACGGTCCATGGAGATAGCGGACGCCCTATACGGCGTCACCATGCGCGACGACGGCGTCTCGACGGTGATCTCCCAACGCCTCCGCGACCCCTAACTCGGGGACGGTACCTTTCCATGCTCACCGAGAGGTTTTCCACAGGTGTTTGCCCAGGTCAAACCCTGTGGATAACGGGTCCGTCCCCATTCCGGGATCTCCTCCTTTGTTCGTGGGTCATTTGCGGCCTGGGATGGTGGGCGGGTGGCCGCCGAGCGAGAGCATGGCGAGCCCGATGAGCGCGTTGACGTCGTGGAAGCCGAAGGCGGTGCGGGTGATGACCCGGAGCTTGGCGTTGACGGA
>JAISCU010000085.1 GCA_031265345.1 Bifidobacteriaceae bacterium
CATGACGGCCTCAATCATCGGTGGCCTGGTGGTGCTCTCGTCTGTGGTGGTCCTCGCGGTGGGATTGATCTCGTCCTCCACACACGGCCTTAGCCAGTCGCCGCCCCGCACCGGCACCGCTGCCACCGCTAGTGCAGCAGTCGTGGAACCGGCGAGCAGCGACGGTTCCGAATCCTCGGCGAACGATCAGCCCTCTGAGCCTACGGCCAGCCGAGACGCCGACGAATCTGAGTCGCCGACCGGCTCCGGCAGCGCCGTCGAAGGATTCCCGATCACGTTCTTCGCGTTCGACAACTCGTACGTCATCAACAGCATCTCGGTCGGCGTGAGCGATGATGGCAACACCACCATCAAAGCCCTCGGATCGGGCTTCGACATCATGGTGATCCGCGACAACAAGCTCCAATTCCCCGTCGGCTGCGCAATTATGGTCGACGGCGTGGAGACCGACTGGTCCAGCGCCAGCGTCGACAGCGGCGAAGTCGAATGGGAGTTCGAGACCACAGCCACCCCCGACTCGGTGGTGTTCTACCCCCAGGACGACGAGTCCGACCGCACGGAAAGGCCCGTCAAATGAACCGCCGCCACCAACCGAACCACAGTTGGGGACAGTCCCCAACTCTGGTTCGCCACGACCAGCACGCGATCGACGTTAGGAAGGGCTCGTCATGTTAGAGATACTCGGAGTTTGGTTGCTCAGTCTGTTCAATTCGAAGGCCGCCGTCGCGCGGGGACGCCGGGGCGGTGCCGCCATCGGCTACACCATCGGCCTTTGGCTGGGCATGGAGATACTGGGCGGGGTGATCGGCGCCATCGTTTACGGTCCCACCGGCGATTCGGGCATCCTCGGCGCCTATCTGTTCGCTATCAGTTTCGCACTGATCGGCGGGGCCGCCTCCTGGATCATCGCCCGCACGCTCCCGGCCAAGGCTCCAGCGCAGTGGCTCGGAGCGCCGCAAGAATACGCCGGAGTCGGCGCAGCCCCGGCTCCGGTTCCGGCCGATGGGTCCGCGCCCATGACCGGGCCGCCGCCGATGCCGCCCGCAGGCCCGCCGCCCTACCAAGGGCCGCCACCGGCCTACAACCCGTCGGCTCCTCCGGCCCCGCCAGCGCCTGCCGCACATCCCGGCGCAGCGCCGCCATACACTCCATCCGGTTCCTCGACTCCGCCTCCGCCGCCTCCGCCGCCCCCGCCGTCCGCGCAAACCGTCACGGGTGCCGCACGCCCCCCGGAGCCGCCGGTCCCAGAATTCCCGCCCCTGACGCCCTCGGCTGCCAGCCCGGCTCCGACGCGAGACGCGGCGACGCGGCGGACCGGGTCGGCGGCATCGTCCACGGCTGTTGCACCAGCCCCGGTCGAACCGTCGGCCGGACCGGAGCCGGCACCTCAGGCGCGTTTCTGCAACGGCTGCGGGGCGCCTTTGAAGCCGGGCGCCAAGTTCTGCTCCAAGTGCGGCAAGCAATTCGCCTGACCGCGTGACACCCCGAGGAGGGACCCCATGCTGTGCCAGAACTGCGGCTCGCCATTGCCGCGTGACTCGGTCTTCTGCTCCACCTGCGGCGCGCGAGTGACCGCCCCCGCGGTGCCGAGCGTGCCGAACACGCCGACCGAACCGACTAGGCCGACCAAGCCGCGCGCGAACGACGCGCCGACCCAATCGCTGGGCCTGCGGGCGCCCTCGCCTGCGCCGCCCATGCCACCCGCGCCCCCGCCCGCGCCGGACTACTTCGCCCCGGCGCCGCCGCCCGCGCCGACTGAGCGTCCGCCGGACTCGCCGTTCACTCCGGCCCCGGGGCCGGGCGCTGGACCCCGGCCCTACGGCGGGCCACCACCACCGCCGCCTAGCTTGGCCCCAGCGGGCGTCGCGACCACCGCCCCAGCCGGGGCTCCACGACCCAAGTCGAAGAAGCCGACCAAGCGGTTGGTGGTCTGGGTCGGCGCGGCGGTCGGCGTGATCGTGCTGGCACTGGCGGGGGTTCTAGTGGTGCGGGCGGTCCAGGAGAACCGGCGGGCCGACAGCTACGCGGCCGCCGTCGCGCTGATGGACAAGGGCGATTTCGAAGCGGCGATCAGCGCTTTCCAGGACTTGGGCGGATACGAGGACTCGACCGCGAAGATCGCCCAATGCGAGGAAGGCCTCAGCTATGCCGAGGCCCAAGAACTGTTCGATCAAGGGAAATTCGAGGACTCGAAGGCGGCCTTCGAAGCGCTGGGAGACTATAAGGACGCCGCCGACAAAGCGGCTTTGAGCGGCCTCCACGTCGAATTCGCGAACGGTCAGGGCCTGTTCGAGGCCGGCGACCTGGACGGCGCGCGAACTGTCTTCGCCGCGCTGAGCGACGGGGGTTTCACCGACGCCGACGAATGGGTCTCGAAATGCGATTACCAACTGGCCGAGGCGCTGTTGGCCGATTCGCAGAATCTCTCCGCCTTCGAGGCCTTCACCGCGCTGGGCTCCTACCAGGACTCCGCCGAGCGGGCGCAAGCCTGCAAACTGGGTTTCCCGAAGACGTCCGAGCTGTGGCACGGCGACGCGTTCTTGTCGGATGAGAGCGCGATCAAACTGGACCTCACGAACACGACCGGCGGCCACTATTTCAAGGTGTACTCCGCCGACTATTCCGCCGAGGTCCCGGTCGCGAACCTGTTCGTCAACGGCGGCGACGCGCTGACCATAGACGTCCCGGCGGGGAAATACATCATCAAAGAGGCCACCGGGACCGACTGGTGGGGGCCGGGCGAGATGTTCGGCCCTGACGGCGAATACACCCGGATGACCTACGACGACGGCAACGACTGGTTCGAGTTGCACACCAATTCGATCACGACCATCACCTTCAACGTCTCCGACGGCGGCAACATAGGCGACCGCGACGAGCCCCTCGACGAATTCTGAACCGGGCCATCTCTCGCCAAACCAGAGTTGGGGCCTGTCCCGAATTATGGTTCGGGAGCGATGCTGACCACCGATCCGGTGCGGCGAGCCCGTTCGGCCGCCCAGACCACGCGCAGGGTGCGGCAGGCCTCGGTGATCGACGAGGACAGCGCCGAGG
>JAISCU010000127.1 GCA_031265345.1 Bifidobacteriaceae bacterium
GCCCCGTTTCGGAACGGGATTTCGGGCTGGAGAACCACAATTGGTCTCCCAGCTTGATTGCGAGCGGCGATGGCCAGCATCGGCGGGCTGTTTGGACCGTCGGCGCGACGAGGCCGGGATCGCACAGCGACACCACTAGAGTCAGCACATGGTTACACCACACATTGCAGCAGAGCCGGGCGATTTCGCGCCCGCAGTCATCATGCCAGGCGACCCGTATCGGGCTGATCGCATGGCCAAACTGATCTTGACCGACCCGCAAGTGATCTCGGATGTCCGAGGCATCCGAGCCTACACCGGCACCGTCGAGGGACGGCGGTTGTCGGTCATGGCATCCGGCATGGGCATGCCGTCCATCTCGTTGTACGCCACCGAACTGTATCGCTTCTTCGGCGTCGAACGGATCATCCGGGTCGGCACCGCCGGCGGGATCGCTCCGGAAGTCGCGCGCGGGGACGTGGTCGTGGCGATCGGGGCGCACACCACCAGTTCGATGAACGAGTTGCGGATACCGTCGGTCCACTTCTCGGCCGTCTGCGATTTCACGATGGCGGCCGCCGCGATGGGGGCCGCCCTCGGAGATCCGCTGGTCAGGGCTGGGACCATCCTGTCGGAGGACCATTTCTACTTCAAAGCCCCAGGGGCGATGGAGGCGCTGGCGGCCCACCACGTCCTGGGGGTGGAAATGGAAGCGGCGGGCCTGTACGGCGTGGCCGCGACCGAGGGCAAGGCGGCCTTGACGGTGTTGACCGTCTCCGACCACCTGACGGTTCCGGGACGGGACATGACGTCCGAGGAACGCGAGACGCTGTTTACTCGCGCCCTCGAACTGGCGGTCGCGGCGGCTTTCGCGTGAGCCGTCCGGGTCAGCCAGAATCGGCCTGCCCGCCAGGCAGGACGGGTTCTTCGCGCGTTGGGCTGAAGGCTCGCGCAGAGAGGATCGAAGACGAGAGAAGATTACGATTTGGTCACTAACTCAGACACTCGGCCGGGGACGGGCTGCTACCGCCCATGCCGGGACCTAGCATTGGCCTGGGCCGGGAAGGCCGGCCATTCATTCGAGGAGGAAAAGCGATGAGAAAGACTCACGCGCTGGTGGGAGTCGCCGCGGCGGCCGCATTGGCTCTGGCAGGATGCGGCGCAGCGCCGGATTCGTCAGGAAATGACAGTTCCAAGAAAGCAAGTGAAAATGAAACCACCAGCGACTTCCAGGCCTGCATGGTCTCAGACGCGGGTGGCTTCGATGACAAGTCATTCAACCAGTCGACCCATGACGGCCTGGTGAAGGCCGAATCCGACTTCGGCATCAAGACTCAAGCTCTTGAGTCGAAGGACCAGAACGACTTCGCACCCAACCTCGATCAGCTCGTCAGCTCCGGCTGCAATCTGATCATCACGGTCGGGTTCAACCTCTCAGACGCGACCAAGACGGCCGCGGCGGCGAACCCGGACATCAAGTTCGCGATCGTCGACGATTCGCAGATCCAGGCGGACAACGTCAAGCCGGTGGTGTACGCCACTCAGGAAGCGGCCTTCCTGGCCGGGTACGCGGCCGCCGCCTACTCGAAGACCGGCAAGGTCGGGACCTTCGGCGGGATGCAGATCCCGACCGTGACCATCTTCATGGACGGCTTCGCGGACGGCGTGGCCCGCTTCAACCAGGACAAGGGCGCCAGCGTGGAAGTCATCGGCTGGGACAAGGCCGCGCAGACCGGGTTGTTCACCGGCGACTTCGATGACGTGGCCAAGGGCAAGACCACCTCTGAGACCATGATCGCCCAGGGCGTGGACGTGATCATGCCGGTGGCCGGGCCTGTCGGCGCCGGCGCGTCCGCCGCCGCGAAGGACGCTGGCAACGTGGTCGTGGTCTGGGTCGACGCCGATGGTTATCTGACCACCGACGATGGCCCGCTGATGCTGACCTCGGTCATGAAACTGATGGGCGAGGCGGTGACGAGCATCGTCAAGGATGCCATGGACGATAACTTCTCCAACGAGGCCTATGTTGGGACCGTGGCCAATGGCGGCGTGGCGATCGCGCCGTTCCACGACCTGGAGTCGGCCGTCTCGGATGAGACCAAGGCGGAGATCACGGACCTGCAGGGCCAGATCAGCTCGGGCGCTCTGAAGGTGGAATCGATCTCCGCGCCGTGACAGGCACTTAAGGTCGGTGCCAGGCCGACTGCCGTTCAACACGGTTTTCGGCTTGGCGCGACCTTTCAGCTAGCCGCCGCCTTGGGCGCGGGCTGGCCCGCCATCGGGCCTCCCGTGCCTGAGGCGCCGGCTGACGGGGGACTCAGGACTTCATCGAAGAGGGAGCCAAATGCGGCTTGAACTGAAGGGCATCTCCAAACGATTCGGCGACTTCTACGCCAATCGAGATATCGATCTGACCGTCGAGACCGGCCAGATACACGCGTTGTTGGGAGAGAACGGCGCCGGCAAATCGACCTTGATGAACGTGCTCTACGGGCTCTACCAGCCGGACGGCGGCGAGATCCTGTTGGACGGCAGGCCGGTCCGATTCTCCAACCCCGGCGAGGCTATGGCGGCCGGGATCGGCATGGTGCACCAACATTTCATGCTGGTGCCGGTGTTCACGGTGGCGGAGAACGTCGTCCTGGGCCATGAACCGACCCGTGGCGGCGACCTGATCGACCTGGGCAAAGCGCGGGCGTTGGTCAAAGAGATATCGGACCGATTCAATTTCGACGTCGACCCGGACGCCTACGTCGAGGACCTGCCGGTCGGCGTGCAGCAGCGGGTGGAGATCATCAAGGCTCTCTCACGTGAGGCCAAAGTGCTGATCTTGGACGAGCCCACGGCGGTGCTGACGCCCCAGGAGACCGACGAGTTGCTGGGGATCATGCGGCAATTGGCCCGGTCCGGCACCTCGATCATCTTCATCACCCACAAACTGCGCGAAGTCCAGGAGGTGGCGGACACCATAACCGTGATCCGGCTGGGCAAGGTGGTGGGGGAAGCCGAGCCCACGGCATCGGCCAATCAGTTGGCGTCCATGATGGTGGGCCGGGCGTTGGAGCTGACCGCCGAGAAGGCGCCGTTGCGGGCCGGGGACGTGGCGTTGACGGCGGCGCATGTCAGCCTGGTCTCGGCGACGGGCGCGGTCGAGCTCGAGGACGTCTCGTTCGACCTGCGGGCCGGCGAAGTCTTGGCCATCGCGGGTGTGCAAGGCAACGGCCAGACCGAACTGACCCAGACCTTGATCGGCCTGCGCAAGCCGACCACCGGCTCGATCACCCTGAACGGCAGCGAACTGTCCGGTCGGTCGGTGAAACGAATCCTCGACAGCGGGGTGGGCTATGTGCCGGAGGATCGCGGTCGCGACGGCATGATCGGAGGCTTCACGATCGCCGAGAACCTGGTGCTGGACCAGTTCGACGAACCGCCCTTCGGTCACTACGGAGTCCTCCAAGTGGGCGCGATAGCCCGCAACGCCACCACTCAGATCAAAGCCTTCGACGTCCGGGTCGGTTCGCCCAACGACCCCATCTCGACGCTCTCCGGAGGCAACGCCCAGAAGGTGATTCTGGCGCGCGAGCTGAGCAAGGACTTGAAGCTCCTGATCGCGGCGCAGCCCACACGCGGCCTGGACGTCGGCTCGATCGAGACCGTGCACGCCCAGATCCTGTCCCAGCGCGACCTCGGCACGCCGGTGCTGCTGGTGTCCACGGAGTTGGACGAGATCGAGGCTCTGGCGGACCGGATAGCGGTCATGTACCGAGGGAGGATTCTGGGCATTGTGCCCGGCGGCACATCCCGCGACGTGCTCGGACTGATGATGGCGGGTGTTCCGGCCGAGCGCGCTCTGGCCGGCGCCGACCCAGTGGAGGAGGCGGGCGATGAGTGACAACGCCACCATTGAACGTGATTCGACGCCCACGCCCACGCGGGCGCCCGGGCCAGCCGCGCCGGGCCGGTTCGTACTGGCGCTGAAGGAAATCCTGTCCGGCTCCTGGGTGGCGTCGCTGTTGGCGGTGGTCCTGGCCCTGGTGGTCGGCGCGATCCTGATCGCGGCATCGAACCCGCAGGTGCAGGCGACCGCGTCCTACCTGTTCGCCCGTCCGAGCGACTTCTTCGGCGCGATCTGGGACGTGGTCTCGCAGGCCTACGCCGCCCTGTTCAAGGGCGCGGTCTTCAACCCGGACGCGGATGGCTTCGCTCGCGCCATCAAGCCGCTGGGGAACACCTTGACCGCCTCGACGCCCCTGATCCTGGCGGGCTTGGGCCTGGCGATCGGCTTCCGGGCGGGACTGTTCAACATCGGCGCCCAAGGCCAGATTATTGTCGGCGCCATCTTCTGCTCCTGGATCGGCTTCGCTTGGCACCTGCCGCCCGTGCTGCACATGCTGGTCGCCTTGCTCGGCGCCCTGGTGGGCGGCGCGATCTGGGGCTTCATCCCCGGGATACTGAAAGCCAAGACGGGCGCCAACGAGGTGATCGTGACGATCATGCTCAACTGGATAGCCGTCTACGGCGTGTCCTATCTGTTGACGCTCGACGCCTTCCACCGGCCGGGTTTGAACAACCCGCAGACCCCCCTGATCGATGACACCGCCGGCTTCCCATTGATCTTCGGCACTGGCTTCAACACCCATCTCGGGTTCATCCTGGCGCTGGTGGCAACGGCTGGCGTGTGGTGGCTGCTGGAGCGGTCCACCCTGGGCTTCCGGTTCCGTGCGTTGGGCCTCAACCCCTCCGCCGCCAGGACGGCGGGCATCAGCACCGACCGGGCCGTGGTCTGGGCGTTGGTCATCTCGGGAGCGTTGGCCGGACTGGCCTCCAGCGCCCAGATCCTGGGCACGGAGCGGTCACTGACCTCCAACGTGGCCGGGTCCTTCGGATTCGACGCCATCACTGTGGCGCTCCTGGGGCGGTCGCGTCCCCTCGGCACGCTGGGGGCGGGACTGCTGTTCGGAGCACTCAGATCCGGCTCCTACGCCATGCAGGCCGTCACTCATTCGGTCGACGTGGTGCTGGTCCTGCAATCGGTGATCGTGCTGCTGATCGCGGCGCCGCCGCTGGTCAGGGCGATCTTCCGGACGCCCGATCCGGAAGCGGTCGGCCGGGCCAAGGCGGCGGCGAAGGCGGCGACGAAGGCTGCCGCCAGCGCGGCGACAAAAGCTGTGGCGGAGACGACGGCGGACGCAGCGCCCAAGGCCGGGACGAGCGCCGCAGCGGACTCTGCGCATAATCCGGCGGGGGACACGGCGCCCCAGGCTGCCGCAGCACGCGGCAGCGGCGCCGAAGCGATTGAGGACGCTGACGCGAACGCGGGCATTAATGCCGACGGCACCGATGGCGGCACCGACCACGGTGCCGATGACGGGAACGGCATCGTCAACGGAGCGCAAGCGAACAAGGACGAAGGAGGCCAGTCATGAGCGCGGCGCTGCTAGCACCGAAGCCGCCCAGAGATCCGGGGCTGGAAGAGTTGGCGGCGCCCCTGGCGCCCATCTCCTACCGGGCGCCGATAGCCTACGGCCTGCTGACGGTGATAGCCGCAGCGGGGTTCGGGCTGGGGCTGGGCTCGACCGAGCGGACCAAGTTCTCGCTGGCGTCGAGGACCGACCTGTTCCAACTGCCGGACTTCGCCGTGCCGTCCCAGGCGGCCGTGATCGCGTTGGTGGTGGTGATGGCCGGTCTGACCGTCATAGCGTTCCGCCGCGCGATGAACCGGGTCAAGACCAGAGTTTGGCTGCCGTCGGTGTTCGGGCTCGCCTGGGTCCTGGCCTTCATGGTCTGGGTGATCGCCGACAAGCCCTCGACCTGGACCATCCCGGCGCTGCTGGCGGCGTCGCTGTCGCTGTCCATCCCGCTGGTCTTCGGTGCCCTGACGGGCCTGGTCTGCGAGCGGGTCGGCGTCATCAACGTCGCCATCGAGGGCCAGCTGCTGTTCGGCGCGTTCCTGGCGGCGGTGGTGGCGTCCGTGGCCGGGTCCGCCTACTGGGGCCTGGTCGCCGCACCGCTGGCGGGAGCCCTGGTGGGAGCGCTGTTGGCGCTGTTCGCGGTCAAGTACTGGGTCGACCACATCATTGTCGGCGTGGTCCTGAACGTGCTGATGACGGGCCTGACCTCCTATCTGTTCTCGACCATCCTGACCGCCAATCCGGACATGAACAAGGCCATGCAGCTGCCGAAGCTGCCGATCCCCTTGCTCAGCCAGATCCCGGTGATCGGGCCGGTCATGTTCCGCCAATCCCTGCTGGTGTACATCATGTACGCGCTGATCGCGGTCTTGAACGTGATGCTGTTCCGGTCCCGCTGGGGCCTGCGGATGCGCGCTTGCGGCGAGCATCCGGAGGCGGCCGACACGGTCGGCATCAAGGTCAACCGCACCCGCATCAGGAACACCATCCTGGGCGGGTCGATCGCCGGTCTGGGCGGCGCCTTCTTCACCGTCGAGATGGGTCTGGCCTTCGGCAAGGAGATGTCGGCCGGCAAGGGATTCATCGCCTTGGCGGCCATGATCCTGGGCCGGTGGAACCCGAAGGGCGCGGTCGCGGCGGCCCTGCTGTTCGGCTTCGCCAACGAGTTGGCGCAGATGATGGGCACCATGAACACGCCGATCCCCTCGAACATCCTGCTGATGATCCCCTATGTGCTGACCATTCTGGCGGTGGCCGGGTTGGTCGGCCAGGTCCGCGCGCCCGCCGCCGAGGGCGGGTTCTACCGCGATTGAGAAAGGACTCGGCTCAGATGCAGTGGGAGGACCTGGTGGCACGGGCGGCGGCGGCGACCGTCCACGCCTACGCCCCGTACTCGGGCTATGTGGTGGGCGCCGCGGCGGTCGTTGACGACGGCCGCGTCATCACGGGCTGCAACGTTGAGAACGCCTCGTATGGCCTGACTCTGTGCGCTGAGTGTTCGTTGATCTCGGCCCTGCACATGTCCGGCGGCGGTCGGTTGGAACAGTTCGTCTGCGTGGACGGGCTTGGGCAGGTGATCACTCCGTGTGGACGATGCCGCCAACTCTTGTGGGAGCACGGCGGCGGGTCGCTTCGGGTCGCCACCCCTCAAGGCGAGCGTCCCATGGCCGATCTTCTGCCCCAGGCTTGGCAGGAGCAACCGAAATCGGGGTAGAAGACTTAGACGCCGCCGCGTCGACCGTCCGCGCCGCGGACGCCCAGCCCGCCTGGTTGGCGAACGCCCGGCCCACCGTCACCAGCGCGCCCAGAATGACCGATCATATTGGAAAGGAACACTTATGGCCGAGGCCTTCGACGCCGTCGATGTCATAATCGCCAAACGAGACCGTCACAAGTTGGCGGACGCCCAGATCGACTGGGTGATAGACGCCTACACCCGTGGCGTGGTGGCGGAGGAGCAGATGAGCGCCCTCGCCATGGCGATTCTGCTGAACGGTATGAACCGGCGCGAGATCGCCCGTTGGACCGCCGCCATGATCGCCACCGGCGAGCGGATGGACTTCTCAGGCTTGGCCAAGGTGACCGTTGACAAGCACTCGACCGGTGGGGTCGGCGACAAGATCACTCTGCCACTGGCGCCGCTGGTGGCCTCGTTCGGGCTGGCCGTCCCGCAACTGTCGGGTCGCGGGCTGGGACACACCGGGGGAACACTGGACAAACTGGAGTCGATCCCCGGCTGGCGCGCGGACCTGACCGATGCGGAGCTGATGCGTCAGCTACGAGAGGTCGGGGCGGTGATCTGCGCGGCCGGAGGAACTCTGGCGCCGGCCGATCGCAAGCTCTACGCGCTCAGGGACGTCACCGGCACGGTCGAGTCGATCCCTCTGATCACCAGTTCGATCATGTCGAAGAAGATCGCCGAGGGCGCCGCCCACCTGGTGCTGGACGTCAAATGCGGGTCCGGCGCCTTCATGAAGGACCGCGCCCAGGCCCAAGAGCTGGCCACGGGAATGGTGGAACTGGGCGCCGACTCGAACGTGGACACCGTCGCCCTGGTCACGGACATGTCCACACCGCTGGGCTTGACGGTCGGCAACGCACTCGAAGTCAGAGAGGCGGTCGAGGTGCTGGCGGGCGGCGGCCCGGCCGATGTGGTCGAGTTGACCTTGGCGCTGGCCCGCGAGATGTTGACGGCGGGCGGCCTGCCGGACGCCGACCCGGCGGCGGCGCTCCCCACCGGCCAGGCGATGGATTCCTGGCGCGCGATGATCGCCGCCCAGGGCGGCGATCCGAACGCCCCGCTGCCGGTCGCCCGTTACAGCGAGGTCATCCCCGTGCCCGCGACCGGCGTTCTGACCAGGCTCGACGCTCTGGCCATCGGTGTCGCGGCCTGGCGTCTGGGCGCTGGGCGGGCCCGCAGGCAGGACCCGGTCCAGGCCGGCGCCGGGATCGAACTGCACGCCCAAGTGGGGGATCGGGTGGTCCAGGACCAACCGCTGATGACCCTGTGGACGGACACTCCGGAGCGCTTCGGGCGCGTCGAACTGGCAGGCACGGACGCGATCCAGGTGGACCCCGGCCCGCTGGACCGCGAGCCCCTGCTAAGGCGGATCGTCCTGGACCGGATCGCCAACGCCTGAAACCCACTCGACCAATCATTTCAACCAACGAAGGACAATGACACCCATGAACCGTAGCGAACTCGCCCAAATGATCGACCACACGTTGCTGAAACCGGAGGCCACCGCCGAACAAGTCCAGGCGCTGGCGCAAGAGGGACACGAACTGGGGGTCTGGGCCGTCTGCGTCTCGCCGTCGATGATCCCGCTGGTCACGAACGGTCCCAGAGTGGCCGTGGTGTGCGGTTTTCCGTCCGGCGCGCATTACCCGGAGGTGAAGGCGGCCGAAGCGGCCCGCGCGCTCGGGGACCGCGCCGACGAGTTGGACATGGTGGTCAATCTGCGGTGGGTGATGGAGGAGAACTGGACGCTGGTGCGCCAGGACATCGAGTCCGTCCGCGCCGCCTTCCCCGGCCCGAAGGTGCTCAAGGTGATCCTCGAGACGGCGGCGTTGACCGACCGGCAGATCGTCAGGGCCGCCGAATCCGCCGCCGCCGCCGGGGCTGACTTCGTCAAGACCTCGACCGGCTTCCATCCGGCCGGTGGCGCCTCCGTCCACGCCGTCGAGTTGATGTTCCAGGCCGTCGGCCCGCAAGTGCAGGTCAAAGCCTCCGGTGGAATCCGGACCACCGAGCAGGCCTTGGCCATGGTGGACGCGGGCGCGACCCGCCTGGGCCTGTCCGCGACCGCCCAAGTTCTGGCCGGACTGCCGGAATAGCGGTTGACCGCCGCGACCGCGAAGAATCGCGAGCGACACCGAGAGACACCCAGAGACACCCAGAGACACCGAGAAGAGGAAGAACCAATGTCTGGCCCATCCGAAGCACTGAGATCCCAAGTCGAAGCTTGGATCGAAGCCGATCCCGACCGCCAGGACCGGGAGCGCTTGGCCGAATCGCTGACCCTGGCCGCGACCGGCGACCCGGCCGCCCAGGCCGAATTGGCGGAAGCCTTCGCCGGAACCCTGGCCTTCGGCACGGCGGGCCTGAGAGGGCAGCTCGGTCCAGGCCCCAACCGGATGAACCGGGCCGTTGTGATCCGGGCCGCGGCCGGGCTGATGGCCTACTTGAACGATGTGACCGAGCAGGCCTCGTCTCCGCCGAAGGTCGTTATCGGTTACGACGCCCGGCATGGGTCGCGGGCGTTCGCGACGGACACCGCAGCCGTGGTGGTGGCGGCGGGCGGGCAGGCCCTCCTGTGGGAGCAGACCTGCCCCACGCCGTTGCTCGCCTATGCCGTGCGGGCCTTGACGGCTGACGCCGGAGTCATGGTGACGGCATCGCACAACCCGGCCCGGGACAACGGCTACAAGGTCTACCTGGGCGGACGGGCCGCGGCAGGGCCCGGCCGGGGCGTCCAGATCGTGCCGCCGGCGGACGCCGAGATAGCAGCCCGCATCGCTGCCGCGCCGCCCGCCAGCCAGGTCGCGCGGGCTGCCGACGGCTGGGAAACCATCGGCGCGGACTTGGAACGCGAATACATCGAGCAGACCGTGGCGGGCGCGACCCCGGCGCCGGGAGCGGCCGGCCTGCGAATAGTCCACACCGCCATGCACGGCGTGGGCGCGCGGATCGCCGTGCCGGTTCTCCTGGACGCCGGCTTCACGGACCTCCACCAGGTCACGGAGCAAGCCCGGCCGGACCCCGATTTTCCGACCGTCGCCTTCCCCAATCCCGAGGAGCCCGGTGCTATCGACCTGGCCAAGGCGCTAGCGGCGCAAGTCGGCGCCGACCTGGTGATCGCCCAGGACCCCGACGCCGACCGCTGCGCCTTGGCGGTCTTCGACCCGCATGCCGACGGTGGCCGCTGGCGGATGCTGACCGGCGACGAGGTGGGCTCGCTGTTGGGCCAGGACGCGGCGGTCGCCTGGCAGGACGTTTCCGAGACGCCCGATGCTGTCCCTCCGACGCTCGCCTCGTCCGTCGTGT
>JAISCU010000131.1 GCA_031265345.1 Bifidobacteriaceae bacterium
GGCGGCTGGCGGCGCGGCGGCAGGAGCAGGCGCGGGGGCCCCGCCGGATCCGGCCCCGCCTGTGCCGCCGCTGGGCGGGAGGACGCTTCGCGGGTTGCCGGCGGGGATTCTGACCGGGAGGGGCCGGTTGACGGCGTGTTTGGCTTCTTGCTCGGCGGACATCAGGTGGTACATGTCGGCGCCCATGAACGCCGCCAGCTTGTACGTCATGTACGGCGCGAACGCGGCTATCAGCATCAGCACGACCCCGGCCATCGGCTCGGACACCGATTGCAGGTCCGGGGCTATCGGGGAGGCGGTCTGGGTGACCGCGACCAGCAGCACCACGACGAGCACGAGCTTCGAGGTGATCAGCGCGACCACGAACGACGCCCATTTCGGGAACCAACCGCGGGTCGCGTCCCAGGCGGACCCGGCCAGCGCGAACGGCGCGAGCACCACCGACACGAGGATCAGCGCTTTGCGGATCAACAGGCTGAACCAGACCACCAGGGCGGCGCTTATAGCCAGCCCCGCCAGGAATATGGTGATGATCGCGCCGACGCCGGGCGACGCCAGGTTGATAGCGATCAGCCCGCCCGCGAGCAACGCGATCCGGCCGCCCATGTCCGCCATCGTGGTGCCGGCCGCCTGCACGATCCCGACGCACAACTGGTCCACCGCCTCCAACAGCAGCCCGGTGACCGCCAAAGCGAGGAACGACCCGAGCACCGACTTCCCCAACCCGGTCACCGCGCGGCGCAGCGCCCCGCCTTCCCGCCTGACCGCGGCCGTCGCGAGTTGCAGGGCGAAGAAGACCAGCATCACCAGGCAGGCGATCCCGAACACCAGCGCGTACACCCGCCTGTACCCCGGGTCGGCCACGTCGACCATCGTGGTGGTGTCGAACACGTTCCAAACCTGCTCGAACACCCACCCGGCGGTCGCGCTCATAGACGCGGCCAGCCAGTCGAACGGCGCCGAGATCAACGTCGCCGCGCCCTCCCCGGCCACGTCGCACACCGTCGAGATCACCGGCACGTCGCAAACACCCATCCCCCAAATCCCCCTTCATCCATCGCCGCGCCGCAGTGTTTCCGCAGATCGGAGCTTTGAACCGGTCAGACGGCCTGGCCGACGTTCCAGAAGAAATTGACCAACGTGACAGACGCCCCGCAGACGACGGCGGCCGCGCAGGACACGATCACGCCGACCTTCCCGCGGCTGGCGAGGTGCGGATTCGAGCTGTTCGAGCCGAACCCCCACACGATCGCCGACACGATCAACGCCAGCACCGACAGGATCAGCCCGACCGTCATGATCGCCCCGACAATCGTTTTCAACTGGCCGATGCCGGGCAGGCCCGTGTCGTTCGGCGCGATGTCGATGTCGGCGGGCAAGCCGGCGACAAGCCCGGACAGGGTCTCAACGATGCTGGCAACCACGGGGGCCTCCTTCAAGTCGGGCCGGAGCGGTCTGCTCCGGGAATCGGTCGAGACCAAGGTGCGCGCCGGACCCCAATTTGAGCTCCCGCCCGGCGGCCCGGGCCCTCGGGCCATCGCGCCGGTTCCAGCCGCCGGCCTTTTGAGGTTTGGCGGGCGCTGTTTCACCGGCGCCGGAGGGCGCCGCGGGGCGGTGTCAGAGGATCTCGCCGACGTGGATGAGGAAGTTCATCCAGGCGACCCCGCCGCCGGCGGCCGCGGCGGCGCCGAGCGCGACCAGCAGCCCGGCCTTGCCTTTGGCGGCCAGCTGCCAGTTGCCTTGGGCCTCCCCGCACGCCCAGCAGACCGCTGAGACGACCATCGACGCGACCGCGGCGACGAGGACCACGGTGAGGAGCGCGCCGACCGCGTCGGCGAGCGCGCCGCCGGTGACCGCGGAGAAGTCCGGTGTCACGGGGCGCCGTCCTCCAGATAGCAGCCCGCCGCCGACACGCCGGGGCCGGCCAAACCCTCGGCGGCGTGGTCCGCGAGCCAGGCGTCGGAATCCACGGCCTGGTCCCGGACGGCGCCGGCGCGGATCTCGAAGTGGAGGTGGGGGCCGGTGGACCTCCCGTTCGACCCGACGTCGGCGATGTGCTGCCCGGCGGCCACCTTGTCGCCGGCCTTCACATATAGGCGCCCGTCCCACATGTGCGCGTACAACGACGCCACCGGCTCCCCGCCGACCATGTGGTTGACGATGACGGCGTTGCCGTACCCGCTGGACGGCCCCGCGAAGGCCACCTCCCCGTCCAAGGCGGCCATGATCGGGGTGCCGTCCGCCGCGGAGTAGTCGGTGCCGGCGTGCAGCCGCCACGTCTTGAGGATCGGGTGGAACCTCCACCCGAACGGGGACGACTTCACCCACGTCCCGGCGGGCAGCGGGAACACCACCCGCCCCGACCCCCCAACCGGCGCCCCGGTGCCGGGGCGGGTCAGCGCCGCCAGGACCGCCTCGGCGGCCGGCTCCCAGTTCTGGTACCGGTCGGGGTAGGCGGACACCTCGACGGCTTGGGCGGCGTCGCCTTTCGGCACGGACTCCCACCCCGGCACGTCCAGCAGGCCCCTCGGCGACTGGTGGTTCGGGCCGGCCGGGCCGCCGTAGAACGCCCTGGCCTGGTAGACCGGGTCCATCAGGTCCGCCACGGACCCCCACCCGGTCTGATGCCGCATCTGGAACAGCCCCAGGCTGTCGTGGTCTGAGCCGTCCCCGTCGTTCGGGTAGCCGCCGGACTCCGGGTACGCGCCGGTGTTCGACAGCATCCGCAGCGTGGACTCCGTCAACGCCGCCATCAACGCGATAACGATGCCGTCCCGCCCCACCCCGCTGGTCCGGGCGCCGGTCTCGATGATCGTGGCGGCGTGCCCCAGCTGCCGCTTGCCCAGCGTGGTCGTCGCGCCGTCGCCGGTTTCCACGTCCAGGGAGTCCGGGATGTGCCCGACGGTGGTCGTGTTGATCACGCAGGAGCCTTTCGCGGCCGGGTTCATCAACAAGCCCACCGCGAGCAGCGGCAAACCGGGCCCCAGCAGCAGCCCTCCCGCCGCCAACGCGGCCAACACCTTCCTCACCGCGAGCCTCCTTCCCCGCAGAGCCCGGCGCGGTTCACAGCGGTTCTCCCAGTTTGGACAGCCGCATCAGGCGGCATTCCGGGAACGACGGCGCGCAGGTGACGAACACCGTGAACGCGACGGGCTCCTCGAACACGGCCGGCCGGCCTTCCCAGACGCCGTCCCGCAGGCGGGCGCCGGCGACCGTGTAGGCGACGGTGCCGGGGAGGATCTGCCCGTCGCGGGCCTGCGCCGCCGCGTCCTCCCATCTGTCGGGGACTTCGGCGGTGTCGATGGCGAGCCGCTGCCTGGCCCCCAACCCGCGCAGTTTCGCCCAGGTCCGCTGGTCGGGCAGGTATCCGGCGATGTCGGCGGCGAGCCCCGCGGTCTCCTCGCCGGTCGGGTCGCCCACGGCGATCAGCGCCTCCGCCACGTCGGACGGCTCCATCGCGGCGGCGTCCCACGCGAACAAGGTCTCGGCCGCCCACCTGGCGAACCGCTCCGGGTCGCCCGTCCGCCCGCCGCCCGCCGCGGCGGGGGCCGGCTCCGTGGGCCGCTGCGAGGCCGCGGGGGCCGCGCCGCCGGTCGGCGGGGCGGCGGGCTTCGGCGCGAACCACAACCCGTAGACCCCGGCGGCCACCGCTGCCAGCGCCGCCAAACCGAACACGGCGGCGGCCAACGTGATCCAAGGGCGCCGGTTGGCGGCGGTGTCGGCGTGATCGCGCATGGCGGGTCTCCTTCTGTGAGCGTGGTTCGGCGGTCGGCAGCCAGGTGCGCGGCGCCGCCCGCGCCTGGCTGGCAGGCCGTGCCGTCCGGGTGGCTGCTGGTCTCGCCGACGGGGGAAGTCGGGCGGACGAGGCCGGGTTCGCTGGCGCTCCTCCCGTCCGCGCCACCCGGATCGCCGCGGGCGGAAAAGCCAGCGCGGCCCGGGACCCGGGACGGCGGCGGCTCAGGCGTGGGCGCGCTGCTGGCGGTGGCGGGTCAGTTCGGCGGCGAACTGGTTGCCGACGGCGGTGGTTTTGAGGAACGCCTGGTACTGGTCTTCGGTCAGGGCTTGGGCGATGGCGGCGGGGTCGTACTCGTTCGGCCAGTCGGCCATCTCGGTCCACGTCCACACGAACGACTTCGCCGACCTGAAAGCCCGCCGCCGCTCTTCCGGCTCCGGGGTGGGGGCTGGGTTCGGGGGCTTGGGTTTGGTTGGGGCGGCGCGGTTTTGGGCGCGTTGGACGCGGGCGAGGGCGGCGCGGGCGGCTTGGTCCAGTTCGGCGGGCGCCATCGCGGGGTCGTCTTCGAGGCGGCGGAGCAGCAGCGCGCCTTCTCTGGCGGCCTGCCTGGCCTCCTCCGGTTGGGCGGGGTCGGCGGCGACCCGGTCCAAATCGTCTATGCGGACCAGGGACCGGAGCCGGTTGAACAGCGGGTCGACCGGCTCGCCCGCCTCGACCCGCTCGACCGCCCGGCGGGCCTCGGCGCGCAGGGCGTCGGGCCTGGCCGGGTCTTCGGCGGTCTGCTGGATCGCGGTGATCTTCTCCAGGGTCTTGTACGACACCTGCCCGCCGAGGATCGCGGCGGCCTGCGCGCGGACGTCGCCGTCTCCTCTGGACGGCGCCGGAAAATTTCCGGCGCCGTCCGACCTGGGGTTCCGCCCGTCCGGCCCGAACCGGGCGGATTCCTGGCGGCGGGCCGCGTCGGCCGCGATCTCGGTCTTCAACTCCTCGAACAGCCGCGCCAGCTCCACCTTCGAGTACGGCAGCCTGACCGTGTTCTCGTCCCTCTCCGCCATCAGCGCGGACAGCCGGTCCGACAGGCCCGACCGCACCCACACCGGCACATGCCGGCACCCCAGCCGCTTCAACGCGGCGAGGCGGCGCGCACCGCAGATCAAGGTCCCGTCCGGGGCTATCGTGATCGGCTGGAGCAGCCCGTGCCGCCGGATCGACTCGACCAGGTCCGACAAGTCGCCCAGGTCCTGGCGGTGCCTGGCGCCGACGGTGATTTGGTCCGCCGCCCATTCCAGGTTCAAACACCCGTCCAAACCGCCCGTCATGTGCGCCTTACGGGGTCCGGGGCGGCCAGGGCGGCGGCGCGCGCCAACGCCCGGTCGGCGTCCAACTCCCGGAACGTCTCGCCCAGCGCCAACCGCAGCAGCACGCCCTTCCCCGCGGCCGTGAGCGCTTTGTCCGGGTCCGGGCAGCCCAGCAGGAGCCGCAGCAGCGCCGCCCACGACCTCGCCGGCAGGTCCGTCACGGCGCGGGCATGCCGGTCTTTCCGCAGCTGCTCGTACGCGGCGGCCCGGCTGCCCGCGTCGGCCAGGCGGCGCATCACGACCTCTGTCGCGGTCCACGCCGTGTCCAGCCGCCAGCCGTGGGAACGCAGCCAGACCGCGACCCTCGCGGCCTGCTCGTGGACCGAAACCGGGGCGGCGTCGTCCCCGGCGTCGTCGTCGAGGTCGGAGCGGAACTCCTGGGCGAGTTCCGGGCGGCGCTCCCACACCGGCGCTTCCCGCTCGGAGAACCTCTCCGCGCGGCGCCCCGACAACCCGCCCCGGCGGGCGGTCTCCACGGAGCACAGCGCCTCGTCCGCGAACTGGGCGGCCCGCATCGTCGTGGCCACCGCTTTGACGACCACCGCCCACGGATCCCGCGCCCACCTGACGGACGGGTTCCTCATCGCCTCGAAAGCCGCCGGGCCGGCGTCCTCCGGCTCCAGGCCGTGCTTGCGGGCCAAAGACCCGAACCGGTCGATGCAGTGCCGGATCAACTCCTCCGCCTCCGGGTCGGACCCCCACCCGTCCCTGCCGAGCCGGACCAGCAGCCGCCGCAGACACTCCGGATCCGCGAACCTCCCCCAGCCGCCGCCATCGGGCCCGGCCGCGGCCGCCCGGTCTTCGGGGCGGCTCACCGCGTCACCGCCCGCCCCCGGCCCCCGCGGCCCGGAGGGGGCGCCGCGCCGAACGCGGACATCGGCGGCAACACCGCCGCGGCGGCGGACCGCCGGGCCGCCCCGCGCCTGGACACCGGGTTGACGGCCGCCCGGACCCGGCGGACGGCGGACTCCTGGCGGATCCCGAACCTGGAGCCCAACCCGGCCGCCTTCCCCGTCGCCACATCCAAGATCCGCACCCACTCGAACCCTCCCCGCCCGGACGCCGCGCTGTTCGACGCGGCACGCCTGCCCGTCTTCTTGCCGGCGGCGGCCAGGGACGGGTCGGCGTGCCGGGCGAGCGCCGCCGCCTCCCCGCCTCCGGGCGGCTCTGCGGCCCTGGCCTGGGCGGCGCGGGCTTGCGTCCGCAGGTTGCGCGTGTTCGGGTCAGTCGGCATCGTTTTCTCCTGGTCGGCCGGTCTCATGGTCGTCTTCGAGCCATCTGGCGATGGTGGTGCCGTTCCTGCCCAAGGCTTTCCCTATCGCCCTGAAGCTCATCCCGTCCGCCCGCAACCGCCTGGCCTCCTCAACCAGCCAGGTGCGCGAACCGCCCCCGAAACGGCCGCCCGAACCGGCGGCAGGAGGTGCCTCCGCGGCGAGCGCGTAGATCGACAACGGCGACGCCGCCTCAGGCCGCACGCGACCGGCCTCGGCGGGCCCCAGGGCCGCCTCTGGGGTCGGCCGGTCAACGCGCGGGGCGGCGTGCCCGGCCCCGGCCGCGGGGGCGGGAACCAGCCCCGGCCGGGGCGGCCACCCGGCGGGCGGCTCGTCTTGGACGGCTGTCCCGTCTGCCCGGCGGGCGCCTCCTGGGGGGCCCGCGAGTCGCGGGAAGGCGTGGGCTGGGCTTGCGCCGCGCTCGCGGCGGAGCGACGACCGCGGCTCGCTCCCGCCGGTCAAGCCTCCGGGCGGGCGGGGCGGCTGCGCCGCTAGAGGCGCCTCCGCCGCTTCGGCCGGCTCGGGTGTCGGCGCTGTCTGCGGCGGCGCGTCTGCGGGCGCCCCTGCGCCGGGCTGGCTGGGTCTGGTCAGGACCACGGTCAGGTGGGTGGCGGCGAGGAGCACCACGGGCGGGACGGCGGCGACCGCGGCCGCCATCGGGCGCGGGATGGCCGCGTCGGGCGACAAGGCGGCCTGGACCGCGTTCGCCGCCACCGAAACCGCCGCGCCGCCGGCCAGCAGCGCCCACGGGTACCAGACGCCTTTCCGGCCGGCGAGCGCCACCACCGAGACGGTGGCGACCACGATGATCCCGTCCACTATGAGCGGCCACGCCCACGCCTGGCCGGGGTCGATCCCGGACGCGGCCGCGAGGCGGGTCAGCGCGGTGAACGAGAGCCAGAACGCGCCGCAGGCGATGAACACCGTGCCCGCCACCCCGGTCCCCGCGACCCATCGCGGCACCGGCCGGCGGTCCGCGCCGGTCACAGGCCCACCGCCCGGCGGCCCGCCGCGCCGGGGCCGGACCGCCGCGCCGCATCCGGGCCGAGGGGCGCCGCGGCCGCCGGCCGCGGTCCGGGTCGGGGCGGCCTGTGGGCTGATCTGATGGCGGAGTTGATCTCCCGGTCGCCCAGGCCCGCGCGGGCCGCCGCCGGGCCCAGCGCGGACAGGGTCTCGGCCGGGTCGCAGCCGGCCTCGGCCATTCTCTTGGCCGCCCAGTAGAGCCCGGCGTTTCGGGCGCCCTCGGGGCGGGCGGCCACCCAGCCGGCCAGCCGGCCCGCGTCCACGGCGACCCCCTGGGCGGTGTTGGCGCCGGCGCGGAGCGCCGCCTCCGCCCAGGCCGGGTCGAGCAGGCGCCTCAGCCGACCCGCGTCGACCGGCAGCGGGTGGCAGGCCGTCTCCGCCAGCCGGTACGGGCGCGGCCCGCCCCCTGCGGCCACGACGGATGGCGGGACGACCACGTACCCGCCGGCGCCCCTGAAATCAACCCGCGCGCTTGGGCACGCCCACGACGACGCGGGCGCGGCCGGGTTGGCCGGGTAATAGAAATGCGTCCCGCCCGACGGGGTGTCCACCCTGGCGGCCCACCGGCCGGCGCGCGCTTTCCGGGCGGCGGCCTGGAAAGCGGGCATGCCGGTCGCCCCGCCGCGCGAGTCCACGTCGACCACGTCCAAACCCGACACGGGGCCGGTCGGCACCCCGATGTTCGCGTCCGGGAACCGCCGCCACCACGCCCTGACCTGTTCCGCGTCGGTGGAGGCGTCCAAGAACCCGTGGCGGGTCAGCGGCCGCTTCCCGAACGGCAGGCACGGGAACACCGGCACCCCCGCGGCCGCCAGAACGCTCGCCGCGACCGGCAACGGCCAGCCCGCCGCCCGCTGAAACGCCCCGACGGCGTCCGCCACCCTCACAGCCCCACCCCCGGACGCCCGGCGCCAGCCCGGCCGGCGGGCGCCGCCGCGGCCTCCCGCGGCCCCTCCTTCCCGGCGGACAGCGCGGCGCGGTCCAGGCCGGGCGGGTCGCCGCCGCCGACTTGCCGGGTGTCCAAAGCGGCGAGGATCGCCGAGGCGGTGGCGCGGACCCGCTCCCCGGTCGCCTGCACCACCTCGGCGGGCGTTTTGCCTTTCACGGTGGCGGCCCAGGCGGACACGTACGGGACCGTGTAGGAGTCGGTCGGCATGCCGTGGGCGGCGGCCACCATCATGGCCACGCTCTCGGCCTCGACCTCCCCGACCCCCCGGTGGCAGGACATGCCGCGGTCGTCCGGGTTGTGCATGCGGACGTGAGCCAACTCATGGGCCAGGGTCTTGACCTGAGCGGCGTCGTCCAGGTCCGAGCGCACAGTGACCGTGTTGTCGGAATAGTCCGTGACGCCGTTCGCGCCGCCGATGGAGCGGGCGTCGGGCACCAGATGGAGGGCGAACCCGTCGGCGGCGACCAACCCGGCCAGCCCGTCCCACAGCCCGGTCGGGGCCTGGCCCTCCAAGAGCTTGGGTCCGGGCCGTTCCGGAACCGGGCCGCCGGTGGTCTGGCACACGTCCCACACGTAAGCCGGTTTGACGGTCACGATCCTCGACTTGACCGCCTCGCCTGGCTTCGGCTTCTCCTTGAACCCGAGGACGCGCCACGAGTCCGGGTCGCCGGGCGTGGCCGACGCGAGGCGTCTCAACACCGGCGCCTGGATGACCAACCCGCGCTGGCCCTTCGACACCTGCCGGCCCAAAGACTCCCACTGGCGGAACCCCGCCACATACGACGGCTGGGGCTCGCCCACCGACCCGGCCGCGAACCTCTCCGCGTGCTGCGCCCAAATCAGCAACGTGTTGGCGAAACTGCGGGACCGGAACCGGGCCGCGAACTCCACCGCCCGGACCCAATCCCCGCCCGTCACCAAACCCTCCACAGCGGCCGACAGGCGCTCATGCAAAGCCTGCAACTTCGCCTCGCGCTGACCGCGCCAAACCGCATCCGACACCACGACTGGGCCCTCCTCCGGGAACCGGTGAACACCTGACAGGTGCGCGCCCAGCTCCGACGAGGCGGCTCGGGGCCGCCAGAGGCGTCCGGCGCGGCGCGCGGATCCATCAAGCCCGGCAAGCCGGGAACATGGAAGCGGAATCCCCCGGAAACGAGTCAAACCGGATGCCCGAAGAGTTGATCCGTATGCCCGCGCCGTTGCCGCCTGGCAGGGAGCGGTTCCCGACCCCGCCGCGCCGACGCCATCGCCGGCCATGTCGGAGCCCCCGCGGCGGCCGGCGGCCGTCCGGCCCCCGCGGCGCTTCAGCCGGCGGGGGTCACACGCTGAAGGTGAGTGGCGCCGCCAGCGGGCTGAGGCCGGAGCCGTCGTCGCGGCCGGG
>JAISCU010000162.1 GCA_031265345.1 Bifidobacteriaceae bacterium
GGAGGTGGTGCAGCCCGAATCGGCCACAGTGATCGACGTGTCCGTCAAACTGCCGGTGGAGGACCTGACCGACCTGGGAGGCGCGAGGGCCTACGATGCCGGATTTGGGCCATCCGACGGCCTGATCACCCGGAACGCGGCAGGCCGCGAGGCCGACCTGACCGGCAACGCGGCCGGGGCCATCCAGGGCGGCTCGATCTGGCCGCACGTCCACCAAGCGATCGTGGACCATGTCCTGGCGCATGATTCGACCCTGGTGTTCACCAATTCGCGGCGCGCCGCCGAACGGCTCGCCGCCCGCGTCAACGAGGAGTATCAAGGCCGCGTCGGCCTCCATCCCGATCCCGGCGCCGCGCAACCAGCCGAGAACATCGGGGCGGCGGGCACGGCCGCGGTGGTCGCGGAACAGATCGCCATGGCCCACCACGGCTCGATGAGCCGCGACCGCCGCACCGAGATCGAGAACCAACTGAAGGCCGGGCGCCTGCCCGCGGTGATCGCCACGTCCTCGCTGGAGCTGGGCATCGACATGGGCGCCATCGACCTGGTGGTCCAGGTTGGATCGCCCCCTTCGGCGGCGGCCGGGCTGCAACGGGTCGGCCGCGCCGGGCACCAGGTCGGCGCCGTGTCCAAGGGCCTGGTATATCCGGTCTACCGGGGCGACCTGGTGCCCGCGACCGTCACGGCGGAGCGGATGCGGGCGGGCCAGATCGAGTCGGTCCACATCCCGGCCAACCCGCTCGACGTCCTGGCGCAGCAGATCGTGGCGATGGTCGCGATGGACACCTGGACCGTTCCGGAGCTCGGCCGGTTGGTCCGCCAGGCGGCGCCGTTCGAGAACCTCGGCGAACGTTCGCTCGAGGCGGTGCTGGACATGCTCTCTGGGCGTTACCCCTCGGCGGATTTCGCTGAGCTCAGGCCACGCATCGTCTGGGATCGCGCGACCGGCGAATTGACCCCGCGCCCAGGCGCGGCCTACCTGGTGCGCGTGTCCGGGGGCACCATCCCGGACCGCGGGGTCTACGGCGTCTATCTGGCCGGTGAGCGGGCCGATCCCAAGAGCTCCAAGCGCGTCGGCGACCTCGACGAGGAGATGGTCTACGAGTCGAGGGTGGGCGACACCTTCATGCTCGGGTCCTCGACCTGGCGCATCCAGGAGATCACCCCGAACGCCGTCTACGTGACCCCGGCGCCGGGAATGCCGGGCCGTCTGCCGTTCTGGAAGGGCGACTCCCCGGCCCGGCCGGCCGAACTGGGCGCGGCCATCGGAGAGTTCATCCGCCGGACCGCCGCCCTGACCCGCGATGCCGCCGCGGCCCAGTTAGTAGAACAGGGCCGTCTGGACGACTGGGCGGCTGGCAACCTGATCGACTACCTGGCGGACCAGCGCGAGGCCACGGGCCAATTGCCGGATGACAGGACCATCGTGGTGGAACGGTTCCCCGACGAGCTCGGCGACACCCGGGTCATGGTCCACTCGATCTGGGGCGGCCGCGTCAACGGCCCCTGGGCGGCCGTCCTGGGCGCCCGCCTGCGTGATCGTTACGGACTCGACGCCCAGGTCATGCCCTCCGACGACGGCATCATGCTGCGTCTGCCGGAACTGGCCGAGGACGCCTCGCTCGACCTCCTGATCGAGGCCGACGAGGTAGCTGCGGCCGTGACGGCGGCCATAGTCGGCACGGCCCATTTCGCCGCTCGCTTCCGCGAGGCCGCCGCCCGCGCCCTGGTCCTGCCCCGCCGCGCGCCCGGCAAGCGACAGCCACTGTGGCAGCAGCGCCACCGCGCGCAGCAGCTGCTCCAGATCGCCTCGCAGTTCAACGACTTCCCGGTGGTCATGGAAGCTGTGCGCGAGACGCTCCAAGACGACTTCGACGTGCCTGCCCTGACGGAATTGATGCGGAGCATCGAGCAGCGCCGCGTCCGTCTGGTAGAAGTCCAGACCCCCTCTGCTTCTCCCTTCGCCAGCGCCGTCGCGTTCGGCTACACCGCCCAGTTCCTCTACGACGGCGACGCGCCCCTGGCCGAACGCCGGGCGGCCGCGCTCAGCCTCGATCCGGCCATGTTGGCCGAGTTGCTGGGCTCGGGACCGGCCTCCGATCTGGCCGACCTGCTGGACCCAGCGGTGGTCCTGGCGACCGATGCCGAGTTGGCCCGCTCCACGCCGGGACGTCGCGCCACCAGCGCGGAACAGTTGGCGGACATGCTCAGAGAGTTGGGCCCGCTGGGCGCCGAACGCCTGGACCAGTCCGCCGAGGGGCCGTGGCGCTCCTGGCTGGACGCCCTGGTGACCGCTCGGAGGGTGATCGAGGTCCGGTTGGCCGGGCAGCGCCGATGGGCCTGGGCCGAGGACGCGGCGGCGCTCAGGGACGGCCTGGGAGTGGCGCTGCCACCGGGCCTGCCGGAGGCTCTACTGGCCCCGACCGAGGACCCTCTGGGCGGCCTGGTCAGGCGTTATGTCCGGCATCATGGGCCTTTCGAGGCATCCGGGCTGGCTGGCGAGTTCGGGCTCGGTGTGGCCGTCGCGGAGCGCGAGCTGGAGGTCTTGGTGCGCCAGGGCCTGGCCACACGCGGACGCCTGCGACCAGCCGAGGCCGGTGGGCGGGGCGGTCCCGACTACTGCGACCCGGGCATAGTCACGCGGTTGCGGCGACGCTCGCTGGCCGCCCTGCGTCAGCAGATCGAGCCCGTGCCCGCCCATGCGCTCGGCGCGTTCGCGCCCATCTGGCAGCAGATCGGCCGGTTGCGCGGCGCCGATGGCGTGCTCAGCGCTATCGGTTCGCTGGCCGGGGCGGCGCTTCCGGCCTCGGCCGTCGAGTCGCTGGTCCTGCCCAGCCGGGTGGCCGATTATTCGCCCGGGGCTTTGGATGAGTTGATCACAGCTGGCGAGGTCGCTTGGGTCGGCCAGGGCAAGACGGCCGCTGCGGACGGGATAGTCCGGTTGTTCGCGCTGGCCACCGAGGACAAGCAATTGGCCGATGCCGTGCCACCAGTGCCAGGGTCCCACGCCTCCGCCTTACTCGCCTTGCTGTCAGGCGGCGGCGCCTTCTGGCCCTTCGAATTGGCGGAGCGCCTCGACCTTGAGATCAATTCCGAGGAGTTGCGCGCGGCGGTCTGGGAACTGGTCTGGGGCGGCTGGGTGACGGCGGACTCCTTCGGCCCGCTGCGATCCTTCTTGTCAGGAGGCAAGACGGTCCACAAGGTGTCGCGGCGACCGCCCCGCGCGCGTTCCTTGGGCGGACGCCTGGCCATGCCCTCCCTAGCCTCGCTGCCGCTTGCCGCTAGCAGAAC
The DNA here is from genome assembly GCA_031265345.1 of Bifidobacteriaceae bacterium. The sequence goes on from JAISCU010000162.1 coordinate 3,292, forward strand.
GACGGAGGCTCGGACGACCGGGGCCGGGGCGACCGCGCCTGCGGCGCCGGCGAGCGGGCTCGGACCCGGCGTGGCGGGGAGCGGGGTCGAAGCGGCTGGGGCGGGGTCCGCGGGGGTGGGGTCTGCCGGGCCGGGGGTTGGGGGTGCCGCGGCGGGCCAGGCGAGCGGCATCGTCCATCGCGTGGGGGTGGGCGTGGTCCGGAGCCGAGGCCTGGGGGTGGCCGGAGACCGACGGGGCGGGTTGGCGGGACGGTCCGACCCTGGGCTGGCGGCGCGCTGGGGACTGGCGCCGACGCCCGCGGCGCACCAGGAGGCACAACCGGTCGAGCGGCGGCTGGCCGCGACCGCGCTGGCGCTGCTGGAGCGGTACGGCGTGGTCACCCGGGGCTCGGCGGCCTCGGAGACCACCTTCGCACAGGTGTACCCCATCCTCAGCGCCATGGAGGACGCGGGCGCGATCCGGCGCGGCTACTTCATCGAGCATCTGGGGGGCTCGCAATTCGCCCTGCCGCCGGTGCCGGACGAGCTGCGGGCGGCTGCTAACTCGGCGGCGGTGCTGGTGCTCGCGGCGACCGATCCGGCCAACCCCTACGGCGCCGCGCTGCCCTGGCCGGAGCATCCGGGCACGCATCGGCCCGGGCGCACTGGCGGAGCGATAGTGGCGCTGGTCGATGGGCGGGCGGCGTTCTACCTCGAACGCGGCGGCCGCACCGCGCTGTCGTTCAGCGCGGACACCGAGTTGTTGGACCGAGCCGCCCAGGCGCTGGCGGACGCGGTCGCCGATGGCAGGCTCGGGTCGTTGAAAGTCGCGCGTCTGGACGGCGAGGACGCGCTGGCGGCTCACGGCCGGCTCGCCCCCGCCGCTGGGGCGCTGGTCGCGGCCGGATTCGCGGTCACACCCTCCGGGCTGGTCAAACGGGGGCGGCGCTGATGCCCGAGGGCGACATCCTGCGCCGCGTGGCCGCCCGGCTGGACCAGGTCCTGGCGGGCCAGGCCGTGACCTATTGCCTGTTCCGCTGGCCGTCCTTGGGCGGGGTCGATCTGAGAGGCCAAACGGTCGAGGCGGTCGAGGCCTACGGCAAGCACGTCCTGATGCGCCTCGATTCCGGCTTCACCTTCCGGTCCCACCTGCGGATGGACGGCGCCTGGCTGATCGAGCGGGCGGTCGACGGCCGTCCGGGCACCGGCTCGCGGGCCGGGCAGTGGACCGCGAGGGCGGTCCTGGCCAATCGTTCGTGGGTGGTGATCGGACACAAGCTGGGTATGGCCGACCTGTTGCGGAGCCGCGACCTCGGGCGCCTCACCGGAAGGCTGGGCCCGGACGTGATGGCGGACGGCTTCGACGCCGGCCAGGCCGCCGAGGCGGTGGCGGCCCAGGGCCGACGCGGGATCGGCGCCACCTTGCTGGACCAGACCGTGGTGGCCGGGATCGGCACCATCTACATGGCCGAATCGCTCTTCGCCTGGCGGGTCAGGCCGGACCGGGCGGCGGCGTCAGTGCCGGACGTGCCGGGGCTGTTGAAGCAGGCCAGGCGGCTGTTGTGGCGTTCAGTCGAGGCCCGCACGCCAACCGCCACGGGGCTGACCGGACGCGGCCAGACCAGCCAGGTCCATGGACGCGAGCACCTGCCCTGCCGCCGCTGCTCCACTCCGATCCGGGTGATGCGGGTCGGCTCGCCGCCACTGGATCGGCCGGCCTTCTACTGCCCCACCTGCCAGCCCGATTAAGCGGCAGCCATGAAAGCCGAGGACAAGTGAGGGGTAGGCCTCAGCGGTGGTCACGCGGGAACCTGGTCACCCGCGCGGCACCGGGGTGGGCGGTTAAGCGACTGTGGGCACCACCCGAAGGCGGTGCCCACAAGAAGGGCTCAGAGACTCGGACCCGCTATAGCCAGCCCGCTGACCAGCGGATCAGGGTACTTCGAGGCGTCAGCCGACCGAGGCCAACTCGTCCTCGAACAGCGCCTCCGGCGTGTCCGGCACCCAAGTCGATTCGTGTGCCGCCAGCCGATCCGAGACCTCGCGCAGGGTTGCCCACAAGGGCAGGTCGAGAGCTTCGCAGATCGACGCCAAGAGTTCCGAGCTGGCTTCCTTCTGGCCCCGTTCGACTTCGCTCAGATACCCGAGCGAGACCTTCGCTGCTGCCGACACGTCACGCAATGTCCGCCGCTGTCGCAAGCGGTTGGAACGCAGGACGCTGCCCAGTTCACTTCGCAACAGGACCATTGGCTTGGCACCCCCCTTCTCGGCCTTCTGTGCTGGCGATTGCAGGTGATTCTGGATTAAACGGTACCGCTTCAGACCCGGCGCATGATTCGCGGGCCTGGTCGGTGTCATGTGTTGGCTGTTCATCAACCGCCTAAACGCTTGTAGCTAATTCTATATTCCCGGTCAAATCCCGGATGTCTGCCGAATTGTAGCTTCCGCGAGCTCGAGCGCGCGAGTCACCACCAACGTGCGCACTTGGGCACGGTCGCCGTCCAACCGCAAGGCTCTGACCGCCGGCTCGTCCTTGGCCCACGAGCAGGACACGAAAGCGGTCCCCGCGGGCACGCCGTCCGCCGGTCCCGGCCCGGCCACCCCGGTCGTGGCGATCCCGACATCGGCGCCCATCAAGTTGCGCACCCCGATCGCCATCTCGGCCGCGGCGGTGCCGTTGACCGCGCCGCGCTCCTCCAGCAGTTCGGCGTCCACGCCCAGCAGGTCACGCTTGATCTCGTTCGCGTAAGCCACCACCGCGCCGCGCAGCACGTCCGAGGCCCCTGGCACGTCCACGATCACAGCGCTCACCAAGCCGCCTGTCAGCGACTCGGCCGTGGCCACCGTCAGGTCGTGCTCGCGCAGCAGATCGACCAGGGCGATAGCGCGTTTCTCATTGTCCAGTCCGCCCATGTTCCGGAACGGCGACATCCTTACTCCTCTCGTCCGCCGCCCGAACGGGGCGGCGCGGTCCACCCTATACGGCGCTTCAATTCTTCGAGTCGCGCTTCAGCCGCGGCTCGGGCCGTGTCTTGCGCGGTAACGGACACCGTGGACGATGCCGCCGCCCCGTCTTTCGCCCCACCGTCCAGCCGTTCGCTCGTCGGCCTGGCAGGCCCAGAACTCGCGTCTGACGGGCGCGCTGCCACATGGCGCGGCGCGGCGCGATCAGCTTGCGCCGGACGATTCGGCGCCGGGTTGTCCGGTGCTCCGATATCGCTCGGAGCTGAAGCGCTCGGGGTCGCTGGCGGACCAGCTGGAGCACCAAGCGAAGGCGCGCTCTCACCCTGCGCTGCGGCTGCGGCTCTGCGGACCGTGTGCAGTTGGGTCCATTCGGGCGTCCGCGTCGGCTTGGCCGAAACTGGCGACTTGGCAGTCGGACGATTCGTCTTTACATCCGCATCGGGCCAGCCATCCACTGGTCGAGTGGGTTTGACCGATTCATCGGGTGGGACTGGCGCCGGGGCCTGGGACAAGGGACGGGCCGCGGCCGAATCCGGCGAGGACGGCGTGCTTGCGGGACCGGCCGCGGCGACGGATGGCCTGGGCGCTGGAGCTGGACGGACCGCCGGGCCTGGCGCTGCGGTCCTCCTAGACGCGGGCACCGTGAGGGACGATGGCCGTGCCGGAGAGACCGCACTGGCTGGCCCCACCGTGGCGGTCGCCGCGGGAGCGTCGGCCATCCGAGGCGTGGGCGTCGCACCAGGCGACGGCCGCGCCGGGGAGGCGGTCCGGACCGGCGCGGCAGCCGGATGTCCAGGAGCGGCGGCCATCCGAGGCGCGGGAGCCTCGATGGTCGAGCGGCGGGACGCAGGCGAGCTCATAGCAGCAGCGCGCGGAGGGACCGCAGGGACGGCGG
>JAISCU010000172.1 GCA_031265345.1 Bifidobacteriaceae bacterium
AACCGGCGCCCGGCGGGCGTCGGGCCTTGGCCCATCTGGACCACGGACAGCTTGCCCGACCCGCCCGGCGACGCCCCACACCGTCTCACCGGGCGCCGCCGCCGCGACCTCCTCGGGAACCGGCCGCCGGTGCCGGGACGAATGGATGGCACCGCCCGGGCTCCTCAGCGGAACGACGCCCCGACCAGCCCGACGGAAGGGTCCGGCCCGAGGATGGGCCACCGACCCTGCGTTGGGGTTGAGCCGCCGCCCGCAGGTCACGCCCTGAGTCTCGGTCCAGCATCGACCGACCCCGTTCCTGCCCCGGCGCGGAGCCCGCGCGCTTCAATGCCAGTGGCCCTCGCGGTGAGGCTCAGGGTTGCTTCGCGCGGATGCTAACGGTCTTTCCCTTCGCGGGGGTGAGGAACGAAGACGGCTTGCCGGTCTCGGTTGCGGACGGGTCTCGCCTGACTTCGATCCGCCCCGACCGTTCCATCTCTCTCCATTCCTCCCGGACCACGTCTGGCTTGCAGATCACGCCATTCGACGCGTAGAAGGTGGCCATCGCCTCGTTGGCACCTGTGAATTCGCGCAACTCGGCGGTTGCGTGCCGGATGCGTTTCTGGACTTCTGCGGGGTTGGCGATCGCGCCCTCGACGTCTTGATCGAACAGGCTGGCCTGGGCGTGGCCCGGCAGGTAGATGTACAGGTCGTCCGTCCGCTTCATCATGTTCTCGGCCATGAGCACGCAGCCGTCGGGGTGGTTGGTGGCATGAACCATTCGGTATTTCGGCGGCTGGCGGCGGCCGAGCCGTATTGGCATCGACAGGACGTAGCGATACGCCTCGGACAGTTTGAGACGGTACGCCTCTGCAAAACGGCGCTCGGCCCCGTTCCCATCGATCTCGCCGCTTCGGTACGCGTCAATTATCGTCTGCCAATAATCGCCGCCAGCGACCTCGTTGAGCAGGCCAACCGCCGGGCCGCCTGCATTTGATTCCATGGGGTCGATCAGTTCGTCGTCGGCCTCCACCAGCGCCCCGTCATGCTCGTACTTGACTTTCATGGCCCGACACGCCGCGCGGATGAAGCCGAACGAGTTGAGGTTTATCAACAGCTCGACGCCTCTCGGACCCGTTCCCGTGTTCCTCAAACGCGTGATCAGACCATGCTCGAGGTTCTTGATCCCGAAAGGGTCGATGTACACGAACAGGTTCCCGCCGCGGGCCCTTGCTGCCAGCGCGGAAACCTCGCGCTCGAACCGGCCCTCGATGACCCTGAACGACACGCCGGGCGCCCATGCGCGCTCCCGCGCCTCCAGCACGGACGCCAAGTCATCACCGAACGCTGCCTCGACGAACGCCATCTCGATGCCGCGATGCTTCTGAATCTTGGTGCAGCGAATGCTGCTGTGAGCCGCCGCCAACGCGATCAAGGGCGAGCCCGGCTCGCCGTCCTCGAACTCGCCCCGCCCCGCGAAGCCGTCGACGTACAGGGTTGGCCGGCGGGTCGTGAGAATCTTCTGAAAGTACGCCCGCAGGTAGTGTCCAAGAAGGTCGTCTTTGACCCTTGACCAGGGTTTCTTCTCTTCCCAGAATCCTGCTTGGTCCTTAGCCACCGTTGGCCGCCACCTTCGGGTAGCCGTCCCAAGTTCTGCCGTCCAATTCACGGCCTTCCACTTTGGGCGACCTGCCGCCCCATTGTTTGAAGAAGAACGGCACGCCGTGCGCCAGGCAGTTGTCGCGGATTCCGCGCGCCCACGACACGTCCATCGGGCGGGCGCCAGGCCCCGACTCGCCTCCAGCGATCACCCAATCGATGCCGTCAAGATTGAGCTCAGTGAGGTCACCGAGCAGCGGCTCGCAGGACAAGAACCGGACCGCCGAAGGGATCTGACGTAGTTGGTCGACGCGGTGGGCAACGTCCATGGTCTCCACCGACACGCCCAGCCAAAGGTTTGCCGGCCAGTCGATGCTGGCGGCGAGCTTGCGTGCCCTGACGGCCCGTTTCGTCAGTACCTGGTAGGTGTGCTGCGGTGTGTCCCGGATCACCGCCATGATCTCGCTGATGAAGCTCAAAGTGACTTTGGCGTGAAACAGGTCCGACATGGAGTTGACGAACACCATCCGGTGCCCCGTCCAGGAGTACGGCGCGTCGAGGACTTCCGGGTGCATCGCCAACCCGAAGCCAGGCCCGGAAGTGCGCGGGTCGCCATCGGTCTGGTACTGGGGAGTCCCCATCGCCTTGAGGCGCCTGGCCATCGTCAGCGCATAACAGTGATCGCAACCGGGTGAGATCCGGTCGCAACCAGTCACAGGGTTCCAAGTGAAGTCAGTCCACTCGATACTTGTCTTCTTCACTCGCAAGTCCTCGCTTCCAGTTCCGCCACGACCACTCTTCCACCAAGGAGGCGATGTGCCGTGTACCCGACTCGCGCGCCGCATCATCACAACGACCATCATGCATTGAAGGTCTGACACCGTGAAGCGAAGGCTGGCCATTGCGGGCGTGGGTTCTAACAACGCCCGCCAAGGACCACTGCCGTCATGGGCGAGGCTCCGCGGCCCACGCGAGCGGCCTGCCCGCCAGAGGCGGAGAGCCGGCCCGGCGGCATCGTGCGAGGGATGCTTGACACTGTTGCCCGCGAGCTGGGCGCCGAGCAGTCGGCGCTCGGGGCTGGGGAACCGACGCCTGGCGACCGCGCGCTCCCGGCAACGGCTCGAACCTGTCCGGTGCGGGCGGGGTGGCCGCCACTTGCCCGCAACCTGGACCACCCGAAGGAGGACTGACCATAGGCAACTACGCGTCGCGGCCACCGGCGTCGCTATTCGAGTTCGCTCGCGGCGTGGATTGGGAGCGCTCCATGGGACGCGAGCCCCGACTCCCGAGCGGGCCGCGCAGACTCGGCAGGACGTGGGCGCGGTCGGCCCGGACGGGGCGCTGGCCCGACGCAGGTGGTGCCAGTGCGATTGACGCTAGAAGAACTGGGATTGGTCGACTCGCTCGCGGGCCACGAGGGCAAGAGCCGCTCCGACGTGCTGCGCGAGGCTTTGATGACGTACGCGGCGTGAAAGCCCACGCCTCAGCCCCCAAAGCTAACTAGACCCACCCGGCGTCGCGTCCGCCTCGACCGACGTCTGGTCCGACGGACTCCCAGCCATGAACCGCGCCCTTGGCGGTTGCTCACCACCTGCGCCTCGGTGACGGTCGTGTCGCAGGCGCCATCGGGAGGCTTGACGCCCCCCAAATGCGAGGACCCGCCGGGACGGGTCCTCGGCCGGACCTCGCGGGTGTGGTTCTGCGAGAATGGGAGCCTAGGGAAGGAGTGCTGTGATGGTCTACCGAGGCGATGTGCTGCCGGTCGGCGCGCTGCTGGAGCACGCGCTGTCCGCCCCGGCCGCGCGGCCAGCCGCGGCGGTGGGGGTGCGCCACACCGCCGCGGGCAACGCTGCCCTGTGCGCCGCTTTGGTCGCCGCGGGGGAGCCGCCGGATCAGGGCTGGCGGTTCGGCGTGCTGCAAACGCTGGACGACTACGCCTCCACTCTGTGCCGGGGCGGACCGTCGTTGGCAGCCCAGGTGTTCGCCGACGAGCCGGCGCCGACCGGCTGCCCCGCGCTTGACGCGGCGTTCGCGGCCCTCGCGGAGCACCTCGCGGGGAGGGACGGCTGGCCGGCCCCGGCGTGGGCCGCGGATCCCGAGCGCCGGGCGGACGCCTGGTGTCCGGACGTCCCCGCGATCTTCCGGGCGGAGGCGGAACGCGACAGCCCGCCAGCGTTCCGGCGTCGCGGCATCTGGATCACCGCCCGCTCACTGGAGCGGGCATGAGCACTCCCGGCGGTCGCGTATTGGACGGGCGGGCGGTGCTCAGCCTGTTCGCGGAACTGTCCGACAGGCTCTAAGCGGAGGGGCTGCGCGCCCAGCTGTTCGTGGTCGGCGGCGCCGCTATGGCGCCCCCTACGACCAGGGCCGCCTCACCCGCGACGTGGACGCCGTGTTCGCGCCCGCGCCCGAGATCCGCCGGATAGCGGAGGCGATGGGCTCGGACCTCGCCTTGGAGCCGGACTGGCTGAACGACGCCGCGAAGGGGTTCATGCCCGGCCCGGACGATGCGCCGACGACGGTGTTCGAGTCCGAGTCGCTGCTGGTCCAGGCGCCGTCCGCGGAGTACTTGTTGGCGATGAAGCTGTTCGCTTCGCGCGGGGAACGAGACCTTGACGACGCCGGCTTGCTGTTCGCCCGGCTCGGATACGCCAGCGTCGAAGAAGGCGTCGGCTTGTTGACGCGGTTCTACCCTGCCGCCAGGCTGCTGCCCAGGCACCGTTTCATCCTGGAAGACGTGGTCCGGCGGGCTGCCGCTCGATCTGCCTAGCGTCGTGCGGCCAAGCGCCCGCCGGACGGTCCGATGGCGCGGCGCGCGGCCGAGAGGCTTGTCGCGAGCTGGCCGGCCGCCACTCGGTCGCACCGCATGCGGTCATGAACCTGGGAGATGCCTCCGCGGCGCACCGACCGAAGTCCGGATTGGAGTTCCCGGCCTGGTCTAACGTGTTGCACGTAAGGGGTGTGCTTCGGTTCCTACGCCTCAGCCTCCCAAAGCTAACTAGACCCCACCCGCCTGTGGCTTTGACCGTCGGACACCGCGGTCTTTCGCTGCGCGAGATCCCCAGATGCAACTGGAAGCCGCACAGATGAGACTGCGTTATCTGTGCACTGCCGTGTATGATTGGGGCATGATCGAAGCGATGACGCTGGAGCCTGAATTGGTGTCCGCCGGGAACGCCGACCCGCCTTGGGCGACCAGCCTGCTCGACTACGTTCGCCGGGCCGGCGAGGCCGGAGAGACCGTCACGGTGACGAGCAAGCCGAAGATGATGACGCCCTCCCAAGTGGCCCGCGGGCTGATGATGTCCCGATCCACGGTCTCCAGGAAGATCGCCGCCGGGGACATCCACTCCGTCAAGGTCGGCAACCGGCACCGCATCCCCTACCAGGAGTACCGCCGGGTCTGGGAGCAGACGATGGGCGTCCTCGCCGACGCGTGGGCGGCGGACGCCGAGGCTGAGCTCTTCGGCGATGGCTGACGACAAGGCCCGCGTCTTCCTCGACAGCAACATCTTGGCGAAGCCGGTCACCCGTTCGCTGCTCATGTTCGCCGCAGACGCGAGCGGCTACTCGGTCACCTGGAGCGCCTATGCGGAGCGTGAAGGCGACAGCCACCTTCGCGGATCGGCGGAGTCGCTCGGCCGCGTCCGAGCGATGGCCGAGATGTCGCTCTCCGCTGCCGGGAGGGAACCGAACCGCTTCCAGGGCACCAGCCTCAAAGACCGCCAGATCCTTGCCGACGCGATGGCCGCCCATGCGCACTTTCTCGTCACAGAAGACGTGGACGACTTCGGCTCGGCCGATCTGACCGCATCCGGAATCACGGCCGTCAATCACGACCTGTTCCTCTCGGAGCGGACGACTCGCCTGGGCTACGCACGAGCGCTCAGGCTCCTATCCGAGCGCATGACCAATCCTCCCCGAACCCCAGAGCAACTCCACGTGGCGCTCGGCAAGTCCCATCCCCTGACCGTGGCCGCCCACCGCCTGTCTTTCGATGCCGAACCGCTACCCGCTACCGACAACCCGCCAGCTCAGACGTACCGAGGCTGCCGCTGCCTCCGCTGCCTCAAGGCGGACCAGTCCCTGACTCTGGGCGTTTGCGCCGAGTGTCGAGCGAACCACCAACGGCTCCCATGAGCCACGCGGGACACCGACTCGGGTCGAGGATAGAGCGGGCAGACGGCATCGACCGAATCCGCGACGGCCGGTGCCGCGGCACCTGGACCGCCGCGTGTCCCTTGGACCGGGCGTGACCGACCCCGCGGGGCGCGTCCTGTACGGCCAGTCGACGGCCGGCTTGCCCGCGGAAGGCGGAGAGCCGGCCCGGCGGCATCGTGCGCGGAGTGCTTCACGCCGCTGCCCGCGAACTGGGCGCCGCCGCCGCGACCTTCTCGGGGAACGGCCGCCGGTGCCGGAACCAGTAGATGGCACCGCCCGGATTCTTCGGCGGAACGACGGCCCTTCATGTTCTTCGGCCACATCCAGGGCTCGGGAGCGAGTGCGCCTTCAGGAGGCGCAGCGTCTACCTGGTGCCCTTGTAGCCCAAGCCCGGCTGCTCGTCCACCCGGCGAGATCGTCACAGGACCCGATGGTGTTGGAGTTCTTGGGCCTGAAGCCGTCAGCCGGCTGCTGCGGGCGGCCTGCCTGCCGATCAAGAGCTGGTGGCCGAACTCGAGCGGGGAATCCAAGACACCGTCGGCGACGAGCAGAGCACGACCGGTGATGTGCCATGGTCCCCGCTGGTCTCCCATACACGGACCCGGCCTGGCGGCTCGCTGCCCTCCTGTCGCGACAAGCTACACTCGAAGGTGTTGAGAATCCGGAGAAGGACCGTCCGTCCCCTATTCTTGCCGCATTGTCCACGTCATCTCGAGGCGTGGAACAGGCCAAGGGCATGATAATGGCGGATGGGATGAACCCGGTCGACCATCCCGAACTGCACATGCACCCGAACGGAGCCGGGAGTCAAAGCTCCGACGACGGAAGGAGACCCAAGACATGGCGCGTCATCCCCAGGTGTCGCTCGGCGCCGTCCCGCAGTGGACAGCCGAGGACCGCCAGGGAGTCCTTGACACGATCCGGCGGGCGATGACGCTCGCGGACCAGGCCTGGGAACGGTCCGGCCAGAAGTCCGACGGCAGAGTCGATCCCCTAACCCTAGTGGAGGCCGACGACTGCAAAGTGAGAGTCGCCAGAATCAATTCTGAAGACATGAGCCCCACCGACAGGGGTTGGGTGTCCGGCGCGTTGCGGCGCCGCCCAACCGATACGGTGACGCAGATAGTGCTGGAGTCGAAGGACACCCTTGGCCGCAGAAGGTTCAGCCTGGGACACGAATATGCCCACATCTGCCTGTACCGCCAGCGGCACGGCACGGCGCCGGAGGCAACGCTCGCCGAGGTGCGGCGCCCGAACGACCGGGATCCAGACGACGCGGTGTACTGCCGCGAGAAACCGGACGAGTATTTCGCGGACATGTTCAGCCACATGTTCTTGATGCCGTCGGTGGTGATTCGTGGGATGCGACGCGCGGGCCTGACCGTGGATGAGATGGCCACCAAGCTGAAGGTCACGCTCACCACCATGGAGCGTCGCTTGCTGTACCTGGAACTTGAGGCTGAGGCACTGGGCGTCACCTGACGAGGGGATGTGCCGTCCGGCTTCGCCGGGCCGCCAACCCGCGCGATGCACGCCTGAAACCACAGACCCCGAAAGCCCCAGATGCCGAGAATCCCTCACGACCATGAGCCGAACGGCGCCCACAACGAGAGCCACGCAGCTCACGATGCCGCTTTCCGGGGAGCCGACGCCGACCGCGAGTTCAGCGCAGCTGAGGCCGACCCGAACGCCATAGACGCGGACCGTTCGGGCGACGACTATGACGCGGACGGACTCCAGACCTACGTGGACTTGGAGGAGGAGTTCGGTGACGGCTTCCACGGACGCTTGCCGTTGAACACGCCGAAGGACCTGCGCGATGTGATAGACGCTGGAGCGTCCCACGCTGCCGGGAAGGATCGACAGGCCAGCGCGACGTTGAGCCGGAAATTCGCGGCAGTGTTCTTCATCTCCGGGCTAGCCGTCCTGCTGGCGGGTTTATTGAAAGGCGGAGTTGCGCTGTTTATCTGCGCTGCTGTCATGGTTGCCCTTCTCCTGGTGGGCGGACTTCTGGCCTGGCCAGAAAGCCGTGCGTGGGCCGCCGCTGTAAAGCGCCTCCCGTTCACGCGGAGACGCAAGCGCAAACAACGGGGAACCGACGGAGCGTCCAAGGGAGGCACACCGCCAGAAGGTCGCTGAGGTCATGGACGCTACACCTTGAATACCAAGAAGCAGTGTCGCGCCTGCCGGGATGCATTAGCACGGTCTGCGGCACCTCGGACGTTCGGGCCTGCTACTGGGCGAGCCCGGCGCCAACCGTCAATTCCGCGACGATGGTCGGGCTGATGGTCCAGGCCCGCCCCGACCGAACAGACCCCCGCGACAGACGGCAGACCCGGCCGGGCGGCATCGTGCGAGGAATGCTTCACACTGCTGCCCGCGAGCTGGGCGCCGGCCGGTCGGCGCTCGAGGCACGGTAACCGGCGCTCGGCGGGCGCCAGGTCCTGGCCCATCTGGACCACGGACGGCTTGCCCGACCAGCCCGCGCCCGGCAACCGCACACTCACGGCAACGGCGCCGGTCCTCAACGAGCTGCTATCGCGCCGCGGTCATCGCGGCCAGGAACCGGAACACCATTCTGACTTGGCAACGGCTCGAACCCATCCCCCCGCCAACGCCGTCCGAACGCCGAAAAGCCTGGGAGCAGGCACGGCACGAACTTGTCCGATCCGGGCGGGACGACCGGCACCTGTCCGCCAGCGTGGCGGCCCGACGGAACAGCGGACGACACTCACGATCCGGATCGACCCCGCAGTCAAATCGGCCGCCAAGCGCCGCGCCGAGGACCTCGGCGTCTCGTTGTCCTCTGTCATCGCCAATGAGCTCCGCCAGTTCGTCAACGG
>JAISCU010000199.1 GCA_031265345.1 Bifidobacteriaceae bacterium
TGACCCGGGCGATGCTGTTGACGAATGTGGTCGAGGCGGCCGAGCGCGCCGCCACCAGCGCCATCTCCGGAACTTGAGCTGGCCGATTCCGCTTCGGAATGCCGTTCCGGACGGCCAGTCCACCTTCCGTGCAGCTCAGATTGCTGGTGGCCGAGAGTTAGGGCAAACTAACGTGGTCCAACCCACCCCAGGAGTGTTCCGCCGATCCATGGAGGTTCGCCGCTTCTTGGTCCCGAACCCGCCGCCCGCCAGCGCCGACGCCGACGGCGCGCCCATTGGCGTCCTCTTGGTGAACCTGGGGACGCCTAAGGAACCCACGCCGCGCGCGGTCCGCCGCTTCTTGCGTGAGTTCCTGACCGACCGGCGCATCATCGAGCTTCCCGCCCCACTGTGGCGCCTCTGCCTGGAGGTTTGCATCTTGCCAGTCCGGGCCCGGCGTTCGGCAGCCAAGTACGCCAGCGTTTGGTACCCGGGGGGTTCGCCGATCATGGTGCATTCGCGCGCCCAGGCCGCTGCTCTAGCTGCCGCCTTGGATCCGCCGGATGCGTACATGGTCCGCCACGCCATGCGTTACGGTTCCCCGCCAGTAGCGGACGCGTTGAGCGAATTCGAGGCCGCCGGCGCGAACCGGGTCTTGGTGCTGCCGATGTACCCGCAGTATTCCGGGACCACCGTAGCTACCATCTTCGACTCGGTGGCCAGGTATTTTGCCGCCCACCGCGACCAACCCGAGTTGCGGTGGGTGCGATCGTTCCCCACCGCGCCGCTCTACATCGAGGCATTGGCGAGACGGGTGGAAGAAGACTGGCAGACGGCCGGCAAGCCGGATTTCGCGGCCGGCGACCGCTTGTTGCTGTCGTGTCCCGGCACCCCGAAAGCGATGACCGACGATGGCGACCCGTACCCTGCTGAAGGTGCCGCCACCGCCGCCGCGCTGCGCGCGCGGCTCGGGCTGACCGGGGAGGAATGCCAAGTCACATTCCAGTCGAGGTTCGGTCCGGGCGAGTGGTTGACACCGGCGACCATCGACACTATCCGGCGCCTGGGACACGAGGGCACGGACCGGGTGGACGTGTTTTGTCCCGGATTCGTGGCCGATTGCCTGGAGACGTTGGAAGAGATCGACATCCTCAACCGCGAGGCGTTCTTGGCGGCCGGTGGGGACTGGTTCAGGCGCATCCCCTGCCTCAACGAACATCCCGCGTGGATCGAGGCACTGGCTGGCCTCGTGAATTCGCAGACGCAGGGTTGGCGGCACTCTTCCCTATAGGCGAATGGGCTGGTCCTGCCCGCAGCCCGCGTCATTGGTGGCTCTTGGCGGAGGCGCCAGTCCGTTCCCGATTGGCGGCGCGCCCGGCGCGCCTTGGCCTGACGTTTCGGGCAGCCCCATACCCTGATCTTCGTGAGTACCCTCCTGCATCCTGTGGGGCCGGAGCCGCCCGCCGTCTATTGGCGGCGTCGCGCTGTGGTGGTGGGTGCCGCCATCGTCCTCATCGTGGTGTTCGTCATGATCGTCAAGGCCGCGGCAGGCGGCGGTGGCGACGATGACAAGAAGGCGGCTCCCCCTTCGCTCAGCCCCGTACCGTCCCTTTCCGAGGAGGCGCCGGCCGACACCGTGCCCGATTGCACCGGGACGGACATCGATGTCGAGGCAGAAGCGACCGATTCCTCCTTTACCGATCCCGCGAAGCCCACGGTCACCGTCGCCGTGCGCAACAAGGGGTCCATCAAATGCGTGATCGACCCGGCGGCGGTCCACATCCACGTGACCTCAGGATCGGACCGGATCTTCGACTCCGATGACAACTGCGATGCCGTGGCTGATCCGGGTGCCGATGACCTTGAGGAGCCCGAGGAGCCGGTCAGCGGCGAGACTCTTTCCGATGAGGAGCTTCTTGCTGAACTGGACGCCGCTCCCGGTCCGGATGAATCCTCGGCGGCCGAGACGCCAGACACGTCCGATCCGGCGGCGCTGCCGCCTGCGGTGGGCAATGAGCTTGTCCTACTGGAGCCGGGTGCCACCGAATCGGTTTCGGTGTCCTGGAACCGCGAGCGATCCGCCCCTGAATGCGAGCCGCATCTGCTTACCACCCCTGGTGCTGGCACATACCATGCGGTCTTCGCGGTGGCCGGAGTCGAGAGCCAAGACGTAACCTTCGCCCTCGACTGAGCTGGCTGAAACCAGCGGGCGAGCCCGGGCGTCCGGCAGCGGGCGGTTACGGGCCTAGGAGGGCCGCGGGGATGACGTGGATGCCGTCGCGGCGAGTGTAGGCGCGGTCCCCCGTGGTTATGACCGCTAGCGCAGGTGACGGCGCGGGACTGTGGGCGGCGAACCATTTGAGTTGGCGCAGATCTGCGTTGTCGACGCTCGCCCTATCAGTCGGATTTTTCGGTTCCTATCGGTCGAATCCTGCGGACTAGGCAGCCATTGTCAGCCACACCAGCGCGACGTTGAGGGAGATCGTCGCCGCGGTCACCGCCCAGGCCAGCACCTGAGTGGCCGGGCGGTTGACCTCGGCGCCCATGACCGAGCGCCGCCCTGTCAACACCACCAACGGCACCAGCGCGAACGGGATTCCGAAGGACAGGACTACCTGGGAGATCACCAATGCCCAACTGGGCGATGGAGCTGCGGCGAGCACAACCAACGCCGGTATGACCGTGACCGCGCGCCGGGC
>JAISCU010000259.1 GCA_031265345.1 Bifidobacteriaceae bacterium
TACCGGCCCGACCTGCTGGGCTTGGCGCTGGGCCGGCCGGTCGGGGAGCTGCCCCGGCTGCCGCGAGTGCTCGGCCCCGACGAGGTGGCCGGCCAGGCCGCGGCTGTCGGTTCGGGGAAGGCTCGGCTGGGGCCGGGCGCCGGCGACAACGCGGCGGCCGCGCTGGGGCTCGGTTTGCAGAAGGGCGATGTGGCGATCTCGATCGGCACCTCGGGCGTGGTCAGCGCGATCTCGCCGTCGCCGATCGCCGACGAATCCGGGCTGGTGACCGGCTTCGCCGACGCGACGGGGCGATACCTGCCGCTGGCCTGCACGCTCAACGGGGCTCGCGTCTTCGATGCGGTCGCTGCTTTCCTGGGAGTCTCCTACCAGGAGTTCGACCGCCTGGCCTTGTCCGCCCCGCCCGGAGCGGGAGGGCTGGTGATGGTGCCGTACCTGGAGGGCGAGCGGACGCCGAACAAACCCCATGCGACCGGGGCCTGGCACGGCTGGCGTCTCAGCAACTCGACGCCCGCATGCGCCGCGCGCGCCGCCGTCGAGGGCGTGCTGGCCCTGTTGGCCGACGGCCTGGGCGCGATCGAACGCCAGGGGCTCGAGGTCAGCCGTCTGTTCTTGATCGGCGGCGGGGCCAACTCCGAGGCCGTGCGCCAGATCGCGCCGACGGTCTTCGGCAAGCCGGTGATTGTGCCGCCGCCAGGGGAGTACGTGGCGGATGGCGCGGCCCGTCAGGCCGCCTGGGTCGCGACCGGGGAATTGCCGCTCTGGCCGCGCGAGGGCACGCAAGTGGTCGAGGGCAAGCCGGCGCCGGTGGTGCGCCAGCAATACGACGAGGTCAAGGAGCTCACCATCGGGGCGTGAGCCCGTCGGCCAGGCGGCGCGCCATGCTGCTGAGAACCGTTCTCAGATGAAACGGGGACAGTCCCCAAGACTGCTGAGAACGGTTCTCAGTTGAAATGGGGACAGTCCCCAAGACTGCTGAGTGGCGACACGCTGGAGCGGGCGGTCAGGGATCGTTCGCCAGTTGGAGGGCCAGGCGGCCGGCCGCCGCAGCGGCGAGGAAGGCGGCCGGGTCGTCGGCCAGGCCGCGCCCCATGGTGCTGAGGCCTGGGGTGGCTTCGAGGGCGCCCATCAGGCCGTCCAGGGGCACATGGTGCAGGCGATGGCGCGCGGCCAGAGGCTCGGCCGCCGCCTCGACGTCGCGCCCCAGGTCGGCGAGCGCGCCGTCGAGGATGGGCACGGCCAAATCGGCGGAGGCCAGCGCCACCTGGCCGTAGGCGGTCAAGGAGTGATGGGACAGTCCCCGATGGCGGGCTCGCGGATCGGCTCCGGAGACGCGGAGACAACCGACCGGGCGGCCGCCGAGCGTGGCGACAGCGTTGACGGCATCGCCCACCGCGACCCCCGAAAAACCCCAGGGGGTGTCCGAGCCCAGGTTGCCGGGGCCCTGGACGCAGATGGCGATGTCCGCGTCAGCGACGTGCCGCGCCGCCAGCAGGGCGGACTGGACCGAGACCGCCTCGAAGTCGCCGCCGAAGGCCTGGCCAGCGGTGATGGTAGCGCTGATGACTCCCGACCCGGTCAGGCGCGCGACCGTGCGGGAGAAGGCGAGCGGCAGGGCGGCGCCATCCGTCATGACGTAGACCAGGCGTGGCTCGCGGCCGGCCGAAGCGGCATCGTGCAAGATCGCGGCGCAGATCGCGGGCAGCGACGAGTGGAGGTCCGCCACGACCACTGGCATGCCCTCGAGGGACTCGGCGTTCTGGAGCGTGTCGTGGTGCGGGGAATCGGGCGAATCAACACCGCGAGTGACGACTTGCAGGGGCGTGTAGCGGGCTTTGACCAGGTAGCCGGAGTCGGCCCCGCGGGACGGCTGATCGCCGAACCATAGTTGGGGACTGTCCCCATCTCCGGTTCCGGGGGGAGTGGTGGCCCGGCCGAACCCAGGTCGGTCCCCAATTCCGTCGACCTGCGGGCGCGCGCCAGGGGGGTCGGCGGGTGCCACCACGAAGGCCACGCCGCCGGTGCCGAGCCCCAGGGTGAGAGCCCGGAGGTTCAACCAGACGGCCGCGCCGGGGGCGAGTTCGCCGCACAGATCGGTGTAGGCGACGGCGGGGACCTCCTGCGGTGTGCCGTCGAGGCGGCAAGTCAATTCCTGGAGGCCGGGACGGGCCGACACCACTCGCGCAACCACGGCGCGCGCCCATTCGATCGACTGAACCACGCCATAACGTTATACGTTGGAACGGTGAGCGCCATCGATCAAACGGCCGCCCGGCTGTTGAACCTGATTATCGCTTTGATGGTGCATCCTCGCGGGCTCGACCGCGCGGAGTTGATGGACCTGCTGGAGATAACCGAGGAACGCACCTTCGAGCGCATCAAGGACGCCCTGCGCTCGTCCCTCGGGGTCGCCTTGGAGGAGAGCGAGCAGGGGCATTACCGGCTCGGCGCCGAGGGTTACGCGATGCCGCCGCTGCAGTTCACACCGCCCGAGCACGCCGCCATCGCCTTGGCCCTGGGGGCTTGGCGGGGCAGCGAGGTCGAATGGGCCGCCCGCTCGGCGCTGACCAAGTTGGCGCCGCTGGACTCCTCCGATTCGCCACTTCCGCGCACGATGCCGTCCGGCCAGGTCGCCCGCGACGCCCCAGCCTCGCCTCGGGGCGGGGTTCCGGCCCGTGACGCGGTTCCGGCTCAGGGCCGGGTTCCCGATGCCGGCCCGGTTCCCGACCCCACCGACGGCCTGGACACGGCCCTGTACGCGCCCGCCGAGGGGGCCAGCGAACTGATCGCGGCCATCGCCGAGCGCCGCCTGGTCGCGTTCGACTACGTGACTGGCGCGACCGGTCGCTTAGCCACTCGTCACGTCGAGCCCTGGCGTCTGGCCAAACGCGGGGGCGCCTGGTACCTGCTCGGATTCGACCTGGACCGCCGGGCGGAGCGGGTGTACAAGCTCGGCCGGATCCTGGGGCATGTCAAGCCCCAGGGCCAAGCTGGGGCGTTCGAGCCGCCCGACCCGGCCCAGTCCGCTGCCTTGTTCCAAGCCGCGCTCGACCGCAATGCGCCGGGTCCGGCCGTGGTCAGGGCCGACCGGGCCGCCGCCCGTGTCCTCGAGCTCCAGGGCGCCAAGCCGGTCAGCGGACCGGACGGCGAACCTACTGGCGGGCGAGACGGCGGGGCAGGCAGCAGGCTGGACGGCGGGGCGCTCGACGGATCAGGCGACGAGCTTGCCAGTGAAGCAGGGGGGCAGCCGATCAGGGGACCGGATAGCCAGCTGCTCAGCGGGCCGGATGGCCAGGCGGCCTGCTGGCGGGTTCCCGCTGCCGACCCGTTCAACCTGGCCGCCTGGGGCGCTGCCATCGAGGTGATCGCACCGGAGTCGCTGCGCGAACGAGTCGAGGGCCGGTGGCGCGCGGCGCTGGCCGCCCACGAGGGACCGGCCAGAGCGCCGGAGCCGTACCGCCGACCGCCCAAACCGCCGCGACGCCAGCCCAAAGAGGCGGCGCCGGCCAGGGCCGCCAGGCTGGTCTCGATGGTGTCGTATCTGCGCGACCGAGGCTCCGTCCCATTGACCGAGTTGGCGGCCAAGTTCGGCGTCAGCCCGGCGGAGGCCCGCCGCGACCTATACCTGTTATGGACCGACGTGGGCCGCAGCCGCGCCGGCGGCGACCTGCTCGACTTCTCCTGGTCCGGAGGCGAGTCGGGCGATGGCTCGGGGGACGAGTCGGAGGTCGCGCTGATGGACTCCCAAGGGCTGGACCGTCCGATCCGATTGGCGCCGACCGAAGCCATCGCTCTGATAGCCGCCCTGCGTTCCCTGGAGGAAGCCGCGGGTCTGGCGGAGGCCTCGGCGGCGGCATCGGCCAGGATGAAACTCGAGGGGGCGCTGGGACCGGCCAACGTGCTGGACTTCAAACTGCCCCAGACCGGGCCGGTGCTGCAGACCGTTCGGCGCGCCATAGCCCAGGGCAGACGGTTGACCTTCGACTATGTGAACCAGGCGGGCGGCCAGAGCCATCGGCGGGTGGACCCGCTGGAGGTCTTCTCGGCGGGCGACCACTGGCTGGCGGCGGCTTGGGACTTGGGCGCGGAGGCGGAGCGCCATTTCCGGCTGGACCGGGTGGTCGCCCCGACCGTGGCGAGGGCGAAGGCCGAGTCCCATCCCTACCGGCCACGACGCACGGGCTGGTCAGATCGCGCCGAATTGGTGGTGGACGCGGTGTTCGCGCCAGCCGAACGCTGGCGGGCGGAGGAGCTGGAGACGCTCGCGCCTCCGGTGGCTCTGGACGGGGGATCGTTGCAGGTCAGGCTGGGTGTGGTGAACCCGGAATGGATAACGGCCATGGCTCTGGGCGGTGGCGGCGCCATCGAAGTGCTGGGGCCGGAGGCGGTCCGCGAGCGGATCGCCGAAGCGGCGAGGGCAGCGGTCGAGCGCCCGCTTCGATAGGCTGGGGGATCGTGTGGTTCTGGCTCTGGACGGTATTGATCGTTGCCTGGCTGGTCGGCGTGTTCTTCGGACTGCGCTGGCTGTGGCGTCAGGTCAAGGGCTTGATCGACGCGATGGCGCAGGCCGGCGAGGCGGCGAGCGCCGCCATGGGCGGAGCGGACGTGGCCTTCGAAGGTGCGCCGATTCCCGGACCGGCCATCTACGCGAGCCCCGAGGAAGTCATTGAGCGGGCACGCGGGCGCTTGGAGCGGATCGCGGCCCGGCGGCAGCGGCGGCATGAGCGCAACCAGGCCACCTATGACTCTTGGGCGGTGCTGGCCGGCTGGCGGTCGGCGCCGGTCGGCGCGGCCGACCCGGCCCACGCCACCGGCCCCAACCGGAACCCGACAACCCGACTCGGACCAACCCCGGCCGGGCGCGGGCAGGCCGGGTTGGCGGCATCGTCCACGGGGCAGGCGGTTTGAGATGACCGTGCTGGGAATGGTGGTGAACCCGACTGCTGGCAAAGGGAAGGCCGCGAACCCGGGCGCCAAGGCCAAAGCGATGCTGCAGGCCCGCGGGCACGAGGTGGTGGACCTGTCCGCGCCTGACCTGGCAGGGGCGCACACCTACGCCCGCCAGGCGGTGGTCGATGGCGTCGACGCGCTGATCGTGGCCGGGGGCGACGGCATGACCCACCTCGGGGTCAACGTGGTGGCGGGCACCACCCTGCCGCTCGGCATAATCCCGCTCGGGACCGGGAACGACGTGGCGCGCATGCTGAACCTGCCCCGCCACGACCTCGACGCCGCCATCCGCGTGATCGAGCAGGGCCTCCAGGACGGCCCCAGGGTGATCGACGCCGTCCGCGTCACCGACACCGCCCACTCCATGTCGGAGTGGTACGCGGGTGTGCTCTCGGCCGGGTTCGACGCCGCCGTCAACGCCACCGCCAACCGTCTGACCTGGCCGAGGGGCGAGTCGGTGTACGTCCGGGCGCTGTTCAAGGAAGTCGGACGGTACAAGCCGTACGGGTTCGAGATCGACATTGACGGCGAGCTGGCGTGGCAATCGGCGGCGGCCCTGGTGGCGGTGGCCAACGGCTCGGACATCGGCGGGGGCATGCACATCGCGCCCGACGCCTCCATCGACGACGGCCTGCTCGACGTGGTGATCGCCGGGCCGGTCTCCACCGCCACGCTGTTGACCGTGTTCCCGCGGGTCTACCGGGGCACCCACATCAGCCATCCGGCCGTGACGGTGCTGCACGGGCGCGAGGTCACGGTGCGGCCCCGCCTCGACCTGGGCGCCCAGCCGCCGGACGCCCACACCGATGGGGAGAGGGTCGGCCCGCTGCCGCTCGCGTGCTGCTGCGTCCACGGCGCCCTGCGGGTGCTGGCGGCCAAACCGTGACCTCCCCGGCCGAGGCCTTCGCCGCGTTCAGGACCCGCCAGGCTGAGGCCCCGCTGGACCGTTTCGCCGCCGGGCTCGGGTTCCCGCTCGACCCGTACCAGCGCGAGGCCTGCCTGGGGCTGGCGGCCGGCGAGTCGGTGCTGGTGGCCGCTCCCACCGGGGCCGGGAAGACGGCGGTGGCGTTGTTCGGGATCGACCGCGCGCTCGGCTTCGAGGCGCCCGGTCTGGCGGCGTGCTTGGAGACGGGCTTCGTTACGGGCTTGGACGATGCCGCCATCACGGACCCGGCTGCCCCGTCGAATCCGGACGGGGGAACAGCCGTGGACGATGTGGCCGCCCCGTCGCTGCCCGCCGTCCCCGCCTCGGCGGACCCGTCCGGTCGCGCCGCCCAGGTCCCGGCTGTCCCCGCGAGTGACGACGGCCCGAGTTCCGCCTCTGGGCGCTCCGGGCACGCCCGTCCCGGGCGTCGAGCTTTCTACACCACCCCGATCAAAGCCCTGTCGAACCAGAAGTTCCGTGAGCTCTCGGCCCGGTACGGCGCCGCCTCGGTCGGGCTGCTGACCGGCGACCAATCGATCCGGCCGAACGCACCGGTGGTGGTCATGACGACCGAGGTCCTGCGCAACATGCTTTACGCCGACTCGACCGCGCTGGCCGAGTTGGACCTGGTGGTGTTGGACGAGGTCCATTATCTGGCCGACCGTTTCCGTGGCCCCGTCTGGGAGGAGGTGGCGATCCAGTTGCCACAGACGGTGCAGGTGGTGGCGCTGTCCGCGACTGTGTCCAATGCGGAGGAGTTCGGCGAGTGGCTGTCGCTGGTGCGCGGGTCGGTGCGGGTCGTCGTCTCGGATGTCCGCCCGGTGCCGCTGTGGCAGCATGTGCTCACGCCGGAGGGACTGAAGGACCTCT
>JAISCU010000404.1 GCA_031265345.1 Bifidobacteriaceae bacterium
CCACGAACGCGTTTTGGGCGCATTTCACATGTCGGGTCGGCTCCGGGTCGGCCGCGACCGCCCCCGGCGCCTATGAAGCGGCTCGCCTTACCGACATCTCGCCCGATGCCGCCCGCTCCCGTCAGGCCGCGCGCCGCGCCAGCCGCTCCACGTCGAGCAGGTAGACGGAGCGCCCTTCGAGCCTGATCCAACTGCGGGCGATGAATTCGGCCAGGGCCTTGTTGACGGTCTCGCGTGATGCGCCGACCAGGTGCGCCAATTCCTCCTGGGTCAACCCGTGGGTCACATGGATGCCTTCGGCGGTGTTCTCACCGAACCGGTCGGCCAGGTCGAGCAGGGCTTTGGCGACGCGCCCGGGGACGTCCGCGAAGATCAGGTCGGTGACCGCCTCGTTGGTCCGGCGTAGTCGGTGCGCGAGTTCTTGGAGCAGATGCTTGGAGGCGGCCGGGTTCTGGTCGAGCCATTCGCCAACGGCCTCGTGACTGAGTTCCAACAGTTCGCTGTCCGTCACAGCGGTCGCGGTGGCGGTTCTGGGCCCTGGGTCGAACAGGGTCAGTTCCCCGATGAACTCACCCTTGCCGAGAACGGCCAGCAGGTTCTCACGGCCTTCCGGCGACGCGCGCCCCAGTTTCAACATGCCCGATTCGATCAGGTACAGGCGGTCTCCCTCGTCGCCCTCCCAGAACAGGACCTTGCCCCGTTCCAGATGTTGGGTCACCATCAAATCGCGCAGGCGCTGGGCTTGGTCCTGGCCGATGCCGGCGAACAAACCCGCCGCGGAGATGATGTTGAACTCCTCGGTACTCCCCTCCTGCGCATTCATCTAGACACCCCATTCCGGTGTGGTTGCGGCTGTGGGCCGCCGCCGTGCGGACGGCCTCGCCAGTCTAACCTCCCGCAGCCGAATCGACCACTCGCGTTTGCGCTACCTTTGCTTGTGTCGAACAGCCCTCCAGCGAAGCAGGTCCCAGTGTTCAGTTCTCAGCTCCGACGTTGGCCCTTGGCGGTCGCGGTCGGGTTGGCGTCCGTGGCCGTCGGCGCCGGCGCGGCGGTGGTCGCGTCACGAGCTTTGTCGGAGGACCGGCGCGGCGGTGACGGCCCAACCGCGAGGGCCAGCCGCACGGCATCGGCGGTGGTCCTGGACAAGCCGGTCTGGGGTGAGCCCATAGACGCGGGGGAGTTGCTGGGCGGCGACCTGGACCAGGCGGCGTTCGCCTACGCGGTGTCCACCGATGAGCTCATGACGGGCCTGCTCATGCCGGACGAGGACACAGTGGTGGTGTGCGGTTACGCCTACGGCCAGGCGAGAGCCGGGGCCGCCGTCGTCGCGGCGGTTGATCTGGGCTCGGGAGAAGTGAAATGGCGAACCGACCTGTGGCAAGAGCTGGCGCCTGGGGGCGACGGCGTGGAGGACCTGAGCTTGATCGGCAACAACGGCGACCTGCTGGTGAATCTGTCCGTGCGTTCGGGCGAGGAAGTCGAACGCCTGTTGGTGCGGCTGGACGGCCAGGGCAAGATCGTTGAGGTGGTCGATGCCGCGTGGCTGGTGGGCGTCTCCGGCAGGGTCGCGGCGGTTTGGGCGGGCGACGAGGTCTACGCGGCGAGACCGGACGCGCTCGGCGAGGCCCTGTGGAGCGCCCCCGCGCTCGGGGGCGGCTGGGCGTCAAACCATTGGAACTCGGCGCCGGGGCTCTTGGAAACGGCTGACGGAGAGGCCTTCGTGCTCACTGCGGACGGCTATGTGGATGCGGAGACCAGCCGTCCGGCCTGGTTCGGAGCGGACGTGGACAACGGCAGGGTCTGGTACTTCCTGACCGAGGACGGCATCGCGCTGCGGGCCGAACACAAAGTCAGGCCGGATGACGATGGTGGGGGCAGCGGTGCGACGGCGGAGGCGGGCGGCGACCCGAACGGGCCGGGCGACCCGATGGAGGTGACAGCCTTCGACCCCGCCAGCGGCGACGAGCTGTGGCGTTTCGACGCCGATTCGACCAAGTCTTCCGTGCTGGCCGAACTGGTGATCCCGCTGGGCGAGGGCCGCATCGCGGTTCGGTCGGAATCCACCGGCATGGGTGCCTACTACGCCGTGCTTGACGCCAGGACGGGAGACGAGGCCTTCAAGCTGGTGTTGAGCTCGATCATCGGGCGAATCGGCCAGACTCTGTTCACAGTCCAAGTTCGGTTCACCTATCAGTTGGTGGGGCTGGACCTGCCGGACGGCGAGGAACGATTCTCGATCACCGGCCCCTGCGCGGACCAGGACCGGCAACTGGCCGGTTACGGTCCGACGGCTGATGCCATGTACGTCATCTGCTCCGATTGGGGATTCGGCGACCAGTCCGAGGACCCTCCGGAACTGGTCGCTTACGGCCTGGACGGTGACGACGACGAGTTGTGGTCGCTGGAGTTCCCAGCCGACTTCGGCTCGGAACCGCTCGATTTCGCTGGCGCGTCAGTCGTGGAGCAAGCGGGCCGGCGGTTCGTGCTGGTCTCATTCAGCAATGGTTGCCAGGACGACTATTGCGGCGGCCAGGTCTCGCGGGTGGTCGCCTGGCCGCTCGAGACGGAGACGGGATAGGCGGACGGGCCGACCGAGCGGCATCGGGCGACTAAAGCTGCGCCGAAGGACACAACTCGGCCAGGCGGCAGGCCGCGCAGGCGGGCTTGCGGGAATGGCAGACCTGGCGGCCCTGGAAGATCAGGCGGTTGCAGAGGTCGGTCCACTGCTCGGGCGGGAACAGGGCGGCGATGTCGGCTTCGACCTTGTTCGCGTCCTTCTGACCGGTCCAGCCGAGCCGCCTGGCCAACCGGCCGACGTGGGTGTCGACGGTGATCCCCGGCAGGCCGAAGGCGTTGCCCAGGACCACGTTGGCGGTCTTGCGCCCCACTCCGGGCAGCGAGGTCAATTCGGCCAAGGTGCGGGGGACCTGGCCGTCGAAGCGCTCATCCAGGGCCACTCCGATTCCTTTGATGGCGGCGGCCTTGGCCCGGTACAGGCCCAGCGAGCGGATCAGTTCCTCGAGCTGCGTCAGATCGGCGGTCGCGTATCCGGCGGCGTCGGGGAAGGCCGTGAAGAGGGCGGGCGTGACCTGGTTGACGCGCTCGTCGGTGCATTGGGCTGACAGCACGGTCGCGATCAGGAGTTCCAGCGGGCTGCGGAAGTCCAACTGGCAATGGGCGTCTGGGAAGGTCTGGGCCAGGATCTCCCCGACCAGGCGCGCCTGGCGTCTGGTGGCCAGGCCGCCTTGGTCCGTCGGCTTCGCGGTGTTCCGGGCGTTCATGGTGTTCGGGGCGTTCATGGGTTCAGGCGGTGCTCGGCCAGCCAGTCCAGCACGATCCCGGAGATCAATTCGCCGTCCTCCTCCATGGGCAGATGCCCAATCCCGCTGAGCAGTTCGAAGCGGTAATCGTCGCCGCCGAGCTCTTCCGCGCGGGCGGTCTGCCAACGCAGCACCGGGTCGGAGTCGGATTGAATCTGCAACACCGGAACCGACGGGCGGACGCGGGCGGAGACCACGAAGCGGGCGTGCGCGGCGGTCGGCAGCGGCCGGGTGGCCCAACGCACCATCTGTGCCGCCTTGTCCGGGGCGTAGGGGATGCGCATGGCCTCGGTGTAGCGGGCGACGGTGACCGCGTCCATGACCTCCGGATTGCGCACCCAGGTCGTGAGGAGGGCCGCCATGAAGCCCGTGTCCGGCAGCAGCCTTCGCGCCACCCTGGGCGAGCGGAGGGCGGCGAGTTGCCCGGCGGCGCGGGGCGAGACCAGGAACCGCCGCTTAGGCGCGAAGGAGCCGGGGTGCATCGACGACATCGGGATTATCCCGTCCAACGCCCCAGGCGCGCGGCTGACCATGGTCCAGGCCACCTGGCCGCCTATCCCGTGTCCCACCACGACCGCTGAACGCCGTCCCGAGGCGGTTATGACCCCGGCCACGTCCGCCGCCAGCATCGGCAGCGTGTAGCCCTCCGGGGGTTTGTCGGAAGCCCCACAGCCGCGCAGGTCCAGCGCGACCGTGCGGTAGCCTGCGGCACCTAGGTGGGTTAGCAGGTGCCGGTTCGCCCACCAATGCTGCGGCACGCCGTGCAGCAGCACCACCAGTCTGCCGTCATCCGGGCCGGTCGTGGCGGCGTGGAAACGCAGTCCCCGCGCGGCGACGAAACGATGCTCCCAGGGGCCCTCGATCAGCGCGGCGGTGAAGTCGGCTGGGGCGCCGCGCCGCGATGGCAGCGGCAACTAGTTCTCCGTCCCCGATTTGGACCGTGGCTCCTGGCCGTCCGGGCGGGGGCCGTCGGCTTCGCCTTTGAGGGCGTCCAGGGAGTCTTTGACCATGGCGGTTGTCCGTCCGATCGAGGCCGCGGCTCGTTTCAGCAAGGACCTTCCAGCGGCGGCGAGCCCGGCCGCGGCCACCAGCACTACGCCGGCGGTGATGAGGTAGGCCGCCCAGGGCCAGACGCCGAGCGCGATCAATCCCCAGACGATCGCGAGCACCAGCAGCGGCACCACGCCCAGGGCCGTCACCAAGGCGCCGCCGAGCAGCGCCACGCCAGCCCCCAAGCGGGTGCCGTCTTGGGACAGTTGGGCTTTGACGAGGTCCGCGGTGGTCCGGCTAAGCGCGCGCACCTGGGTCAGCGCCTCGGACGCGGCGGCGCCGAGTGTGCTCTTGGCCATCTTGAACCCCTATCTCGCGGCCGTCGTCACTCCGGTTGGAACACTAGGAAGGGTACCGTGTTGCGACCGGGGACGCGCCCGGCGGCCACAGCCGAAACGGTCGGTGGACGGGGGTGAAGGTGGTCCGGACGTAAAACAACGGGCGAACAGGTTATCAATCGCGCAATCCAATTGCCGTAACGGAGGAATCCCGTCGACATGCCCTTAACGTAGGTTAATACGTGCGTGGGTTCCTGTTCGCCCGTTGTCTTTATGACTTCATTTCTAGCACGTCGATTGGGGCCCTGGCAAGCGCAAACGCGGAGAAAAGATGGGATGAAACGGCGGGGTGAAAATGGCCAGATAAAGCTATTCAACCACTTGTCGGAGCCATGTTCAAATCGTTTTCCGGTTTCGGCGGAGAGTACTGAACCGGTGCCAGGCGATTGTCATGCAAGCCCCCACAATCATCGGTCCCAAGAACGCTATGGCGGCGGTCGCCACCAGCCGCCGGTTCTCCGAGCGCACCGATTCGGGCGGGGCGAAGCGGACCACCTCCCAGCCGCGTTCCTCGGCCACCTTCCGCAGCGGCCTTGAGGGGTTGACCACGGCTGGATGCCCAACGCTCTCGAGCATCGGCAGATCGGTGATCGAATCCGAGTAGGCGTAGGACCGCGAGAGATCGTAGCCTTCGCGGCGGGCGAGCGAGGTCATCGCCTCCACCTTCGCGGGGCCGTAATTGAAGAAGTCGGTGCCGCCGGTGTAGCGGCCGTCCTTGACCTCCATGCGGGTGGCCAGGCAATGGTCCGCGCCGAGCATGGCGCCGATCGGCTCGACCAACTCCCGGCTGGAGGCGGAGACGATCACCACGTCGCGCCCGGCGTCGCGGTGCGACTGGATCAATTCGGCGGCCTCGTCGAAGACCTGTGGGGCGATCTTGTCCGCGAGCTGTTCGCGCGCCAGGCTCCCCAGCCGCGCGGCGTCCCAGCCCGCGATGATCCCGCCGAGCAGGTGGCGCAGGCGCTCGGACTGGGTCTGCCCGGCCGCCCCGATCTGATAGGTGGCTTGGGCGTAGACCGATCTGAGGACGGTCCGCCTGCGCAGCATCCCTTCGGCGATCAGGGTCGATGTCAGCGCCACGGTCGAACTGCGGGCGATTATCGTCTTGTCGAGGTCGAAGAAGGCTGCTGCCTTGGTCGTGGCGGGTGCGCTGGGCGTGGCGGGCGTGGGGGCCCCTGTGACGCCGGGTGCCTCGGCAGTGGCGGGTGTGGCTTCTTGATCGATCACCCCAGGATTTTGGCAGATGTGAAGGTGGTGTGTCATCCACAGGCTTTCGGATTCTGGACCGTCCGGGTGCCGGGTCGGGCCGATGCTGTGATGGTGTCGATTGCGCCGGTCGTCCTGCTCACCGAAGACCCAGGTCTGGCGGAATCGGCGACGGCAGCGATCTGGGAGGCGGGCGTCCCGGTGCAGCGGGCGAGTTCGCCCGTCCAACTGGTTCAGTTGGTCGCGCGTCCACTGGTGGTGGTGTGCGGGCACGATCTCGATTCGTCTGAGTGCGCTGCCGTCGGCGAGGCTCTGCCGGGCTGTCGGGTGGTCCGCGCCGCCCTGGGCGAGAAGGCCTGGGGAACCAGTCAATGCCTGGCTCTGCCGGAGTCGGCGCGGCACTTGACGCGGCTGGTGGAGGCTGCGTACCGACCGGCTGCGCCTGTCACGCGGGTGGCGCTGATCGGCGCGCATGGCGGGGCTGGGACCAGTTGCCTGGCGGTGGCGTTGGCGCTGCGCCTGAGCGGTCGGGGAGCGGTTCGCCTGGCGGGGCTGAATCGGGCCGGCGCTCCGATTGGGCCCTTGCTCGGCCTGGACGGTTCGTCCGGATGGGACGGTCCCGCGCCGCAGACGGTTCGAGGCGTCGAGCTGTTGAGTGGCGACGCTCCCCCCGGCGACCTGGAGGCCTGGCAGGTGCGGCGCGCGCTGGAGGCTTGGGAGGGGCGGGCTCCGGGTGGCCACACGGTGCTAGACGCCGGTCCGGCCGCTCCCGGTGGGGCTTGGCGCGCAGCCAGTTGGGCCGACCGTCGGCTGGTGGTCGCTCGGTCCGATCCTTCGGGCGCAGCGGCATTGACCTCCTTGGCGCGTGAACTGGGCGAACTCGGGTTCGATTTCGATGTCGCGGTGCGGGCCGTGCGGGGCGGGCTTGATGCGGCCGAGACGACCCACGGCATCGGCGGCGAGGTGATAGTGATCGGGGACGAGCGGGGCTTCGTGGCCGGCCTGGCGCACGGGCTGACGCCGGGGGACCGGGCGCGGGGCAAGTTGGCGGCGGCGGCTGGACGGGTGGCGGACTGGGTCGGGCGCGGCGAGCCTGAGCGGGTGCCTCAGCGGCGGCGGGCGGCCAGGGAGCAGCGGCCTTCGGAGCGCAGTTCTCGGGAGCCGCAGCGTCGGGAGCGGCGGCCGAGGCAGCGGGACCCACTGCCGACCTTCAACCCGGCGGCGTTCGCGGAGGAATGGTGAACATGCTGGCGGCGCCGAGCGCGCTGACGGCCTTGCTTGAGGACCCCGGCGTGACGGATGTGCTGGTCAACGGGCCGGACTCGGTCTGGGTGGACGGCGTCTCGGGGCTGCGGCGGGCAGCCGTGCACCTGGGCGACGCTGCGGCGGTGAGGTCGTTGGCGGTCCGGTTGGCGGCCCAGGGAGGGCGTCGGTTGGACGATGCCGCCCCAACCGTCGACGTGCACCTGCCAGGCGGCGTCCGAATGCACGCGGTGGTGCCGCCGGTCGCGCCGGGCGGTCCGCTGATCTCGTTCCGCGTGTTCCGGCGCCAGGCCTTGACTTTGGATGACTTGGCGGCCCACGGCACTATCAGCGCCGCTGGTGTCGCTGTTCTGCGTTCATTGGTCGAGGCGCGGGTGAACCTGATCGTCTCGGGCGCCACCGGTGCGGGCAAGACCACGCTGCTGGCGGCTTTGGTGTCGTTGGTCTCCTCAGCAGAACGGATCGTGGTGATCGAGGAGGCCCAAGAGATCATGACCAGCCATCCGCATTGCGTCCGGCTGGAGGCGCGGAACGCCAACGCCGAGGGCACCGGTCTGGTGACACTGACGGACCTGGTGCGGGAGTCGCTGCGGATGCGGCCGGATCGGATTGTGCTGGGCGAATGCCGGGGGCCAGAGGTGCGAGAGGTGTTGACTGCGCTGAACACCGGTCACGAGGGCTCGGCCGCCACGATCCATGCCAACTCGTGCCGCGATGTGCCCGCGCGATTGGCCGCGCTGGGATCGCTGGCGGGCATGGACGGTCGCATGGTGGCGGTCCAGGCGGCGGCGGCGCTGGCTGGGGTGATCCACTTGGCTCGCCGTCCGGGCGGCGCGCGGCGG
>JAISCU010000406.1 GCA_031265345.1 Bifidobacteriaceae bacterium
CCACGAACGCCGTCAAGGCGCATTTCACGCCAACACCGGCGCTCCGAGGGCCCGACCGACGGCTGAAATGCGGGTCAAACGCGTTCGCGGTCGCCCCCGTCATGCCACGAACGCCGTCAAGGCGCATTTCACGCCCAGATCATGGGGCCGGGTCTATTCATTCTGGCGCTCGGGCGGCGATCTCCGTCAGACGGGCGGCGTAGGCGGCGCGCCACGCGGCATCGTGCGCCGGACCGGAGTACTCGGGATGGGTGCCGACCTTTCCGTCGAGCTGCTCACGGATGATGTCGATGTGACCGGCGTGGCGGGCGGTCTCGGCGATCACATGGACCATGATCCGGGCCAGGGTCGTCTGCTGCTGATCGGGCGACCACCAAGGCACGAAGGCCGGGGAGTCGAGGTCCCGGGCGCCGATGGTCTCATTGGCGTGGGCCGTGGCGCGGGCGTAGAACCCCTGCACAGCGGCGATGCCCTCCTCGGCGGTGGCCCACAGGTCGGCGTCTTGCCTCCACTGGTCCGCGTCCAGCTGCGCCATCGGCTCGTCGGTCGGGCGGCCGAAGACATCCCCGAAGTAGCCGAACTCCATCAACCCCAGGTGCTTGACCAGACCCAAGAGGTTCGTCCCGCTCGGGGTCATCGGCGTGCGGGCGGCGCGTTCGCCCACGTCTTCCAGCTTCCACGCCACCGCTTCGCGCAGCTGCGTCAGATAATCCGTCAGAACCTGCTTCGTCGCGTCCATGACAACCAGCCTAGGGGCCGCGTCGGGCCGACGAGCAGCACTGATGGCATACGGGCTATCGCGGGGCGCTCTTGGCCGGGGCGCGACCGCAGTCCCCATATCGTTTCAATGCCGCTTGACGACTCACGCCGAGAGCAGCGCCGATGGCAGTCCAGGAGGCCCCGTCGTTCCGCGCATGGACCACGGCTTGGTCAATCCGCCGTTGCGCCCCAGCACGGTCCTCAATTCCCGCGATGATCTCCCGCACATGATCCCCGCGATGGGTGGCTACGGGGTCCGGCCCGGCGCCGTGGTTGGCAGTTTCAATCTCAAGCAGCATTTCTTCGTTGGTTCGCATCGGACGCTCCTCTCACAAGAACTTGGGCCGGGCCCTGTCGGCGTGGAATATCTCATTGTTGGCATTGACGGCAATCTCGATCAGTTGTCCGCTTTGCGAGGGACCCACTACCATGATGTAGCCGTCAAGCTCATGGAGGATCATAGCCATGCGCCAGGCGTGCAAGATGTCATCATCGGGAATGCCGTGCCTGCGCGCACTAGCCACAATTTCCACTTTGACAACTATAGTTGTCAAAGTGGCAGCTAGTCAACCGGCCAGATCGGATCGCACCGCCTCGGTCGCAGTGCGTCCGGCGGGAAGCCAACTCAGTCGCGACTGGCTGGATCGTCGGCGGATGGCTCTTCGGCATCGTCGGTGTCCGCAGGGGCGTCCTCCGGCTCGGATGGTTGGGCCGCCCCCGTGTCCAGTTCATCGGCGGGCACCTCGGCGTCCTCGGACGACCCGTCCACATCGTCACTGCCCGCCGACCCCGCAGCCACCGGCCCGGCGTCCTCCGCCGCAGACTCGGGCTCGACCCCCGCGGCCAGCGGGCCGAGTTGCACCGTGCCGCCATGCTTCCGGCGCGACCAGGCGAAGCAGACTGCCCCGGCCAATCCCACCACGATCGAGGTCCAGACGTTCAGCCGCAGGCCCAGGAAATGGTTGGCCGTGTCGATCCGGAGGGCCTCTATCCAGACCCTTCCCAAGCAATACAGCGTCATGTAGGCGAAGAAGGTCTGGCCGTGTCCCCAAACCCAGCGCCGCCCGGCCCACACCAGGACCGCCGCGACCCCCAAGTTCCACAACAGTTCGTACAGGAAGGTCGGATGGAACAGCGTGTCAGGCGAGAAACCAGCCGCGGCCGCCGTCTCCGCAGACACCTTCAGCCCCCATGGCAAGGTGGTAGGAGCCCCGAAAAGCTCCTGGTTGAACCAGTTCCCGAGCCTACCAATGGCCTGCCCCACAGCGATCCCAGGAGCCAGCGCGTCCGCCGCCACGGACAGAGGCACCCCGACTCGGCGCGCGCCGATGGCCGCGCCCACGGCCCCCAGAGCGATCGATCCCCAGACGCCCAGGCCGCCCTGCCAGATGGCGAAGGCCGCCCACGGGTTGCCGCCGGGGCCGAAGTACGCCTCCGGCGACGTGATGACATGGTAGATGCGCGCGCCCACGATCCCGAACGGCACCGCCCACAGGGCGATGTCGAACATCGAATCGGCCTTGTAGCCGGACGCCGCCAAGCGCCGCGCGCCGATCCAACCGGCCACGACTATGCCCGCGATCAACGCCAGAGCGTAGGCCCGGATCGGCACCGGCCCCAGGTGCCAGACGCTCTCGGTGGGGCTGGGCAAGAAACCAGGCAACAAACTGGGCAAGGACTCGAGCACGTTCATCGGCGCGCCGCCTCCCGCAGCTCGGAGGCGAAGCCCTCCAGGTCCTGACCGGCCGCCAGACGTTTGACGAAGGCCGAGCCGACTATCACGCCGTCCGCGAAGGAAGCCACCTCGGCCGCTTGAGCCGGTGTGGACACGCCGATCCCGACGCACACATTGGCTGCCCCGGCCTCACGCGTCCGCTCCACCAACGGCCGCGCCAATTCGGAGAGCGACGCCCGCTCCCCCGTCACGCCCATGGTCGAGGTGGCGTAGGTGAAGCCACGGCAGGCGGCGGCGGTCAGCCGCAGGCGCGACGGCGGCGACGTGGGCGCCACCAGGAAGATCTTGTCCAAGCCATAGCGGTCGGCGGCGGCCACCCACGGCCCGGCTTCCTCAACGATCAGGTCCGGCGTTATCAGCCCAGCCCCGCCGGCGGACGCCAAGTCGGCCGCGAAGCGGTCCTCGCCCCGGTGGAAGACCGGGTTGTAGTAAGTCATGACCTCCAGCGGCACACCCGCAGGCGTCAACTGGGACACCGCCGAGAACAGGTCGTCCACGCGGAACCCGGCCTCCAGCGCCGCAGTCACGGCTTCTCCGATCACCGGCCCGTCCATGACCGGGTCGGAGTAGGGCAGCCCCAGTTCGACAATGTCCACGCCTCCCCTGATCAACGCCCTGCACGCGTCTATCGAGCCGGCCAGGGACGGGTAGCCGCAGGGCAGGTAGGCGATCAGCGCCGCGCGCCCCTCCCGATGGGCTTTCTCGATGGCCGATGCCGCTGGGCTGGCAACGCCGCCCGCCGGGCCCACGTCGCTCGTCATAGGCCGAACCACCTCGCCGCCGTCTCGACGTCCTTGTCCCCCCGGCCCGAGAGGCAAGCTACGATCACTGGCTCCCGGCCTTCTTCGCGCCCCTCGGCGGCTTCGACGCC
This sequence comes from Bifidobacteriaceae bacterium, assembly GCA_031265345.1. Next base: position 3,366 of record JAISCU010000406.1, read on the forward strand.
ACTCGCCAGATCGCGGCCAAGTTCACGGCCCAGTTCCATGACCCCGGCCAAGCCATGGGCCGATTCGATGGCGGGCATGATCCCCTCCGACCGCGTCAACCAGCGGAACGCCTCCATCGCGTCGGCGTCCGTCACGGGTCGGTAGACCGCCCGCCCGGAGTCCTTCAGATACGAGTGCTCCGGCCCGACCCCCGGATAGTCGAGCCCAGCCGAGATCGAATGCGATTCGACGGTCTGCCCGTCGGCGTCCTGCAGCAGGTAGGACTTCGCCCCGTGCAGCGTCCCCGGACTCCCCGCGGTCAAAGTGGCGGCATGGCGACCGGTCTCGACCCCGTCCCCGGCCGCCTCGAAGCCGTAGAGCCGCACGGATGGATCATCCAAGAAAGCTGAGAACAGCCCGATCGAGTTCGACCCGCCGCCAACGCAGGCCGCGCAAGCGTCCGGCAACCGCCCCACAGCGGCCAAGACCTGCGCGCGGGCCTCCCGACCGATCACCGACTGGAAGTCGCGCACCATGGCCGGGAACGGATGCGGGCCGGCCGCGGTTCCGAAGATGTAGTTGGTGTTCCCCACGTTGGTGACCCAGTCGCGCAGAGCCTCGTTGATGGCGTCCTTCAAGGTCCGCGAACCGGTCTTGACCGGCACCACCGACGCTCCCAGCAACCGCATCCGCGCGACGTTCAAGGACTGACGCCTGGTGTCCTCCAACCCCATGTAGACAACGCACTCCAGCCCCATCAGCGCCGCGGCGGTGGCGGTGGCCACTCCGTGCTGCCCGGCCCCGGTCTCCGCGATCACGCGGGTCTTGCCCAAGCGCCGGGTGAGCAGGGCCTGGCCCAGGACGTTGTTGATCTTGTGCGAACCGGTGTGGGCCAGGTCCTCGCGTTTGAGGAAGACCCGGACGCCTCCGGCCTGGGTGGCGAAACGGGGGACCTCCGTCAAAGGGGTCGGGCGGCCCGCGTAGACGGTCAACAGCCGTTCCAACTCCGAGCCGAAGGCCGGGTCGGCGCGGGCGGACGTGTAGGCGTCAGCCAACGCGTCGAGGGCGGCGATCAGGGCTTCAGGCACGAAACGGCCGCCGTAGGACCCGAAATAGGGTCCGGGCATGGAATTCATCGGCGCAATGATCTCACAGATGGATGGGCGCCCATAGCCACCAGTTCCCTGACTGCCTGCTCCGGGTCGGAGGCCGCCGCCAAGTACTCGCCTATGAGCACGGCATCGGCACCCCTGTGAGCGTAGACGGCCAAGTCATGCGGGCTGGAGACGCCCGATTCGGCGACTTTGACGACCCGTCGGCTGGCCAACGGCGCGAGCCGCCCAAAGACCTCCGGGTTGACGGCCAACGTCTTGAGGTTGCGGGCGTTGAAGCCGATCAACTGGGCGCCGGCCTCCTCGGCGGTCCTGAGCTCGGCCTCGTTGTGGACCTCGACCAGGGGCGTCATGCCGAGCGACAGCGTCCGCTCGATCAGCCCGATCAGTTGCAGGCGCTCCAACGCCGCCACGATCAGCAGCACCATGTCCGCGCCGTAGGCCCGCGCTTCCCAGACCTGGTAGGAGGACACGATGAAGTCCTTGCGCAGGACCGGAACGTCGACGGCGCGGCGGACGGCCGCCAAGTCCTCCAGCGACCCGCCGAAGAACCGGCCCTCGGTCAGCACCGAGATAGCGGCGGCGCCCCCGGCCTCGTAGGCGGCCGCGAGGGCGGCCGGATTGGAGATCGAGGCGATCGAGTCGCGGGACGGGCTGCGGCGTTTGACCTCCGCGATCACCGCCACCGAGTCGGCCGCGCGCACGCGGGCCATCATGTTCTTGGCGGGGGGGCGGGTCGCGGACAGGGCTTTCAAGGCCTCGAGGCTGACCTCCGCTTGACGGTGCGCCAAGTCCTCGACGACACCTTTGATGATTTGGTCTAGAACCGTTCCCGCCTTTTTCATAAGCTCTTGGACCCTTTCACATCACCGGATAGGCCGCCAGCGCCGAGATATAGCCGTAGTCGTAATACCAACTGCTCATGCCCAACAACCCGATGATGACCACCCAGAAGATGATGCTGAGGCCCAAGCCGACGTAGCCGACGATCAGTCCGGCCAGGGTCACGCCACGGTTGTTGGCGGTTCCTTGACGAACCGCGTGCAGCCCCAGATGCCCGAAGATGATGCCCAGGATCGAGCCGATGAACAGCGAGAAGATCACCGTCACGCCGGCGATCGACAAGATCAGCGAGGCCACTCCCCAGCCGTTCTTCGCGGTCGCCTGCGGTGGCGTCACTGCCAGGTAGGGGGCGTACGCGGGAGGGCCGTACGGCGCCGTCGGCGCGTAGCCTCCGTAGGGGGCGACCGTGCCGTATTGGGGCTGCGGCGGCCCGTAGGAAGGACCCGGCTGCCCCGCGTAAGGGGGGTAGCGGTCCGGCGGCCCGCCGAACGGCTGAGCGGCGTACGGTCCCGCGCTCGTGGTCGGTCCGGCTGCCGGGGATTCGGCCGGGCCGTAGGGAGATTGATCACTCACGCATACCAACCTACAGGGTGCGGACACGCGCCTGGTCGCCAAGCGGCCCCCTCCCGCCCCTTGGCCAGCAATTCCCGTGTCATTTCGCTTTGAGTGTAAGAGCCCCTCCGTACGATGCCGCCGGGCCTTCCCGCCCGCATCGGCCCGTCGCCGCCAGTGGCCGTCCGGGAGCCAGCGCGCTGCGCGCAGCCCGCAATCGTGCCGCCGTCAGCCCGGCTCGGCCTCCAGATCACGGCCATCGAAGCAGCTCAGCGACCCGGTGTGGCAGGCCGGGCCGACCTGTTCCACCTGGACCAGCAGGGCGTCGCCGTCGCAA
>JAISCU010000412.1 GCA_031265345.1 Bifidobacteriaceae bacterium
TGTCGCAGGTGGCGTCCACCTCGGAGAACATGTGAGACGAGAGCAGGATCGTCTTCCCGCGCCGCTTCTCGGACCGGACGAACTCGACGAACACGTCCTGCATCACCAGGTCCAGGCCGCTGGTCGGCTCGTCGAGGACCAGTATGTCCGGATCGTGCATGAACGCGGTGACGACTGCCAGTTTGCGTTTCGTCCCCAGCGACATGCGCTTCAGGTTGCCGCCCGCCTCCAACTCGAAACGGTCGATCAGTTCGTCTGCATACCGCATGTCCGTCATGCCCCGCAGCGCGGCCATCATGTCGATGAACTGCGTCCCGGTGAGGGACTCCGGCAAGGCGATCTCGCCGGGGAGGTAGCCCAGGCTCTTCTGGATCTCGGAGTGGCGCTCCCAGGAGTCCAGGCCGCGGACCGACGTGGCGCCCGACTGCGGGCGCGAGAAGCCCATGATGTGGCGGATCGTGGTGGTCTTGCCCGCGCCGTTCGGCCCGAGGAACCCGAACACCTCGCCCTCCTCCACGCCGAACGTCACGTCGAACACGCCCCGGCCGTGCCCGTAGTCCTTCGTCAGATGCTCCACTTGCAGAACAGACACAGACCCGCCTTCCTCGTATGATTGAATTCAGTCGATCACTCGGCGCGCGGACCCCCTACACCCAGGCGAAGGCTCTGTGGGACCGCGGCGGCCGCCCCTTAGCCTGCTGCGCCGAGAGCACGCAGCAGGATCTGCCGTGACGCGTCGCGCCACCGTTCCCGTTCCGGCAACTCGAGGGCCGCAACCTCCGGGATCATCCCGCCGAGGCCTTGCAAGACGAATAGGGCCGTCGCATCCGGGTGCTCGCAGCGCCACGAGCCGTCCGCGTTGCCCTGCCCGATCAGCGATACCAGCAGCGGCCTGAGCGCGGACGCCATCTTCTGGCGGCAGTACTCGACCACTGCCGGGTCGGCCGTCGCGCCGAAGAGCGGTCCCAGCGTGCCTGCCTCGCGCTCCTGCCGGGTCAGGAGCAGCGCCAACCGGTCCAGAGCGGTGCCGTCGGATGCGGCGAGGATCTCTCGGACGGACGCCAGTTCGTTCTCCGTCAATTCGTCCATGACCGCGTACAGAAGGTCGGTCTTCGACCGGAAATAGTGGTACACCAGCCCGGACGCCACTCCGACCCGGGCCGAAACGTCCGCCATCTGCGTGCACTCGAAGCCGTTGGCGAGAAACAACTCGCGCGCGGCCGCGATGAACTCCCGCCGCCGGTCCTCCACCAGTTTCGTCACCCTGGCCACAACACCCTCCTCCAAACGTGCCCCACCGCCGGGCGCGGTGATCGCGGCGCTCCAGCATGACACATTGATTGAATCCAGTCAATCGCCCGAGCGGCGAGCATCGCGATGGACCCGGAAGCGTGGGCCGCAGAGCCGGCCGACGTGGATCGTGCGGCCTCGCCCGGCCGAAGGGTGCCGGCCCGACGTGGCGGACAGCGCCCGCCTGTCCCGGGACGGTCTGCTGCATGGTGATGGATTCCAACAGCGGCGCAGGCCTCACAGCGTTTCTTGTGACCCGCTGGAAATGGAGCGCGAATGAGTGACGAGGCCAACGTCAGGGTCGACTTCGACGTCATCATGCTGCCCCCGACGACGCCGCGCCGCTGGGGCGAGCGGAGCGCATCGTGGCGGTGGGGCGGTGGCGCGGGCCCAAAGACGCGATGGGCGCCGCAGAGGAACTAGCCTAGGCCTTGGGCGTGGAGATCGCCTGCTCCCTGCCTGTGGCGGAACGAGGCTGGTTGCCGTCCGACCGCTGCGTCGGGTTGTCCGGGCAGCGCGTCGGTCCCAAGCTCTACATCGCGCTCGGCATCTCCCGGATGCCGCAACACCTGGCGGGCATCCGGCGCGCCCAAACCGTTGTCGCCGTCAACACCGACGCCCGGGCGGCCATCTTCAACGCCGCCAGCCACGGGATTGTCGGGGACCTTCACGAGGTGGTGCCCCACCTGACGCGAGCGGTCAGCGAGCAGGCCCCGGGCTGACGGGCCTTCGCGACCCAGGCGCCGGCACTCCGCGCGGCGCTCACCCGGGCAGCTCCTGCCGCAGGCCGCCGAAGGCCTCTCTGAGGTAGTCGGCGAGCGCCTCGACCTTGGGCCGGTTGGCAGTCAGGTAGGCGACGTAGACGTTGTGGTCGGTCGGGAAAGACATCCCCTCCGGCGCAACCATGGCGTCGGTCAGCATCGCCGGCAGCGAATGGGCGGGGATCAGGAGCAGGCTGTCTTCGCGCAGCAACAGTTCCTTGACGCCCGACGTGTGCGAGGGAATCAACTTGATCTTGAAGCCGGCGGCCTTCTCATAGGGAGCCAAAGCGTGCGCCACGTCCCGAGACAGAACCAAGACGCGCTGACCGGCCAAGTCTTTGTGGAAATCGATGCGGGTCCGCCCGGCCAACGGGTTGTCCTTGCCCATCAGACAGTGGACCCTGGCGGTGAAGGCCACCATCCGCGACACGCCCCGCGCGTGGGGGACGTTCAAGGCCACCGCCAGGTCCGGGTCGCCCGTCAGAAGGTCAGCCGCCAGTCGCCGGTGGTCGTCGTAGTGGATCAGGTCGAGTGCGACCTCCGGGTTGCGCGCCTCGTAGTCCCGCAGGCGCATGATGATCGACTCCGGGGTGTGGGTGAGATCGGTTCCCACGCGGATTCCGTGCTCGACCTGTTTGAGGGTCTGGCGCCACAACCGGTCCGCCCTGTTGGCGTACCTGCGCACCGCCTTGCCCGCCGCGGTCAGGCTGACCCCGCCCTTCGAGCGGACGAACAGTGGAACTCCGACGGCGGCCTCCAGGTGCTTGATGCTTTCGGACAGCGCTTGGCGCGAGAGATACAGATCGTCGGCCGCCTTGGTGATGCTGCCCGCCTGGCAGACCTTGAGGAAGTATCCGAGGTTCTGCGGCAGCATGAGATCCTCCAAGGGTCGCGCCAGCGCCGCACGGCGCCCGCGCGCGTCGTCGGCTTTGTCATGGCAGGCTATCGACGGTGCCCCTATCCGTCAAATCTTCTTTGACGGATCATTCAAGAAATCCCTGCTTCCCCGTCGCGCCGTGGGACCAATAGGTTCGTCACCGTGAACGAGTCCAAACCAGCGGACGGCCCTGAACGCGCCTCCATCGGCCACGGCGGCGCACGGGGGCGGCCCGACGAGAGGGGCTTCCTGGACCAGGTTCTTACCCGCGCGCAGCGCGCGCCGCAGCGAGTGGCCTTCCCGGAGGCCTACGACCCGGCCATGCTGCGGGCCGCAGCCATCCTGGCCGAGCGGGGCGTGGCCACACCGCTATTGGTCGGCGACGCGCCCAGGCTCGTGGCGCTCATCAGCGATCTAGGGTTCGATCCGTCCGCCTTCGAGTTCGCCGATGTGGAAGACCGGGCGGCCAGCGGCCGCTTGGCCGCACGCTACGCCGCGCTGCCCGATGCCGTCTTGAGCGGCAACGCCCTGAAGCGCCGGTTGAGCGATCCCTTGCGCTTCGCGATGGCCCTGCAGGCCGTCGGGGACGTGGCCGTGGTCTCCGCCGGCCTCACTGCCGCCACCGCAGAGGTCATCACGGCCGCAGCGGAGATGCTGGGCCTGAAGCCGGATGCGTTGACCCCGTCCAGTGTCGGCATAGCCGACATCCCGGCGCCCGGCGGCGGATGGCAGCTCGCCTTGGCGGACGTCGTTGTCAGCCCAGACCCGGACGCGGCCACGCTGGCGGACATCGCCATCAACGCCTGCCAGGCCGTCGCCCGGATGACCGGATGGGAGACCCGCTGCGCGCTGCTGTCGTTCTCGACCGACGGCTCGGCACCCCACGCGCTGACGGACAAGGTCAGGGAAGCGGTCGGCATCGTCCAAACCGAGCGGCCCGACCTGACGGTGGACGGAGAGTTCCAACTCGACGCCGCCCTCGACCCAAGGGTCGCCGCCAAGAAAGTGAAACGGCCCAGCCCAGTGGCGGGCCGGGCGAACGTCCTCATCTTCCCTGATCTCAATGCGGGGAACATAGGCGTCAAGCTGATCCAGCGGATCGGCCAGGCCAAATACTACGGGGTGGTGCTGCAAGGATTCCGGGGTGTGATGGCGGAAAGCTCGCGCAGCGCCACCGCGGACGAGCTAGTCGGCACCATCGCCCTGGCGGTCATCGACGCCGCCGGCGGCGACAGCCTGGCCGAATCAGCCGGCGCTGGCGGCCACCGGACCGCAGCGACCCAACGCCCGGACAATCACGGATCAATCGGAAGGAACTGAAAAGCCATGGTCAAACTTGGGCAGTACTCACGGGGCGTGTCGATCATAGGGGTCGGCTGCTCGCCGTTCAGGCTCACGCTGGACGATCCGGACCTGGTCGGGATCACAGAGGGCGAGCTGTTCGGCTACGCCGCTCTGGAGGCAATGCAAGACGCGGGCCTGAAGTCGACCGACATAGACTTCTATTTTCACGGCCAGGCCGCGCCCGGCTGGCAGGGAGACTACATGACGCCGGCCATCCACATGGCCCGCTGGTGCGGCATGCTCGGCAAAGGCTCGATCCACCATTCGGAGGCTTGCTGCACCGGCTACGTGGCGTTGGAGCAGGCGGTCAACGCTGTCGCCTCCGGCAAGTACGACATTGTTCTGACTGGCGCCTGCGACATGAGCGATGCCGTGTTCTCTCCTGGCAAACCGGCCCACATCCGCCGGAGGCACACAATGGAGGAATTCCTGATGGTCATTCCTCAAGCCACCGACCGGGCCTATTCCCGGCCGATGGACGCCGCGATCATCGCCAACGACTTCTGGACCGCGCTGTACGCCAGCGAATACGGCGTCACGGACGAGCAAATGGATGACGCCCTCAACGCCCTGGCGATCAACTGCCGCCGGGGCGCGGCCCGCCACCCGTTGGCCCTGCACCGCACCGAGTACGCCGACCTGGCCGAGGAGAACGGGTTCGACGACCCGATGGAGTATCTGCGTTCGCCGTACAACCCGAAAATGTCTCAACACCTGCGGGTCAGCGGGATGGAGGCGAAGTGCGACGGCGCCGCGGCGCTGATCGTCTGCCCCACCGAGATGGCCGGCCAGTTCAAGAACACGCCCGTCGAGGTCCTGGGGATCGGGATGGCCGCGCTCGACGCCGGCAAGACGACCTACCTTGAGAAGAAGGGCACCGCCGAGGTGGCCCGCCAGGTCTACCAGCTGACCGGGCTGGCGGCCCAGGACGTCGATCTGTTCTACGCCAACGACTTCTTCATGTCGTCGCATCTGATGGCAGCGGAAGAAGTCGGCTACCTGCCCAGAGGCGAGGGCTGGAAGTACGCGCTGGACGGGCGCACCGCCTTCGACGGCGACAAGCCCATCAACACGAATGGCGGGCGCTGCCACTTCGGCCACGCGCACGGCACGTCCGGCCTGGCCGACCATTGGGAGGCCGTCAAACAACTGCGGGGGGCCTGCGGCGACCGGCAGGTCGAAGGCGACCCGAAGACGGCCCTGCTGCGCGGCTTCGGCGGCGGGCAGAACCTGACCGCCACGATCCTGCGCGTCAACTGAAGGAGGCATGACCAATGGAAATGTATGAGCGCGTCGTCAAGACCTACTACGACGGACTCGAGGAAGGCAAACTGCTCGGCCGCAAATGCACCAGCTGCGGCGGCATCGAGTTCCCGCCGGTGTTCATGTGCAACGACTGCGGCTGCGCCGAAACCGAATGGGTGGAGCTGTCCGGCAAAGGCGAGATGTTCCTCTTCACCGCCCCGGCTCCGATGTCGACCGTGCCCCACATCGCGGAGACGTTCGGCCCGTACGTGTACGGGTGCGTCCGCACCGTGGAAGGCCCCGACTTCAACGCGGTCGTTCTGGGCGTGGCCCCCGAAATCTACGACGAGTTGCGCGAAGCGCTGCCCGTGCCGGTCAAAGCCAAGATCGCCCAACGCGACGGATTCAAGACCCTCTACTTCGAACTCGATCGCTGAACCGACACCGGCCCAGATCAGAAAGGACAACCGGCGCGCGCGGCCCAACGGCCGGGCGGCGTCGTGGTGGCTCCCATGGACAGGCAAGCACTGGAAAGCAAAGTCATCGACTGCGTGTCGAAGACGTACCGGGTGGACGCGGCGGGGTTGACGCCGCAGACGCGGCTAAAGGACATCTCCGACAAGTCGATCCTCTTAGTCGCGCTCGTCTCACTGATTGAGAACGAGTTCGGCCTCATCATCGCCTTGCCGGAAGCGGCCAAACTGCCGCTGATAGGCGACTTCGTCGACCGCCTGGAACGCGAACCGCGTTAGGAAACGGCGACGCGCGGCACGGGCCGCGGCCGACTCGCGCCGCCCGCGCCGGCCGCTCCCCGCAGACTCGGAAAGGACGGCCCATGTCCAAGATCTTCGCCTTGAACCTGGGATCGACATCGACCAAAGTGGCCTATTGCGAGGATCGGGCGATCCTGCTCAAGGGCACGATCAACCACACCGCCGACGAACTGGAGGGTTTCCCGTCGGTCCTCGACCAGGCCGGGATGCGCCAATCGACCGTCGCAGGCTACCTCGAAGACCACAGCATCGACTCGGCGGACCTTGACGCCGTGGTCTCGCGTGGCGGCCTGACCGAGCCCGTCCAGGGCGGCGTCTACGCCATCAACCAGGCGATGGTCGACCAGGCCTTGAGCGGCGACTACGGCGTCCACGCCTGTTCCCTCGGCGTCGCCATCGCCCTCGACCTCTGCCAAGGCCGCCAGGCCCAAGCGTTGACGGTCGACCCGCCCGCGACCGATGAGCTCGCAGCGGTGGCCCGCTACTCGGGCCTGCCCGGGGTCACGCGCCGCCCGCTCGTCCACGCGCTCAACAACAAAGCCACGGCCCGGCACTACGCCGAGATGACCGGCCGCGACTACCGCGACCTCAACCTGATCGTGGCGGTCCTCGGCGGCGGCGTAGCCGTCGTCGCGCACAGCCGCGGGCGCATGGTCGAAGCCCCCGACGCGATCGCCGGCGAGGGGCCGTTCTCGACCAACCGCTGCGGGCACGTCTCTGTCGGGCCGCTCATCCGAATGTGCTACTCCGGCCGCCACACCGAGGAGCAGATGCTCCGCCGCGTCAACGGAGAGGCCGGCCTGGTCGGCTACCTCGGCACGGCCGACGTCCGCGAGGTCGAGCGCCGCATCGGGGAGGGTGACACCCGCGCCGCCGAAGTGCTGGACGCGCTGTGCTATCAAGTGGCGAAGGAGATCGGCGCCTGCGCCGCCGTCCTCGAAGGCCAAGTCGACGCCATCCTCCTGGCCGGCGGCATGGCGCACAGCCAAGTTGTCATCGACCGGATCACGCCCCGAGTGCGCTTCATCGCCCCGGTCCAGCCTCTGCCCGGGGAACGCGAGATGGAAGCGCTCTGCCTCGGCGCCGCCGACGCAGTGGCCGGCCGCGAGCCGATCCTGCAGTTCGTGCCCCGCGCCAAGGCCACGGCCGACGCCAACGCCCGGCCAGGCTCCCGCCCGCGGCCGGGGCCGGGCTCCCGACGAGTTGGAGGTCCTGGCCGCAGCATCGCCGTAATTCTGAGTCAAGGTCCCGCATCCGCGGGGGACCCCGAAGACGGGAAAGACCTGCTGCTGTGAGCAGACCGCAGGAAACCCTGACCGTCGGCACTCAGCGGCACGCAGTCGCAGGCGGCGCCAGGACGGCGGCGGGCGGCGCAGGACCACTATAGGGAGCGGAAAGGGCAGCGAGAATGTCGTTGATCAAAGGCGTCGGCGTCGACCTGGTCTGCGTGAGTGACGTGGCGTGGTTGATTGAGACTCTCGGCGAGCCGGTCCTGGCCCGCGTCTTTTCCGCCGCCGAGCTGCGGGCGGCCAGGGAGGCGCCGGACCCGGCCGCATCCCTGGCAGGAAGGTTCGCGGTCAAGGAGGCGGTCTTCAAGGCCGTCGCGCATCACACGCCCGCCGGGGCGTTCGACCTTCGGATGGTTGAGTCCGCGAATGAACCCGACGGCTGCCCGCGCGTCAACATCAACGACTGTCTGCGCGCCGTCCTCGACCGGGCCAGCGTCGCCGACTTGCACATATCGCTGACCACCGAAAGCGGCCACGCCCTGGCCGTGGCCCTGGCCACCGCGCCGCAGTAGCCCGCAGGTCTCTGCCCGGCGCCCCGCGGGAGTCCGCCTCGACGCTTCGGCCAGCCGAGGCATGGCAGACGCGCTCACGCCGGTTCCTGCGTAATAGCGTGGAGACGGGCGTGAAGCAAGAGGTCAGTCCAGCCCGCCGTCGCTGATCGTCAAGACTGTCTTGCTTTGAGGATGTGTGGCCACGAGTTCTTTGGCGACGGCTGCCGCGTCGGCCATGGGACGTGCCCGCTCGATGTGCGGCACTATGCCGTGCGCTGTGATGGCCTCCGCCAGCCGGTTCATGCTCTGGCGGCTTATCTCGGTGAAATAGGTCGCGCCGCGCAGCTTCTTACCGCTGCCTATTGACCGCGCGGCGCCGGCCGCCAGCGCGGCGAAGCCCTGCCTGGTCCCGCCCACGGCCGCGTAACTGCCCCCTGGCCGGAGCAGGCGCTTATACGTGGCGAGAGGGTTGTGGCCGTTGACGCCGATGATCGCGTCGTATCCGTCCGATTCGCGGGCGAAGTCTTGGGTCCGGTAGTCGATCACGCGATCAGCGCCGACTGTTCGCGCCAGTTCCACATTGCGCGTGGAGACGACAGCGGTGACATCCGCTCCCAGCGCTTTCAGCAACTGCACCGCCCACAGGCCGATGCCGCCCGACGCGCCGTAGACCAGCACCCGGTGTCCGGCCTTCACCCGGGACGCGCGTATCGCGGCCAGCCCGGTCGTTCCCGCCACGGGCGCCGTCGCCGCCTGCTCGAAGGTGATGCTTGTGGGCTTGGCGGCCACTTGTCCTTGGTCGATGCAGGCGTAGTCGGCCCACGCGCCCCGTAGTCCGGGCGTTCCGAACACCGCGTCGCCTGGACGCAGCGCGCCCACGCCGAGTCCCACCTCGGCTACGACTCCGGCCACGTCGGAGCCGACCACCGGGCCGAGCAGGCTGCCGAGCGCCGCCTCCCGGACGGCATCGCCTCTGGTGGTCGCGCCTCTGCGGATGGCCGGCACCAAGAACAGGTAGTCGGCGGCGTTGACCGACGAGGCTCGCACCTGTACGAGCACCTGGCCAGGCTTGGGAGTTGGCTTGGGGAGTTCTTCGACTCGGAACAGTTCCCGCCGGTCGAAGACGATGCCGTGCATCATGGCTGAGCTATTCATCTGCGGCCAGTTCAGTGAACCGGGCGAACAGCCGCGTGAAGTCCCGCACGTCGGCATCGTCCATGCGGACCAGAACCGCGCGCAACTCTCGCAGCGCCTCAGCCCGTTCCGCGGCCGCCCGTTGGAGACCGGCCCCAGTTATCGTGACGAGGACTTGGCGCCGGTTCGCCGGATCGATCGCGCGGCTGACCTGCCCCTTTGCCTCCAAGGAAGCCAACGCCGCCGAGACTCGCGGGTTCGACAGGCCGACCGATGCCGCCAAGTCAGAAGGACGAACAGGCTCCGCCTTATCGGACAGGTCAGCCAACACCACACGTTCGCCCCTTCCCGAATCCGCCAGACGCCCCAGCAAGCCATGCCGGGCACCTGTCATCGCCTCGAACAACGCTTCCGCCTGATCAACCATCGCGTCACACCTAATACTAGAAATAATGAACAGTCGAAACATTAGCATGACCCGAGCGCCACCGACGGACCCCTCTGCGTCTCGTTTGGATCGCTGGCGTAACCACGCGCAGCATGAACTCTCGCCGTATCGCCTCCCGCTGGTCATAAGCCCGGCACGCGCCCATCTCGTCCCGCTCCTGCGGGTAGACGGCTCACAGTTGCCGGCGTGGCGACGGTCATCTGATCGTACCCCGCCCGCGCTTCGACCCTTGCCACGTTGTTATGCCCAATTCGGTGGGCGGCGCCGGCGGCTTGGGCTGCGACTGCTTCAACCCAGAGTTGCTTGCCATTGCCGGTTGGCGTGCTCTTCCAGCGTAGCGGCGTCTGCGCTCGCCTCGGCGGCAAGCTGACTGTATCGGGCGTCGCGGGGCCGCTCGAACCTGGCCTGTGCAGCACAACCTACCGCCTGTTGCTGGTCGCGGCCCAGGCCGAGTCATCGTACGTCTCTTGGACCACACTTCTTGCCGAACGGGGTTTAGGGCCTGCAACCGCGCACCTTACGGGTGGAAGGAGCGTGGTCATGACGGTTTCGATGCGGGTGATGTCCGCTGGCGACGGGTACAAGTACCTCTTGAAGTCGGTTGCGGCGGGCGACGGCGACAGGGAGCTTGCAACCCCGTGGGAGTCCAAACGTACCTACGCCTCGTAGAGAGGCAGGCACACGAGATGGGCAAGGGCAAGCTGCGGGAGGCGCCATCCGCCACAACGACAGCCGTTGCGGGGCGGGCGGTG
>JAISCU010000453.1 GCA_031265345.1 Bifidobacteriaceae bacterium
CGGCCAGGAGCGCCGAAGGCTGAGCCGCCGCGAGCTGGAGGTAGCCTGCCCGGCGGTCCGGGTCTTGAAAGAACACCACGTCATTGGCGACCTGTTCCGCAGTGGTGGTCTTGCCGCACCACTTCGGCCCTACTACCTGCACCGCGCCCATCCGCGCCAACGCCGCGCGCAAGGTCTGGTCCGCGATCCGGGGCCGGTACCCTGAGGCTTTGTCCACGGATCGAATCTACCACAATTAGACAATCCGGCAAGCAACTGCGTGATATGTCGGCAAATTGCTTGGCGATTCGTCTACCCGCGCGGCGCCGTATGGACCGCCTGGGGCGCGCGTGGGTGGGCAGTTCGCCGAAGCCGCGGAACGGCATCGGGCAAGAGCCCTTGCCCCCGGCACGGTTGGGAGCCGCCGAACAGGCAGCGCAAGCCCACCAGTTGACGCGCCTGCGGCGGGGACGATCCGGCTTGGCTTTCCTCAGGAGGTCACCGGCGCCGCGTCATGCTGGCGGGTCGGAGCGCTGCCGGAGATCGGCGCGGGGGCGGAGGGGGCGGCATCGGCCAAGAATGCGTCGCGGCGCAGCGAGATGCGCCCGTCCAGCGCCCCGGTTTGGCGCGCCACGATGGTCGAGGCGACCGCCGCGGCGGTGACGTTTGTCGCCGTGCGCGCGGTGTCCACGATGGCGGAGATGGGCACCACCAGCAGGACTATCTCCAACGGCAGGCCGACCGCGGCGAGGGTCGACGCCGACGTGATGGTCGCGGTGCCGGGCACGCCCGCTGTCCCGAGCGACACCAACAATCCCACGGCGACCAGGAGAGCCCAGTCGCCTGGCCCGTAGGACAAGCCCAGGCCGTTGGCGCCGTACACGGCCACGATGACCGGCCAGATCCCGGAGCAGCCGGGCATGCCGATGGTGGCGCCCAACGGCGCCGTGAAACCCGCGACCTCCTGAGACACGCCGATCCGCGCGGTGAGCGCCTCGGTCGTGGCAGGCAACGTGCCGACGGATGACTGGGTGGTGAACCCGACCAGCTGAGCTGGGGCGATGCGGCGGAAGAACGCGCCCACCCGCACTTTGGCGAAGGCTCGGAGCAGCACGCCGTTGACCACCCATGTGTCGATCGCGAGGGCGAGCACGCTCACAGCCAGCAGGACCACGAGCGACCAGGCGATGGCGCCGCGCCCAATCCCTCCGGCGGTGGCGCTGGCAACCAACGCCAGGACCGCGTAGGGCGTTAGCGCGATGACGAACTTGACCACCTTGTAGACGATCTCCCGCAGCGCTCCGACGAGGTCCTTGAACGGGCGGACGGCATCGGGCCGCCTGGCTGCCACCAGCACGTAGGCGACGGCGACGGCGGATGTCGCCACGATGATCGGCACCACTTTGTTCTGGCCGAAATCCGCCACGAGGTTGGTGGGGAAGAAGCCTGCGATGACGTCGCCCACCGGCGTCAGGCGGCCCTCGACCTCGGCCGGGTCGAGCCCCTGCGTGGTCAGGCGGGCGCCTCGGCCCACCCCGAACGCCAGGCCCAGACCCAGCGCGAGCAGGCCGGCGATCAGCGTGGTGAGCGTCAACCAGCCGACCGAGCGCAGCCCGATCCCGCGCAGCTTGGCCGCCGAGCCAAGGGACGTGACGGAGGCCAGCAGCGACACCACGATCAACGGGCCGACCAGCGCGCCGAGCAGGCCCACATAGATCTTGCCGATGGGCTCAAGCCAGTCGGCGTGGTGCGGGAAGGCGAGGCCGACCCCCGCCCCGAGGGCCAGCGCGGCCAGCGTCACGGAGGTGAAGCCGAGCCCCTTGCGACGGGCCCAGAACAGGGCAGCGGAAAGTGCTGCTACCAGGGCTAAGACCCCGGCGGCCGAGAGTTGTGCGGACATACGAATTCCTCCTTGCGAGTGCGGTTGGCGCGGTTGGCGCGGCGGGGCGGCCGCTGAAAGGCAGGGGGAAAGGTACCTGCGGAAGGGCCGGCGGAAGGGTCAGGCCCGGATTTGGCCGATGCCGTCGGCTCGGTTCAGGTGCGAACAGCAGGGGCGCATTCGGCGGCCCGGACATCGGAGCGCGCGGGCCAGACACTGGGAGTGCCGGCGGGTTTTCGCCATGGCGGGGCTCCTTCGTGTGTCAGGCGCTGGCGCGCGGGGAAGACTCTTTGTGCGGTCGAGGCTAACACCGCCGCCGGCGCCGGCCGCAATGTAAAGACGGCGTTCCATTCTGGGGACTACACCAGGACGCGGTTGAGGGGCCTCGCGGACAACCTCCGAGTGGGTATTGCGTTCGGCCGCGGCGCGTTTGTCAAGGCGCGCGACTCGCCCGACGTCCGAACGGGCAGGCACGGTCACGCCGGACGTCGACCCGATCATGCGAGGCCTGCCCGGCCGTCGCCGCCGAGGGTCGCCCAACGCTTCGTTGTCAGCCCTTCCATTCCAAGTCACCGTAGCCCTGGAGGTACTCAATCGACGGAGCCTAAGGGGAGATTTGCAGGGGGTCTAGAGGGAGACTTGCAGGCCGGTCACCATTGCACCGTGCCGCAGGCTTGGTGCCAATGCCGTTGAGTTGGCGTTCGGGGCCGCGCGGCCCGGCTCGGCGGTGCCCCTGCAGACGGGCTCCTCCGACCCGAGCCCAACAGCGTCGGGGATCGCGCCTAACCCACCGCCGCGCGCCGCGGCATCCCTGCCACGGTGGGTTGTGTCACCCCGCGTCCGATGCCGCCCGCCCGGCCGCCCGCGTTCACGCAGGTCACCGGGTCGGCGGGGTCGACCAGCTCTTCCCCGTCCGCGCCTAACCCACCGCCGCGCGCCGCCGCCTCCCCGCCACGGTGGGTTGTGTCACCCCGACCGTCCCCGACGCGCCGGGCTCGGCCCATCGACGCCAAGCTAACGGCATTGGGCTTGGTGCCCAATCCGAGCGAGTTCGTCGCGGATCAGGTCGAGCGCCCAGGTGGGATCGGCGTCGACTGGGCAGTGCAGCAGATGGAAAGCGAGCCCGTCGATCAAAGCGTGGAGGCGCTGGGCATCCCTACCGATGCCGCCATCTCGGTCGGGGTCAGATGAAATGGGGACTGTCCCCATTTCTGCTGACTGGCGGAGCAGCGTGACCAGGTGTCGGCAGAGGTGCCCGATCTCTTGGTGGGCGTGGTCGCGGATGGCCACCAGGCCGGGCAGGGCGGTCGATTCGGCCAGGAGGGCGAGGTTGACCTCGAACTCGGCTCGGCTGTGAGGCTCTAGCGGCAGCAACTCCGCGATGACCGCCAGGGCGTAGGCCTCGGGGTCATCGCCAGCGGGCACGGCCTGGACCCGCATGGTGGCACGTTCGACCATCAACTCGGCCGAGAACTCGATCAACTGCGCACGGGTCGGGAACACATGGCGGAGCGACCCGACCACCAGCCCGGCCTGCGCCGCGACCGTCCGCACTGATACCGCCGAGATGCCCTGGTCGAGGATGACCTGCCAGACCGCCTCAGCCAACTGGGCCTTACGGGCGTCCAGGTCGATGTGGCGTGGCATTTCGCCATGCTAGCACGGGCGTGTTAGAGTGCAACGCAAAAGCACAACCGTGCTACCAAACGAAACGGGGGAGTCGCCAATGATCGTCACCTTGATAATCGCCTGCGAGATCGGATTCTGGGTGCTCATCGCGTCCGGGCTCGCGGCCCGCTACCTGCTCGGTGCCAAGAAGCTCGGCGCCGTCCTGCTGGCCCTCAGCCCAGTGATTGACCTGGTCCTGCTCGTGGCGACGGCCATCGACCTGCGCGGCGGCGGCGAACCGGGCGCGATGCACGGACTGGCAGCGCTGTACATCGGCCTGTCGGTGGCACACGGGCACGCGATGATCAAATGGGCCGATCAAAGGGCCGCCTACTGGTCGAGACGCGGTCCCAAGCCGCCAACCCTGTACGGCAACGATTACGCCGCCATCTGCTGGAAAGGCTTCGCGCGCACGGTCGCGGGCTGCCTGGTCGCCTGGGCCCTGATCATCGCTCTGGGCCACTTCGCCGACAATCCCGAGGCGACGCAGACGCTGAACATTTGGGTCGGAACGCTCAAGATCATCGCCGTGATCGACGGGCTCCGGGCGCTCTCCTACACCATCTGGCCGCGCAAGCCAGCCAAAGTCGCGGCCACTCGGTAGCGCAAACCCGACCCGGCGGCATCGTGCAGAGGTTATGCCACGGCCCGCTGGTAGACGCGGGTGGCCCAGGCCAAAGCCAGGACCAGCAGGCCGCCAGTCACCCCGAACCCGACCCAGCCCGCGCGCCCGAAGACCCCGTTGCACAACTCCCGCGCCGCCTCGGTGGCGTAGTAGAGCGGGTCGGCGTGGGCCAGCACGCGCAGCCAGCCCGGGCCCAGCGAGACCGGCAGCAGCACGCCGGACAGGAGCGTCAGCGGCAACTGGGTGCTCGTGACAATGGCGGCGACGGCCCCGATGTTCTTCACGGTCAGCCCCAGCGCCGCCGAAGCGGCCGAGACCGCACCCGTCAGCATCGCCAAGAGCACCAGCGTCAGGACCAGGCCGAGCGGGTGAATGTGGAACCCGAACAGGGTCGCCACGGCCACCACTACGAGCGCCGGGACCAGGAACATGACCGCGTCGCGCAGCACGGAGCCCGCCAGGATGGCGAACCGCTCGATCACGCCCGCGTCGAGGTCCGCGACCACCTCCCAGGCCACCCCCGTGCCGCTGCCGTAGGCGAACAGCACCAGCATCCCCGGCATGAAACCGTTGACGATGCCGCTCACGAAGCCAGGAGCCCCCGCCAGGCCGCCGCGCAGCGAGTCCAGCAGCGGCGCGAACAGGGCCAGGTACAGCAACGGTGTAGTCAGCCCCGCGACTACCCAAGTCGGCTGTCGTAGCGTGGCGCGCACTTGGCGGCGCAAGAAGACTTTCGTGGCGGTCGTCAGCGCGACCGGCCTTGGTTGGACGATGCCGTCCGGTCGCGTCATGCCGCCACCTCGGCATCGCGCAGGGTTCTACCCGTCAGAGTGAGGAACACGTCGTCAAGGCTGCCGCTGCCGTGGCGCTGTTTGAGTTCGCCGGGGGTGCCCTCGGCGATGACGCGACCGTGGTCGAGCACGCAGAGGCGGTCTGCTAACTGGTCGGCCTCGTCCAAGTAGTGCGTGGTTAGCACGACGGTTGTGCCTTGGGCTTTGAGCCCGCGGACCTGCTGCCAGAGGCTAGCCCGGTTCTGCGGGTCGAGGCCCGTGGTGGGCTCGTCCAGGAACAGGATTCGGGGACGGTTGACCAGGCTGAGGGCGATCTCGAGGCGACGGCGCTGGCCCCCGGAGTAGGTCCTGACCAGGCGTGTCGCGAAGCTGGCGAGGTCGAAGATGTCCTCTAACTCGGCGGTCCGGTCTTGCGCCTCCGCGCGGCCGAGCCCGTAGAGGCGGCAGGCCATGACGAGGTTCTCCCGGCCGGTGGCGGCCCGATCGGCCCCGCCGAGTTGTCCCACCAGGCCGATGTGGCGGCGGATCGCTTTCGGTTCGCTGGCGAGGTCGAACCCGGCCACCTTGGCCGTGCCGCCATCGGGTTCGAGCAGGGTGGTGAGCATGCGGAAAGTGGTGGTCTTGCCCGCGCCGTTGGGGCCGAGCAGGCCGTAGACCGTGCCGTGTTCCACGTTCAGGTCGATTCCGGCGACAGCGTAGACGGATGGCTCAGCTCGACCGGGGCCGGGAAAGCGTTTGGCCAGGCCGCGTGCCTGGATGGCGGCGGTCTCACTCCGCATCGGAGTCACCCTGGGCGAAGGCGGCATTATTCGGCATTGACGCCGTCCTTGGCGATACCGCCTTGGAGAAGCCGTCTTGGGCGAAGGCGGCGGCCAGCAACTGCGGGTCGGGTCGACCATCGACCAGCGCGCCGTGGATCTGCTTCCAGGCGGCCATGCCGCTCATGGTGCCTTGCTCGATGGTGACCGTCAGTTGCCTGGTGAAGGCCAGCTCGGCCCGCAGGAGCGAGAGTTGGTACTGCGTCTCGATCTGCATCAGTTCCGGGACCTGGTCGCCTATGTCGCGGATTTCCTGCTCGAGCGCCTCGATTTGGGCTTCCAGCTTGTCCGCCCGCTGGGCCAACAACTCGGTGGCCCGGTCGATCGGCAAGACCGGCAGCACCGACAGCGCCGTCATGAAGGCCGGAATCTCCGGTTTCGGGTCCGCGACCAGGTCGGACAGCCAACCGTTCATCTTCTTCATGCCCGCTGCGGTGATCCGGTAGGTGGTGCGCGGCGGCAGATTGCCCTCGCGAGTGACCTCCACGGCCTCGATCGCGCCGCCTTTCTCCAGCGCCGCGACCACGGTGTAGAGGGAGCCGTAATTCAGCCGCGCGGACTTGTCCTTGTGGCGGGCTTTGAGGGTCTGGACTATTTGATAAGGGTGCGACGGCTGCTCCCAGAGGGTGCAGAGAACCATCAGCGCCAACGGATTCCCCAGCGGTGATCTGGCCACGACGATTCCTCCATGTCTGTTCGGTCGCGGCTACTCTAATACGAGTACTCGCTTGCGTGCAAGCCTTGACTGCTTGCGGCTCCGGAACCGGAGGTCGTGACCATGTGGGGCGCGCCGGGCTGACCCGGCGGCATCGTGCTAGGAAAGCCCCGACAACCGACCGAGACGGGCTGGGCCCCGCTCGCGCGAAGGGACGCTAGCGTGGGCTATCGCAGAAGGAGGAGGCCCCATGACCGATGTTCTGATCCGCGATGTTCCGGAGGAGGAGCTCGCCCGGTTCGACAGAGCCGCAGCCGCCCGGAACATGAGCCGGCCGGAATACCTCCGCTCGAAGATCGCCGCGGAGCCGGAACCGCCCAGGAACAAAGCGAGCCTCGCAGCGTTCCGGCGGCTGGCGAAGGCCATCCGTGATGTCGAGGACCCCGAGGTCATGGCCGGTGCCTGGTCGTGACCGAATGGCTGATCCCCGCCATCGCCGAAGGGTCGGATTTGAGAGGTCAGCCCGTCGAACGCATGGCCCTCGGCGATTCGCGCCCATCGTAGAATAGTCCCAAGTCGCCCGCGCTCGCCTCGCGCATCAAGCCCATCTGAAGGAGCACGCCAATGAGAGTACGACGCTATGGCCAGATCGCCCAGTTGACTTTGTGGGCGGCCATCTTCCCGGTCAATTGTTACCTGGTCCGCGAAGAGGACGGCTTCACCTTGGTGGACACCACCTTGGCGGTGGGGGCTCCTGGGGTGGCGCGCGTGGTCGGTGACCGTGTCCGTGACAGTGGGGCGCCGCTGCGCAGAATCGCCCTGACTCATGCCCATCAGGACCATATCGGTGGCCTCGACCGGCTGAGGGCTGCGTTTCCCGATTGCCAGGTGCTGCTGCCCGCCCGCAGCGTGCCGATCCTCGCGGGCGACCTCGGCCTGCTGGAGGGCGAGGCCCCAGGTGAGATTCGGGGTCGCTACCGGCCTGTGGCCACCGTCCCTGACGTCTTGTTGGAGGACGGCGATCGGGTCGGCTCCCTCGAAGTGGTCGTGAGCCCAGGCCACAGCCCTGACTCGGTGTCTTTCCGCGACGTTCGTGATGGCGCTTTGATCTGCGGCGACGCTTTCCAGACGAAGGGCGGGCTGGCTGTCTCCGGTGATCGTCGGACGCTGTTCCCGTGGGTGGCGGCGGCCACTTGGAGCCTGCCCACCGCCATCGCCTCCGCGCGCCGTTTGGCGGGACTCGACCCGTCGCGCCTCATGCCCGGCCACGGCGATGTGCTGGCTGATCCGGCTGGCGCTGTCGCGAGCGTCATAGAGCGGGCCGGACGGCTCGACGCGCTCCAGGGAGCCTGAGCGCCAATCTCTGCAAATCCGCATTTCGATTGCGGAATTACAGAGTTTTCGGCTCGGGGACCCGTCTCGACAGTCGCGGGGCGTCGGCCTCCATCGGTTGCTGGGCGCCAAATGCGTGTCGCCGTGCGACGACACAATGCTATAGTCGCCGTGTGACGACAACCGTCAGTGATGCACGCGATTTGGGCGATGCCGTGCGCAAAGCTCGCCTCAACCTCGGCTTGTCGCAAGCGGAATTGGCGCATGACGCGCGGGTCGGACGGCAATGGCTGGTCGGGTTGGAGGCCGGTGACAAGACGGCGGCTCCGTTCGACATGGTGATGCGGGTGCTGCGCGAGCTCCGACTCCCGGTCCTGCTCGACCCGACCCAGGCCGCCGTGCGCCGAGTCGGCGCTCCGGCCCCGGTCATCCGGGCGGATGACATAATCGCTCGCTTCACCGACCCGAACCCCAGGTGAGCCGTGATGCTCCAGATACTTCTGAACGGACTGACAATCGGTGACCTCGACGGAACCGGCCACCGGCTGAGGCTGCGCTACGATCCCGACGCGTTGGCCGACCCGGCCTTTGTCCCACTGTCGACCGGTCTGCCCGCGAGTCAGCTCCGCTGGCGCGACGCTCGGATCCGGAACTGGATCCAAGGACTGCTGCCGGAGCGCGAGGGGGTGGCGCGCCGTTGGCGGGCGGAGTTCGGCGTCTCCGACACCAACCCTGAGTCGTTGCTCGCCCACATTGGCGAGGATGTCGCCGGCGCGGCCCAGTTCGTGCGGCCCGACCGGATGGACATTGTGCTCCAGGGGGCGGCCTCCCTGACGCCATTGTCCGAACCCGACATCCGCGACCTTGTGCTCGCCGCCCGGCGCGACATGTTGCCTTACGATGCGGACGCCGGTGTCGGCCGCTTTTCTCTCGCTGGAGCTCAAGCCAAGCTCGCGCTCCGACGGACCGAAGACGGCTGGGCGCTCCCCGCTGGCGCGGAGCCTTCCACGCACATCTTCAAGCCAGCCATCCCCGGACTCCAGGGCCAAGAGGTTTCGGAGGTCTTGTCCATGCGAACCGCGGCGCGGGCCGGATTGCCCACGGCTCCCGCCTTCGTGGCAGACTTCGGCGGCCAACGAGTTCTCGGGATCGAGCGGTACGACCGGGTTGTGGTCGAGGACCGCTGGTGCCGGGTACACCAGGAGAACCTTTGCCAGGCGGCGGGGGTGTATCCGCTGTTCAAGTACGAGTCGCAGTCCGGCCCGGGGGCGGCGGCCTGCGCGGCACTGATTCGGCGAACCTGTGGTCAAGGAGATGTGGAGGCCTTCGCGAGGGCGATGATCTTCAACTATCTGGTCCGTGGGTCGGACGCTCACGCGCAGAACTATGCGATCCTCATCACTCCAGGGAACAACCGGCTCGCGCCGCTCTACGATCTCAACACGACGTTGACTTTCGGGCAGTCGTGGGCCACCACCATGGCCATGCGGATCGGCGGTGCCGACCGGTTCGACCGGGTCGACCGCCTTGCTTGGGATCAGTTCGCATCGGATGTCGGTGTGCCGCCTGAGTGGGTCGCCGACGAACTGCGGCGGTTGTCCAAGCGCGTTCCCGACGCCCTGGCCGACGCCCGCGCTGAACTTGGCTCTGAAGTGGCCGGCGGGGTCGGTGAGGTCTTCCAAGATCGGCTTCGGGAATGGTTGGGCCACGTCAACGCCACCCTCGACCGGTCGAAAAGATGAAATCCCTGGCACTCGCGCGCGACATCCCGTGGATTCATCTTTCTTCGAGGCCCTCGGGGATCGAGAGCCAGGGAATGCATCTTTCTGCCGGGGAGCCGTTTTGGGCGCTGCTCGCTGACCTGCGATTTCGCGCGACTTGGGGAATGGGCGCGGCCCAAGAAAGACGCAGAGCCTGACTCTCGATTCCGGAGCGCTCCCAAGAAAGCTGCATAGGCTGGCTCTCGACGCCGACATGCAGGGAATTTGTCTTTCTCAGGGTGCCTCCCGAATCGACATCCAGGGGATTTGTCTTTCCGGGATCGTGCCCTTTTCGGACCGCCCGGCTGGCCAGCGGTTTCGCAATCAGGCACGTCGGGTGCTGCTGGAAGAAAGACAAATTCCCTGGACCTCGCGGAATCTGGATCGCCAAGAAAGACAAATTCCCTGGCTCTCGCACGCGACATCCAGTGAATCTGTCTTTTCGTGCATGGTCGAGGCCACCTTCGACCGGCCGAAAGGGTGAACCCCCCGGTTCGTCGAAAACCGGTCGATCACAGACCTGAGAATCTGCACATTGCGGATCGCGTTGGTCATCCCGCCGCCCGCAGCGCGCCGCGCCGGATCGGCGTCCGGGGCCACTACAGTTGGACCAACCCCAGCGAAAGCAGGTCCCCTCCGTGTGGTTCGAACTCGGCGCCGTCGAGGCGATGGCCCCCGACGCGGCCTCCCTCAAGGCCGGGCGAGGTCTGGCCAAGCCCGCGCGCTGGCCCACCCTGGGCGCGCAGGAGCCAGTGCTGTGGGGCGAGTGCCAAGGCTCCGGCGCCAACCCGTACCAGGTCGCCGTCGATAACCGTGACCTGGGCTATCGCTGTTCCTGCCCGTCACGCAAGTTCCCCTGCAAGCACTCCCTCGCCCTCATGTTGATCGCCTCCACCCAGGCCGACGCGATCACCGAAGCCTCTGCCCCCGAGTGGGTTTCGGACTGGCTCGGCCGCCGCCGCACCAAGAAGACGTCAAGCAGTCCGCCGATGCCGTCCGCTCGGCCCCATCCGCCAATCCCGTCCCCGCCCGGCCACGTGCCCCCGGCGAGTGACGAGTCCCCGGCGAGTGACGAGTTCTCGCCAGGCGACGGGTCCCCGTCAGATCGCGAGTTCCCGCCAGGCCGCGGACTCCAGGCAGGCCACGATGCCCAAACAAGCCGCCAAGCCCAGGCAGCCACAGAATCCGATGCCAAACGCGCCGCGGCCGCCGCGACCAGGCGCGCAGCCACCCAGGCCTCGGTCGCCGAAGGGCTGGACGAGTTGGAGGACTGGATAGACGATCAACTCAGGCTCGGGCTGACTCACCTGATCAAAGACGCTCATGACCGCTGCCGACGGATCGCGGCCCGGCTGGTGGATCATAAGGCGACCGCCCTGGCGTCGCGCTTGGACGAGTTCCCAGCCAGGTTGGCCGCTCTTCCCGCTCATGAAAGGCCGGAACTGGCAGTGAGGGAGCTGGGCCAGTTGGCGTTGCTGGCTCAGGCTTGGCAGGCACAACCGAACGCGCCGCACCTGGACCGCGCGGTCATCACAGCGCAGTCACGGACCGAACTCCTGGAAGACCCGCAGGCCCAACGCGTCGTCAGCCTCTGGGAAGTGGCGGGAAGCCGCATCTTCACCAGGCGGGACCGGCTCATATCCCACGCCACCTGGTTGATCAATCTGGCCGAGGGTCCGCCATTCGCGCTGCTTCAGGACTACTACCCGGCCGCCAGCGGCGCTCGCGGAGGCGGCTTGCCCGCAGGCCGTCAAATCGCCGCCGAACTGGTCTATTACCCGGGCGGCCCGCCCCTCCGCGCGGTCATCTCCGAGCAGGCTCCAGCGGACAGGCAGTTTCCCTGGCCCGGCCCCGGACCAGGCGCAGACCGGGGGCCGGCGCCACGACCGAGCCCCGGCCCCCGCCCGGAATCCCCGGCAGCGGTCGGCGCGACGGAGACAGCCCCGGCCGATCCGCTCGCTACCTGCCGCACCACTTGGGCCAACGCTCCCTGGGAGCCGGAAGCGCCGCTGTTGGGCGCAGGAGAGATCACCAATGGCGGCCCCACCGGCCAGCTCTGGTGGACCGGCGGACCCTCAGCATTGCCATTGGCCCGCCAATGGCCGGAGCCGTTGGTCGGATCGAGCCTCCTCGCCTTCGGCATCTGGAACGGAGCTCGGCTGGACCTGCTGGCCGCGCAGAGCCCATTCGGGCCGGTGCACCTGTGAGCGCACAAGACCTGACCAGCGCTTACGCGGCCATGCTGGAGTGCTGGACCATCGGCGGCCAGGCCCGCTCGGTGGCCCCGCCCGAATGGGTGGCGTTGACCCAGGGCATGGACCCGGAAGCGGCCGAGCGCGCCCTGTTGACGCTGGCCGGACAGTTCGGAATGGTCGGTCTGATGCCAGCCAAGCCGCCAGACACCCGACCCACCAGGCCGCTGCCGGTGCTGGACGCGCCAACGATTCCAGAGCGCCTGCGCCCGGTCCTGCGCACGGCGCTGGCCCAGGGCGACGCGCCGGAGGCGATCATCCGCATGGTGGCCCGGCGCGGCTTCGTGGTCCACCCGGCAGACTGGTTCCCGAAGGCCACACCCGGCCGCGTCCCAGAGGTGTACCAGCCCTGGATCGACTGGCGGAATCGAGGAACGCAAGCACCGGTCAAGCCTCGGCCGAAGCGCCAGGACCAGCCCGGGCATGCGGACGACGCCGCCGAGCTAGCCGAATTCTTCAAAGTCTCCGTCAAACGCGGTCTGCGGAAGAAGAAGACAACGGTGACCGCCAAGGCGTTGGCCTCGCCCGCCCAGGGCCGCGCGCGCTCGCTGCTATTCCAGCGCCTCACACTGGCGCAGCTGGCCGCCGCCCTGGAACTGGAACCGGATGCGCTGGTCGCGGCGTGGGACACCGACCAGGAGGACAAGGCCGACCAGGAGTTCGCGCAGATGGTGGCGCGCACCGGCTCGGCCGCCCACGCCCACACCTTGGCCCTAAGTTTCGCCCTGACGGAAGACTCCGCGGCCAACGTCGAGACGATGGCCGCAGTCTGCGACGCCGACCTGATCGACGCGCCAGACGCGAGCCGGATCAAGCTGGACGCGGAGTCGCCGCAGCCCCGCCACATCGCCGCCATCGCCACCCTGGCGAGCCCCGAGGCGGCCACAGGACTGCTGGAGAGGCTCGAGTCCGAAGGCGCGCCCCGGATGCTCCCGGCGCTCAGCCCACTGGTGCTGAACGCCGGCCTGGGCGCGGACCTGGCGCACGGCATCGTGCAAATTCCAATCAGACCGACCGAAGGAAGAACCGAACCATGACCGACGTGCTGCGGCAGACCGCCGAACAAGCTTACGCGACCGAGCTCGACGCGCTGGCCAAGAGCGATTCGGGCGCCAAACCCGCTGGTTGGCGGCTCACGCCGAGGGCCGTGCTGACGTACCTGTTGGGCGGGCAGGCCGAAGACGGGACCCCCGTGACGCCGAAGTACGTGGGCAGCCGGCGCCTCATGGAGACGGCCGTGGCGACCCTCGCGACCGACCGGGCGCTGCTGCTGATGGGGGTGCCGGGGACGGCGAAGTCGTGGGTGTCGGAGCATCTGGCGGCGGCCATATCCGGCGATTCGACCCTGCTGATCCAGTGCACGGCGGGCACGGATGAGAACCAGATCCGGTACGGCTGGAACTACGCCCAGTTGCTGGCGCACGGCCCGAGCGAGGAGGCGCTGGTCCCGACCCCGCTGATGCGGGCCATGCGCGGCGGGGCTCTCTGCCGGATGGAGGAGTTCACGCGGCTGGGCGCGGACGTGCAGGACACCATGATCACGGTGCTGAGCGAGAAGATCCTCCCGATCCCGGAGCTGAGCACGGCGGTGGCGGCGGTGCGCGGGTTCAACGTCATCGCCACCGCCAACAACCGGGACAAGGGCGTCAACGAGCTCTCCTCGGCGCTGAAACGTCGCTTCAACGTGGTGGTGCTGCCGTTGCCGGACTCGTTGGCCGACGAGGTCGGGATCGTGTCGCGGCGGGTGCGCGAACTGGCGGTGGGCCTGGACCTGCCGGTGCCGCGCGGGGTCGAGGACCAGATCAAGGAAGTCTTGACGATCTTCCGCGAGTTGCGTTCGGGCGCGACGGCGGACAACAAGGTGACATTGAAGACGCCGTCTGGCTCGCTCTCCACCGCCGAGGCGATCGGCACCATGGTGGGCGGGCTGTCGCAGGCGACCTGGTTCGCGGACGGCCAACTTGGCGCGGACCAACTAGCCGCCGCGATGGTCGGGGCTATCGTCAAGGACCCGGTTCAGGACAAGGCCGTGTTGGAGGAGTATCTGGAGACCGTGCTCAAGAAGCGCCGCGCCTATGGCGAGTACTACGCGGCGCTCGGCGAGGCGCTGTGACGGTCCACTACTTCCCGATCCGCCACCACGGCCCCGGTTCGGCGGCGTCCTTGGCTAGCGCCTTGGACGCTTTGAGCCCCACGGTTGTGCTGATCGAGGGACCTGCCGACGCGTCTGGGCTCCTGCCCGCGTTGGCCCAGGCCACGCCCCCGGTGGCGCTGCTCTGCTACCCCCGCGGCGATCCCGCCAAGGCGTCGTTCTGGCCGTTCGCGGAGTTCTCGCCGGAGTATCAGGCAGCGCTGTGGGCGGTCCGGCACGGCGTCGAGGCGCGGTTCATCGACTTGCCGTTCGCTGCCCGTGATTTGGACCGTGCCGCCGAACTGGGTGACGCCGTGGAGCGTGATCCCCTGGGTCGGCTGGCCTCGGCGGCCGGATACGAGGACGCCGAGTCGTGGTGGTGCGACTTGGTGGAGCAGAATCCGCTCCCCGGCCCGGTGTTCGGAGCGGTGACGGAGGCGATGGCGGAGTTGCGGTCCGGCCACGAGGTTTCCGAACGGGAGGCCAGGCGCGAGGCGCACATGCGGTTGCGGATCGCCGAGGCGGCGCGGGCGGCGGCCGATGGCGATGGCGACGGCGCGGTGGCGGTTGTGTGCGGGGCGTGGCACGTCCCAGCTCTGGTGGCCAAGACCAGGGTCGCGGCTGA
This sequence comes from Bifidobacteriaceae bacterium, assembly GCA_031265345.1. The sequence continues at coordinate 14,516 of JAISCU010000453.1, forward strand.
CCGGGAGCTATTGAAGGGCTTGCCGCGCTCTAAGACGGTGGCGACGTGGGCGCCGTGGAGTCAGCGGCGGTTGGCGTTCGGCGCCGGTTACGGCGCGGGGGTTCGCGCGCCGGGTTGGAACCTACACCTGTGGCGGACCTGGGGGCGCGCGGATTCCAACGCAGTCTGGTTGACGCGGATCGCGCGCGTCTTGCGGCAGCAGGGGCACGACGTCTCGACGGCCTCGCTGATCGAGGCGGAACGCTTGGCGCTGGCGTTGGCCGCCTTGCGGGGCAGGCCGCGGGCGGGTTTCGAGGAACTGCGCGAGGCTTCGGTGGCCTGCCTGTTCGGTGGCGAGGACCTGCTCTGGCGCTCCATCGAGGACGAGTTGCTTCTGGGCGGCGAGGTGGGCCAGGTCCCGGAGGGCATGGCGGTGGCCCCGTTGGTCGAAGATGTGCAAAGAGCCCAGCGTGAGGCCCGCCTGAAGCCGGAGGCGTTGGAGCGAGAATTGTCCCTCGACCTGCGGACCGATTCGGGCCGGAAGCGGTCGCTGCTGCTGCACCGGCTGGCGGTGCTGGGCGTTCAGTGGGGCGCCATGGAGGCTCGCGGCGGCTCGCGGGGCACTTTCCGCGAGAATTGGCGGCTGCGCTGGGAGCCCGAGTTCGCGGTGACGCTGGTGGAGCGGGTGGTGTACGGGTCCGATCTGGCTTCGGCCGCGTCTGCCTACCTGGTCGAGGCGGCGGGCGCTTCCGCTTCGCTCGGCTCGCTGGCCGCTTGCGTGGGCCAGGCGGTGACCGCCGAACTGCCCTCGGCATGGGCTGCCGGTCTGCGGCTGCTCGAAGCGAAGGCCGCGCTGACCAGCGATGTCTCCGAGCTCTTGGCGTCGGTGGGGCCGTTGGCGGACACCGTCCGCTACGGCCAGGCGCGCCAGGTGGACACCGGCCCGCTGCGGGAGTTGGCGGAGAGCCTGGCCGTGCGGGCCTGCTTGGGCTTGCGTCACGCCGCGCACGGTTTGGACGATGCCGCCGCCACGGCCCTGGTCGAACAGTTGCGTTCCGCCCACCTCGGCTTGCAGGTGCTGGGGTCCGGGACCGAGGTTTGGTTCGAGGCGCTGGAGACGGTGCTGGAGGATTCCCAGGCGGCCGCGTTCGTGGCGGGTTGCGCGGGCCAGTTGATCTACGTGGGAGAGCGTCTGTCTCCGGACGCCGCCGTCGGATTGCTGGAGCGGCGGTTGTCTCCAGGGACGCCGGTGGCTTGGGCGGCGCGGTTCATCGAGGGCTTCTTCACCACCATCGCGGCCCGGCTGATCTACGACGAGCCGCTCCGAGCGGCGGTGGACGGCTGGCTGCGCGGCCTGGACGGCGAGGATTTCATGGCCCATCTGCCCTTGCTGCGCCGCGTGTTCGCGGAACTGGACTCGATGGAGCGGAAGCGGCTGCGGGACGCGGTCTTCCGGGATCCTGGAACACGGGCATTGTCTGGTGTGGTGCCGGCGCCCGAGGGAGCTTGGGAGACGCACTTGCGGGCCCTGGCGCCGTTGCTGACCGGGAGGGTCGATGCCTGAGGCGGAACGGCGCTGGGACCTGGCGCTGGGGATCGATGATGACCTGGTTGACCAGGACAAACGCCTGTCCCGTGCCCTGGGCGCTGTGTACGGGGGTTATGACCCGGCCCAGGCCCAGGCGGGAGGCGGTCGTGGCAAACGTGGCGGGTTGGGGCGGTCCGCTCCTCGGGCCGTCGCGGCCTGGCTGGGGGAGTTGCGCGAGCTCTTCCCGCGCGGGGTGGTTCAAGTGGTCCAGCATGACGCGCTGGAGCGCCTCGGATTGAAGCAGCTTCTGATGGAGCCCGAAGTGCTCGAGTCGGTCGAACGCGACGTCAATCTGGTGGCCGATCTGCTGGCTCTGAGGTCGGTGGTGCCCGCCAAGATGAAGGACATGGCCCGCGCTGTCATCGCGGAGGTCGTCGAGCAGTTGATGGAGCGTTTGCGCCAGCGGACCGCGGAGGCGATTCGCGGGGCGGTCGACCGGTCGCGACGGACCAGCCGTCCGCGTCCGGCGGACATCGACTGGCCGCGCACCATCACTGCCAATCTGCGTCACTACCAGCCCGAGTACCGCACTGTGGTGCCGGAGCGGCTGATCGGGTTCATGCGCCATCAGCGGCGATTGGTGGATCTGGACCAGGTGGTGCTGTGCGTCGATCAGTCCGGCTCCATGGCCACGTCGGTGATCTACGCCTCGATCTTCGCGGCGGTGATGGCGTCGTTGCCAGCCGTGTCCACCAAACTCGTCTGCTTCGACACCTCGGTGGTGGATTTGACGGACCAGCTGGCCGACCCGGTCGATGTGCTGTTCGGCGTCCAGTTGGGTGGAGGCACCGACATCGACCAGGCGGTCGCCTACTGCGCCGACCTCATCGAGCGGCCGGCGAAGGCCCATCTGGTCTTGCTGACCGACCTCTACGAGGGCGGCGATGCCGATTCCCTGCTCCTGCGCCTGGCCGCCCTGGTGCGGGCGGGCGTCGGCGTGGTGGTGCTGTTGGCGTTGACCGACCAGGGCGCTCCTGGGTATTCGACCGAGTTGGCGCAGAAGGTGGCAGCCCTGGGAATCCCGACCTTCGCCTGCACGCCCGACCAGTTCCCGGACCTGATGGCCACGGCCCTGCGCCACGAGGACATCGCCGCCTGGGCCGCCGCGCAGGACATCAAGGCGGTCCGTCCCGCGACTTGAGGACCGGGTGGGACGGACGGACCCGACCCGGCGGCATCGTTCGCTGGAAGGTCCTTATGCGGCGGTCAGCATCGCCGCGGCCACGGCGCGACACACCGTCTTGACCTGGCCCCAATCGTGCCAGCGGGACGCCAAGCCCTTGTAGGCCGCCAACCGGGTCGTGGCGCGGGCGTCCTTGGGCGCGGGCTCGGCCAATTGGGCCGCCACTTGGGCGGCCACCGTGCCTTCTTCGGGCGCTTGATCGGCGTAGTAGGCGTCGATCCCGGCCAGCGCGGCGCCGGCCCTGTCAATGCCCATGGTGGCGGCGAGCGCGGCCACATCGAGGTAGTCGCGCACCTGGTTGCGCTTGACGACCAAGAAAGCCTTGATCCGGAGGGCCTCTTCGATGGTCGGCACGGTCACCTCACTGCCGTCGGGAAGATGGTAGCTCTCCGTCTCGAGCGGCCGGCGGCGAATGAGCTGGCGAACGCCAGTCTCTATCCCGCCCAGTTCGCCGAGCACGATCTTGCCGGGCGTGACCCGATTCGTGACCCAATCGCCTTCTCGCTCGAGCGCGTCGAGCACGGCGTCGAAACGGTTGCGCAGGTCGGTGAGCACGTGGTCATGGTCGAAGCTGATCCTATGGTGGGCGTGAAGCGCTGCCGCGGAACCTCCAACCATGACGGCGTCCGGGACCAGTCGCTGCAGCCGCGCGGCACTCGCCAGAATGTCTGCGAACTCCGGTGTTGTAGAGTGGGTCATTCGATTATCGTATCTGATAAGTGGGAAGGGCGAACATGGGGCTCAAGTTCCGCAATATTGATGCCACGCCGGACGCTCCTGTGTCGGAGTGGGGAGTGGAGGGAGTGGCGACGGCCGTCGAGCGGGGCGGGCTGAGTCATCTGCGCCGAATCATGCGCCAAGCGGTCGCCGAACCGGCAGGCAGGGTCGCACTCGATCTGGCCGAAGCGGTGTCAATGGTCCAGACGCCTCTGGCCCGCTTGATGGGGGAATTGGTGGACCGCGCCGCCGCGGGCCCCCGTGCCGAAGTCGCCCATCGTGTCCGGCTGGCCGTGGCGCTGTCCGGACTCAGAGCGCGCGAATTCGCCCGCCGCCTCGGCACCAGCGAATCGCGGCTGTCAACCTATGCGACGGGCAAGGTCGTACCCAATGCGGCTCTCCTCATCCGGATGGAGGCTCTGGCCCGTGACCAGAATTGATATGTTTAGTTATCTCGATTGATCGAAACAAGTGGTTGTGCGGGAGGGGCAATTGAGCGTTGATGCCATCGAGGCGTTCCGGGCCTTGTCCAATCCGGCACGGCTCCAGATTCTGCAATGGCTCCGCGAGCCACGCGAGAATTTCCCGATGGAGCGGGCGATAGCCGACCCCGACGAAGTGGGTGTGTGCGTCAGTCACATAACCGAGAAGATCGGTTTGGCGCAGTCGACCGTGTCTTCGTTCATGGGGGTGCTGGAACGGGCTGGACTGGTCACCTCGACCAGGATCGGGAAGTGGACCCACTACCGGCGCGACGAGGAACGGATCGCCGAACTGGTGGCGATGCTCGGGCGCTCCTTATGAACATGGGCGGCGGCGCTGGCGGCCGCCAGCGCGGCGCCCGCCAACGCGGCGCCGACCCAGAGCGGCGAGGCGAAACCCAGTCCCGCCACGATGGCCAGGCCTGAGAGCCACGCCCCGAGCGCGTTCCCAATGTTCAGAGCCGCGATGTTCGCGCCGGACGCGACTGTCGGGGCGTCGGAGGCGAAACGCATGATCCGCAGTTGCAGCCCAGGGGCGGTGGCGAAGCCGACGAGCCCCAGCAGGAACATGGCCACGATGGCCGCCCAGGCGGCTGCGGCGGTGAGGGCGAACCCGGCCAGAGTGATGGTCAAAGCGGCGAGGACCTGGATCAGGGATCGGTCGAGCGACCGGTCAGCCAGGCGTCCGCCCAGCAGGTTGCCGATGAACGTTCCCGCGCCGAACAGCAGTAGCAGCCAGGGGATGGCGCTGGCCTGGATGCCGGTCACATTCGTCAATGTGAAAGCGATGTAGGTGTACGCGCCCACCACGGCTCCGAAGGCCAGGACGGAGATGGCCGCCGATGCCAGGACTTGGGGGCGGCGCAGCGCGGTCAGCTCGGAGCGCAGGCTCCCGGCTTTGGGCGCTGGCGACTTGCCGACCAGGAATTGTATGCCGAGATACGTGACCACGCCGATCCCGGTGATGGCCCAGAACGTGGCGCGCCAGGTGAACTGCTGGCCTATGAACGTCCCGAAAGGAATCCCGACCACGTTCGCCACGGTCAGGCCAGCGAACATCAGCGAGATGGCGCCGGCCTTCTTGTCCGTCCTCACCATGTCAGAGGCCACGACCGCGCCCACTGAGAAGAACGCGCCGTGGCACAGTGCAGCGACCACCCGGCCGGTCAGCATCAGCGTGTAGGTGGGGGCGAGGGCCGAGACAAGATTCCCCAAGATGAACGCCGTCACCAGGCCGAGCAGGACGCGTTTGCGTTCCACTCGCGCGACTACTGCGGTCAGCGCCAGCGCTCCGAGAGCGACGCTGAGCGCGTACCCGGACACAAGGTGACCGGCCACGTCTTCGGTCACGGCGAATTCCGTCGCGATCAGCGGGAGCAGCCCGACGATGCAGAACTCCGTCAGACCTATGCCGAATCCGCCCAGGGCCAGGGCGATCAGGCCAGCGGGCACTTTCTTGGGTCGTGTTGTCATCGGGCTTCCTCTCGGGCGATGGGCGAACAGATCGTGCGATCTACATATCTAAGAATAACGATATGTCTTCGGGAAGTCAACTTGAGGTCGATGTCGTCCGCGCGTGTGTCCGCAGCGTGGGGCCGCTGGCCGAAAACCTGCGTGACGTGGCACTCGGCATCGAGAGCCACGGCTCGCAGGTTTTCCGACGGGCAGATTTCACTGACTGCCACGGTTCGCAGGTTTTCGCTCTGGTGCCCGATCCGGTTGCGGCCCGCTCACCTGCTGCTCTACGGGAACCCGAATTCGGGCACCGCCCCCAAAACCTGCAAATCGTGGCACTCGATCCCGTGATGCCCCCGAGAAACCTGCATAGTGTGGCACTCGGCTTTGAGAACCACTGCTCGGAGGTTTTCGAGAGCCCCGATTCATCGATTGCTACGATTCGCAGCTCTTCCCGCCGCTGGCCCCAGTCGGCCTGGGCGTACGACGCCTGCGCGGCTCCCCGGCAGTCAAAGGCAGGCGAGGGAGAGGGGCGTGCCGGGCCCGGCGGCATCGCCCATCTTGTTTGAACTCAACCGTTGCTTCGGTGCGACTTTGTCACTTGCCAGATGGCCACGCCCAAGGTCACGAGTCCGGCGATCCCAGCGGTCACGGCGACCAGGCCGATGGGCGCGTCCAGCGCCCACGACACCGCCACCACGCACGATTCGGCGAACAGCACGGCCGCCATCAGCATCATCGAAGGGGCTGATTGCCTGTTAGCGCGCTCCCAAGCCGAATCGTCGGCCAGAGTGGCGCGGGTCCGGATTCCGGCGAAGCTGTTGCGGGGCAGTCGCCCCTTCAGCGCGGCCCGGGCGACGACCGCCAACGCCACGGAGCCGGAAACCAGAGACAGCAAGAGGGCCAGGTAGACGGCGGTCATGGCGGAACCATAACACTTCGCCCTGCCGCACCACCTGGCCTGTCGCGCTTGTCTCCCCGCATGACGGCGCGGCCCCAAGTCACTGCGGTGAGGGCCGCTCGCGCTGCGACGGTGGGTTAGGGCCGCCGCCGAAAACGGGTCGCCGATGCCGCCAACCCCGTGACCTGCGCCAACGCCGGTCGCCGACCGGACTGCATCGGGCACCTTGTGACCCAACCCACCGCGGCAGGGGTTCGGCGGCCATGTCAAGTCTCGTGGCTTCGCGGTCGGCTTGCCCTGCGACGGTGGTTTGGGGACGCCGCCGGGAAGGGGTGCCGATGCCGCCAACAGGCTGACTTGCGTGAACGCTGGTTGCCGACGGGACGGCATCGGGCAGCGGGTGACGCAACCCACTGCGCCCGCGACCCGACGGCGCGCGACGGTGGACTGGGGACGCCGGGTGACGCAACCCACCGCGGCAAAGGGCGCTTACGCTCCGACGGTGGGTTAGGGCGCGGTCGAAAATGGTCGTCGATGCCGCCGACGGCCGGACCTGCGCAGACGCTGGTGGCCGGCCGGGCGGCATCGGGCAGCGGGTGACACAACCCACCGCGACAGCGACCTGACGGCGCGCGACGGTGGGTTAGGGACAGGACCCGGCGCCGCGTGTTGGGACGGAGTGGCTCCAAACCCCGCCGCCCCGGACTGTTCCGTAGGTTGTCCTCGTCGGAGCGTCACGGGACGACGGGAGAACACGATGGAAACTGTGAACTGCGCGGTGTTGGTGGTGGTTGGAGGATTTCTGGCCGTCCTGGGCGGATTTATCCGCGCGCAGCGGTTGCCGCGCAACCACCTGGTCGGCATCCGCACGCTGGCCACCTGGCGATCCGAGTCCGCCTGGCGAGCCGGGAACCGAGCAGGCGGCTCCTACGTCGTTGCGGGCGGCCTGGCACTGGCGTCGGGAGGGCTCGGCGCTGTCGCGGTGGTGCTGACCGGTGGATCGCGGCAGGTCGAGAATGCCCTGCTAGGCGCGGGAGTCATCCTGGCCTTGGCCGCCGTCTTGGGTAGCGGCGTGGTGGCCACCATGGCTGCGAAACGGGCAACGGTCGTTGACAATTGATGGGTGGATGGTTACTGGAACCACAACGTGGCCTACCATGCCTGGATCCTCCGAAGAGTTCGGAGGCGACCCGGCGATGTGTTGGACGTCGGCTGCGGCTACGGGTTGTTGGCGGAGAAACTGGCGGCCATCGCCAGGTCGGTAACCGGAATCGATCCTGACTCGGCCAGCCTTGAGCGCGCCCGTGCCCGCTTGGCCGACCGCCCGAATGCGACCGGCATGCTCGGCGACTATCTCGTTGCCCGGTTCGCGGAGGCGAGCTTCGACTTCGTCGTCTTTGTCGCCTCGCTTCACCACATGGATTGCGCCGCGGCGTTGGCCAAGGCCCGCGCTGAATTGAGGCCCGGCGGGGAACTGATCGTGATCGGCGTGGCGGCTCGGGCGTCTTTTGGCGACCTGGCCGTGGACGCGCTTCGGGCACCTATTGCCAGAGCCGTTGGCCTGATCCGCCACGAGGTGCCAAACTCCGGCGTCCCCACCAAGGAGCCCACCGAGTCGCTCGCCCAAATACGCTCGATCGCGGGCCGGATCATACCCGGCCATCGAATCCGTCGGGGTCTCTACTATCGCTATATCCTGACTTGGTCCAAGCCCATCTAGCGCCGTACGCCGGGCTAATCGAACAGATCGCTGTGCGTGCCCGTGCGCGCAGAACAGGCGGGCTCTCTCAACTACTTGCCCACCTGCTTAGTGAAGTTTGCGACCGACATCGACTGCCTGGGTAGGCGGCCCGCGCGAATGTCCTCGATCTCACGCGTCGCCGCAAGTGTGTCGGCATTCGGCTTTGTGAGCGGCATCGTCCCCTGGTGTGCAAGAGCGCAAGTCGGGCCGGGCGATCAGGGGTTGCCAATGTGCCATAAGCGGCGGTATCTACCTTGCTAGACCCACTTACCGCCGCTTATCATAGGATAAGCGGCGGTAGCTGCCTTGACAGACCCACTTACAGCCGCTTATGCGGCGAAGGGAGGCCCACATGATTGGTCGCATGGATGAGGCTGGCACGTTGCTTGGGTGCCTCGAGTCCGAGCAGCCCCAGTTTGTGGCCGTGACGGGCCGCCGTCGAATCGGGAAGACCTACCTGGTGCGGGAAGTGTTGGGCGATCATTTCGTGTTCCAGTCCACCGGCCTTGCCAAGGGCAACCAGCGTCGGCAGTTGGAGGAATTCGGCGAGTCGCTGCGTCGCTACGGTGCGGCGGACACTCCCATTCCCGGTGACTGGTTCGCGGCCTTCCGCGCTCTTCGCGTCTTGCTGGAGGCGTCGCGGCCAGGGAAGAAGGTGGTGTTCCTGGACGAGTTGCCCTGGATGGACACGCGCAAGTCGGAGTTCGTCTCGGCGCTGGAGTCGTTCTGGAACGGCTGGGCGTCGAGCCGCCCTGACGTCCTGCTCGTCGTGTGCGGATCGGCCACGTCTTGGCTGGTCGGCAGCCTTTTCCTGAACACGGGCGGCCTCCACAATCGCGTCACGAGACGCATCCATCTCCAGTCCTTCACACTGGCCGAATGCCGCGAATTCCTGGAGGCTCGAGGCGTGGCCATGGGCATGACGGACCTGCTGGAGGCCTACATGGTCTTCGGCGGCGTGCCTTACTACCTGGAACTCCTGGACAAGCGGTACAGCCTGGCCCGGAGCATCGGACGGGAGTGCTTCAGCGCCGGCGGCCAACTCCGGTATGAGTTCGATGCGCTTTACGCTTCCTTGTTCGAGCATTCCGAGCGGCACGTCCAGATAGTGCGTGCGCTTGCGACGAAACGCAAGGGTGTGACGCGCGCGGAGATCGTCCGCGCCACTGGCCTGCCCGACGGAGGGCGCCTCACCAAGACGCTCACGGACTTGGAGCAGTGCGGGTTTATTGGCACGGTCCAGCCTTTTGAGCGCAAGAAGCGCGGAACTCTGTACAAATTGATCGACTTCTTCACTGCGTTCCATCTGGCCTTCATCGAGAGTTCAGATCCGGATCCCGAATTCTGGCTGAAATACGCTGCTGGGCCCGCGCACTCGGCCTGGTCCGGCAACGCGTTCGAGTTGGTGTGCCGCGCCCACTTGCCTCAGCTATTGGCGGAGCTCGGAGTTGGCGCGGTCATCACGCACGCTTCCGGCTGGCGTTCCGAGCGCAGCAGTCCTGGCGCGCAGATCGATCTGGTGATAGACCGCGCCGACAATGTCATCAACTTGTGCGAAATCAAGTACGCGCCGGGGCCGTACCTGGTGAGCAAGAGTCTCGACCAAGCGATGCGCCGTCGCCGCTCGGTCTTCATGGACGAGACCGGCACCCGCAAGGCCGTCCATCTCACGCTGGTCACCCCGTTCGGCGTGCGCCGCAACCAGTATTCGGACGCACTCCAGTCACAGGTCTCGATGGAGCCCGTCATCCGGGGCGCATGACCGGTTTCCCCTGTCCGATGCCGCCGTCGGGGTTCCGAGGTCGCCTCGTCGCCGCTCGTGGTCGGTTCGGGGACGCGCCGAAATCGTCCTGCGCGTCCGTCCACCTATCAGACGCCTGTCGGCCCCAGGCGACAATGGCCGGAACATAAGTGCGCGCCCGCGCGCCTATCTGCGACGCCCCCGCAGTGCCGGGCAGGGATCCGTGGCCCGCCCCCGGTAGGGGGACCAGGTCCCGGCCTCGCGCCTGCTCCCGATCCGGCTGGGGACGGTTTCAATGAATGGGGACCGTCCCCAATTGGGATGAGAGCGGTTCTCACGGCCCGGCGGTGTCCGCAAATGGCTTCAACTCGCCGCCCGGTTGAGTTCACGTGAGTTGTGGACATTGGCACCCGAGGCCGACCGACCGGCAACCAGCGTTTGCGCAGGTCAGCGAGCCGGAGGAATCGGCGCCTCTTCGAGGCTGTGTCCGTAAGCGGCTTCAATTGGAGGTCGGAACGAATTCCAGCCATTTGTGGACAACTGGGAACGACTCTCGATCGGATTCGGGACCTTGCCCGACCCGGTCGGTACCCATACCGACCACAGCCGAACCATCCGGGCGGGGAGAGCCCGCCGGGCGGCATCGGGAGGGGGAGTTAGGGTAGCCTTACTTGGGCGGGTCGGTCGCAGACCCACACCGGAGCGATCCCAACGACAGGAGGCCACATGGCGTTCAAGGACGCGCGCGGGGAGCGCGGCCTGTATCAGGCCCAAGTGGCGCACGCCGGACAGATCAGCCCCCATTTCATCCGGGTCACCTTGACCGGCGAGGATCTCACCCGGTTGCCCCATCGCGGCTTCGACCATTGGTTTCGCCTGTTCCTGCCCCGCGTCCCGGGCCAGAAGGACCTCTCCCGCCTGCCGCAGCAGTTCGGGCTGGCCGGATACCTCAAGTTCAGAACCTCCGGCCTGGCCGACAAACTGGCCGTCCGCAACTACACCGTCCGCGAGCACCGGCCCGAGTCGGGCGAAATCGACATCGACTTCGTGGCACATGGCGACACTGGAATCGGGGCGGTCTGGGCGCGGCGCGCGAAGCCCGGCGACACGGTGGCCCTGATCGACCAGGGCTGCGGGTTCAGCCTCTTCAGCGACACGGCCCATTACCTGCTGGTCGGCGACGAGTCGGCGCAGCCCGCCATCCTGGGCATCCTGCGCGACCTCCCCCGCGAGGCGCGCGGCACGGCGTGGATCGAACTCCCCGAACCGGCGGACGCGCAGGAAGCGGAAGCCCCGGTCGGCTTCGAGGTGCGCCGAATCTTCAGACAGATGGACGATGCCGCGCCACCAGTCCTGCCCGGCACCGCAGCGTTGGCCGCTCTCCGCGAGCATCAGTTGGAGCGGGCGGCCAGCGTCACCGCCTACGTGGTCGGGGAACGGACGCTGGCCACCCAGGGCTCCAGGCACCTGCTGGCGGCGGGTGTGCCCAAGGCGCGGATCCAGTTCACCGGATACTGGAGAGCCGGTGCCAGCTAGACCCAAGAGGATCAGCCCGGCCTGGCTGCCCCGGCAGCACGGCGCCTGGGCGATGCTCGCGGCGCCACTGGTGGTCGGGATCGTGGTCGGCGGTCCCCGGCCAGTACACGCCCCGATGGTGGTCGCGGCCCTCGCCGGGTATCTCGCCTTCCAAGACTTGACGGCCTGGTTGGCCGCGCCTCCGCGTCGGCGGCCCCGGTATCGCGCTCCCTTGGCGGTGTACGGCGCGGTGACAGCGGCGGCGGGTCTTGGCGTGGCGTTGACGGCCCCGTCAGCGGTGACCTGGCTGCCGATCATGGCGGTGTTGGCCGCCATCAGCCTCACCTGCACGAAGGCGCGGAAGCCCAGATCACTGGTGAACGATGCCGTGACCATGGCTGCCGCCTGCATGGGAGCCCCATTCGCCGCGGCCCTGGCCGCACCCGGTGCCCGCGCGTTGGCCTGGACCTGGCTGCCCCAGGCCCCTGCCACGGCTTGGGCCGCTGGCGCAGCGCTGTTCGGATACTTCTTCGGCACCGCCTTCTACGTCAAGACGATGATCCGAGAGCGCAACTCGATGCGCTGGTACGCGGCCTCGGTCACTTACCATCTGGTCTTGGCCGCGCTCGCCCTGTGGTGGGCGGGACTCGGCGGTGCGGCAACAGGCGCTTTGCTGGCGGCCCGCGCGGCCGTGGTGCCCCGCATCTGGCCGCAGGCCGCGCCGAAAGTGATCGGGTTCGGAGAGGTCGCGGCGACTTGCCTGGTCACAGCCGTGGTGCTGGTCAAAGCGCTAGCCGCGTGACGCAAATCCCATGGCGACGCCGCGAGCCCAGCCCAGCGGCATCGTCCAATCCTCAATAGGTGAAGAAGACGCGTCGGGTAGCCGGGTCGAGCCTGACGCGGCCTGCACCCATTCGTGCACCGCGTGGGCGCCGACAACTGTCACGGCCTCGCCGAACTCGGACAGCGCCCGCATCGTGTCGATCAGTAGCCGTCGGGACTTCCGCACCCCGTAGTTGACATCACTCAGACGAGACGTCGGCCGAGTCGGCGGCGGGCCGGAGTTGGTCATGGAGCGGGCTCCGAGATCAGGTCGTCGATCAGGTGTTCGGTGGCGTCGGGCTGGCGTCCGGGCGAGGCCAACGAATCGAGCAACCCCCACTCCCGTGAGACCATCCGCGTGCCGCGCACGTCGCGGCACACCGCCCGCACGTTGTCTGTCGTTGGAAGCAGGAACACTACCGCCGGAGACGTCCGGTCGGCATTCGCGAAACTGCCTGCTCTGGTCGGGTCGTCCACGTAGACGACGGGCGAGAACGAACGGGCGCGGCTCGCGTCCTCGAGGTACGCCTCCAGTGAGGACACCACCGGTCGGGCCCCCTGGTCGTCGAGAGCCCGAATGACGGTTCCGAGTTCGCGGTCGAGTCGCACGCGTCGCGCGCCAGTACGGCGCGCGACCAGCGCGAGGCGGGCTATCGCCGGGAAGCGCCGGATGACCGCTGCGCGCTGTCGGGGAGCGGCTTCGTCGAGACGGCGCAGCGCGTGGGCGAAAGGCTGGTCGCTGCCAGCCTCCGCGAGGGCAGACTCCAATCGGAATCCTGCGCCTGAGAGGATGCGGTCCATGACCGACCAGGTTGGCTCGACCTTGCCAGATTCGATCCGAGAGATCGTTGACACCGGCACTCCAGACGCCTCGGCCAGCGCGTTCATGGTCAACTGGCGGGCGGATCGCGCTTGCGCCAGCAAGGTTGACGCCTCTCCCATGCAGAGCACACTACAGGCCGTCAGTGCATCTATGCAACACCATGGGGCGCGGATCGACTCTCAGCCTCCGGCGAAGGGCGGCAGGACGTCGATGGTCTGGCCCGGCGTCAGAAGCGCCGGAGCGTCCTGGGCCGTGCGCAGCCCATCGACCAGGCAGGTGCACCGCCGCACCACGTCACGGAAG